>CAZEWA010000120.1:0-16074 GCA_964515685.1 uncultured Polyangiales bacterium | reverse complement strand
CCCTGGAGATACCGCTACACGGGTCGGAGAAGCGGATACGACATTCTCGAGGAGCACGAACTCACACGTGACTCGCTCGGCGTAATATGAGAAGCTGACTGAGCTTGATCAGGGCATCCCAGCAACTCGCACCGTGTACCAGCGTTCCGTGCATGAGACCGTGTATTGCTCCCGTAGAAACGTAAGCCCAGCGGAGAGAAGTGTCCCTACCAAGTCAGCCACAACCTGCGCGGCCATGAGCACGTCCTGCAACATGACCTTGTCGAGCGACAGATCCGCGACAACTGCTTGAGTTCCTTGTTCTCTTCCTCGAGCTGACGCAGCTTGCGGATATCCGAAGTGTCCAGTGAAGCATACTTCCACATGTAGAGCGTCTGCTCGCTGATCTGTCAGACGAGCATGCGCTTGGGCCCTCTCGTAGTGCGGCTGCGCCGAAAAAACCAAACCAGACCACTTTGGGGCAGCGCCTCCCTATCTTCACAGTCCGGCGTCAGGGTTGCTGACTATCACGCAAATCCCCGATTCACACCGGACGGCGTGGTACGGTGGACAAGAAGGGCCGCCAAAGCAGCCCGGTGTGATGCGTGGGCAAATCATCGTGGAAATTTGGCTGAGCCACTCTCCGGCACCAGTTTTTGCACCTGCCAGAATCGGCTGCTCGCACGAGCTGAGCTCGGACGCCTTCTCTTTGCATTCAAGCGCAGGAAGCCAGGTCGAACACTCATCGTCCGCCTTGCACAGCTTGAGCTTCTGCAGCTCTGGGCTGATTTGAAGCTCCGTCACCAAGATTCGATCGGCCTCCTCACAGCTCAACAGGCCTCCGTCATCTATATCATTTACTCCCGAGTCGGAGGATACCGGTTCATCGTCGCACCCGCTGTAGAGCGACGCGATAAGAGCAGTCAGATAGAGGCACCTTGACACACTATTTGGCATCGTTAGTTATCCTTCGGCGCATCGTCTCCCATGTTGGACATCACGTCAGGTATTGAACTCATTCCAGCTCGCAGCCCGCGGGCTTTGTCTCGAAATTTGGCAATGCCCTCCACGGCGACTGGAATCAACCGCGCACCCCCCAGCAAGTAGCCTTGACGTCCAGAGATTGTTTCTTGACGAAGAGCCACAGCGAATAGACCAGATTGCCGAGGAATAACGAGATCTGCAGGGGTTTCAATCCCGTCCAGCCTTCCTCCACGAATGCTAATAGTTATCTCGTCCGGAACTACCACTCCGTCTACTACGTCAAGCACACTAAATCGATAATCTGTGACCACGACCGTCTGTTCGACGATACGGCCATCATCGAGGGACACTGACCCTGAAATTTTTCGTACTCTCGTCACACCGCCAAAACTGCCGAGCACTAGCGAATCACCCGACCTGATCACGTCTTCTTCGTTTGGCTCTGCTTCGAGCACTGAGTTGGCATGTGTACGAATTGGGGTACCAGCAAGCACCAGACCAATCGCAAACAGCACGCACAGATTCATCCTGCTGAAGTCCACTAGATAACCTCTTCCTCGCGACGGGTCACTGCACCATCAGGTTGTACATATTCTGGACGGTATTTTGACCGCAAAGTGTACTAAATCTGATGCCTCCGGAGCCGGGCCATGTTTGCGTGGCCGTCCATCCCGTGCCCGTAAGAGGCATCGTACCGAAGCCCAGGTCGGCCCCAAAGGTAGCGCCGTCGTTGGTTTTCACATGGGTCCTCGCGTAACCAACGCTATTTCGAGCAATAGACGGGGATGAGCGTGTTCGCGACGTGCTCACGATGAGAGTGGCGCCAGGGACGTTGACTGCTCCCGTGGACACGTTCACGGGCACCTTGATCGTGCGGATGTCTGCAAGCTCGGTAAGATTCTCCGCAGCCTTGGAGAAGGCTACGAGCACGCTAGCAGTGGTGCCCGAAACTGTACTGCTTAGAGTGACTCCCGATCGAGCGTGCGTTCCCGACCCCACCGAATCCGAGAGCACCACCTCTCCACCCCAGCTCGCGCCGTTGTTGGTGGTGACGCGAAGGATCACATCTGCGGTGTTGCTCATGCTCGACCAATCGAGTCTCGCGTAGGACAGGACCCAGGTATCTCCGCTGAGGTGCCGAATCGCTGGCGTGCCAATCGCCCGTGATGGCGACGGTGGGTTGACCCAGACCCAGGACACTCCTCGGTCAGCGGAACGCAGAACCTTAATTTGCATGTCATCGTTCGCATTATCGACCCAGGCCCACATATAGAGTCCGCCGTTGTTGCCTGCTCCTACACCGTAAAAGCTACGTTCGCCCCCGAACTGTGTGCCGCTAGCTGCACAAGTCCCCGATGTGTCCGCAACAATCCAAGCGGGCTTTTTACTCATGTTGGTCGTGAACACGACGAGCCGACTGCCATCCAGAACAGCCGCGGGTTCGTTCGTGGTCGGACGCTCGCAGTTGAATGGAACCGGTTGCCAAGAAGCACCGCTGTCCGTGCTTCTGGCCATGAGATTAAGATCCCACTGATCTGTCGTGCCGTACAAGGCCCGAATTGCGTCAACATCACCGCTGAAAGGTCCGAAGCGACCTTTTTGCCAGCTGTAGGTGCCATTCATGGTTCGACGAGCATTTTCGGCAGTATTCGGTAGATCGCTCAAGAAACCTAAGGCATGACCGAACTCGTGGATTGCCACGGCTTCCAAGTCAATTTGCGCAGATGATGTTGGATAGTGGGCAACCCAGTTGTAGGGCACACCGCCAACGGTGGGGCTTCGATGGAAGACTAGCCTCACCCCGGAACTACCGCCGAACATGCTAGCTAGGCGTGGCCCGGCATGAGCTTCGCTCGCGGTCACCAAAATCTCGTTGCTGCTTGCCGCGGTTGCGGTGGTATAGCCCCCGAAGCGGACATTCAGATTCATTCCACTCACGTGCAGCCAGCGAGTATACGCGTTGATAACAGCATCTTCGATCGCGGACTGCCATCCTTCGGCCCCTAGCGGCACGAATCCAGAACTAATGAACGCATTCCAGTTGATCTTAACAGTGACAGTAGAGCCGGCGGTCCAAGTCCTACTGTCGGCCCGAACTAAACCATTGGGAATTAGCGCTAGGCCTAGACCAAAGAGCAAGGCGGATGTGGTGACCACGCGGGCGAAGTGCCTAATCATGCCTGATCCGTTTCCTCTAATTAGTTCGACAAACTATGTGTCATATTGGGTTACTGAATGCGCTCGTAGAGAACGCTTCAAGCGTGTACCTCTTGGCCGGAGTGCGTCAACGGATTTGAGTAGCCGACCACACCGTTTCGGTACACCCGCCGAAGGGGCCTTTGGGCAAGGCCATTTCATACGCACTCGATAACTGGGAGGAGCTGCAAGTCTTCCTGAGTGATGTGAACGTACCGGTGGACAACAACGCGAGCGAGAGAGCGCTGCGCATCGTCGCCGTTCACGTTTCATTGTGCGCCCTTTCCTCAAGTGCCTGGAATTACGAGGGGGTGCTCGTCACGGGACATGCGACACGGACGACCCGCGCGCTTCCTACGGCGACATAGAGCATCCTGAACATCAGGGATGTTCGAGATCTGCTGCAAGAATCTGCCACGGCGCATCGAAGACGTACTGCTTCGCCGGCAAGATCCCGTCCTTGATCAGCTTGCGGATCACGTGACAGCTCACGCCCATATTTGGTACAAACCTGATTGGGGCGCAACAACAAAGTCGTTAACTTTTGGGGTGATCGCAGCAAGTGTCCAATGAGGTCTCTTTCAAACCTGAATCGTTTTTCGGAATCACGCATCCGAAGTGTTCTGGATGGCGGGCGCCCCCTCATGTGGCTCCTCAGTGCCGTTGGGAGCCTAATTTTCGGACAAGCGCGGGCCGAGGCCCCCGACATCATCTCAGCTGAAACCTGCGATGCATGGGCAGAGTGCATTCGCGCGAGTGTAACGTCAGATGCGACGTCAACGTCGCTCACACCACCAACCGTATTCGAGGTCATCGAAGCCTGCTCAACAAAGAGCCGCAAGTACACTTGCGATCTAAGCGCCTGTCTCCCAGTCGAGTTGCCCCAGGCTGAACGCCGTGGATGGCGAGTTGGTTTGACGGAAGTGTGTGAGGAGGGCCGACCGGCCGTTGTACTCACCTTTCTCGAAGCCACGACTGACCTCGCATGTAGATGCGCCAGCGGCTGGCAGGACATGGAGTGGGAGCGCCCCTCTAGAGGGCGCAGACTTATATCCACAACCTACGCGAAGCAGCACAGTCATATGGTCGAGTCCATACCTTCTACACCGTTGGGCAAAGGCTATCGAGTCGTAGAGCGGGATCCCCGGGCACATTTTCACTTTTTAGGACTCGGATCTGAAACGGTCGTCGTGGCTGCAGATGGCATTGACTTAAAAGATGAAGAGGCCGCCGAAACCCTTTTTTCGGCCATACTGCAAGGAAATCTTCCGAACAGAATGGTCAGCTATTCTCAGCGGCGGCAGGTAATAGAAGAGAACTATTTCATAAGTCCTCTTGTTATGGCGGCCGCTGTGCGAGAGGTTCTTGGTGCTTTGGACCGACATGCCACCGCGATCGCCACAAAAGCCCGTGCCAACAGACTGCAGACCATTCGTCTGGAGATAGGCGGGCGTGGACCGCAAATCTTCCTTCTTTCAGATGGAAGTGAAACCTTCCGCGAGCGTCAGTTACTGCGAAGCGCCTCGAAAGTTTTCGACCGTATCCAGCAGGCGAGCTTGTACAAAATGCTTCCGGTACGAGCGCAGAGCATTTGTGCAACCCCGATCACAAACGTCGACGTTCTACGTCTCGTGCGTGGCACGCATTCGATCGTATTGCGCACCAACCAGATGGATCTAGAGACAACACAACGGTAAATTGCTGCGCGCTACCGACCATCGCCCCGATTTGCGTCGTCCTTCGTTAGAAAAAGCCTCGCACATCGAACTTCGCATGCCGTATTTCGAGTGCCGGGCAACATGCTCTGGAAGAAGTGTTGCAAAGGCGTATTTCGGCGCTCCGAAAACGAGCTTAAGTAGACATCTGAGACTACGCTGGGCAAGCTTTGTGCTCTCGATCAATGCGTGAAACAAGACCACATCTTCGATGCGAAGCACGGAGCGTGACCCACCCCGTTTCTGTATTCCGAGCACAAGGTCCCGAGCTATTTGTGCCCCCTCGCCGTCGTCCACTATCGCGACATCGGTTTTTCTGAGTGAGCTACATCTCACGAAAGCAAGCGAGTTAACAAAGCGGCTAGCGAAGCTGTGCTGGTTGCCGTGGATAGCCCGCCTAACCGTCCAAACCTGACAGGTCCTGGGGCCCGTCCACATCGAAGCACAGGCCGTGCAGTCGCAGCACGGCCGCTTCGTGTCCCAATGAGCGGGCCCGCGCGAGATGCGCAGCAAAGCTGTCTTCGCGGCCAAAACAGCTCGGAAATAGCGTAGCTGGCGCAAGCCCTAATACGTTGGTGCCCGCCTCGGCTGCGTCTGGAGCAAGCACCACGGGCTGTGTTCGGAGCGCTAAGACCGCCTGACGCAGCTCGTCGACAGTAAGGTGTGGAAGATCCGCCATGCAGACGAGCGCGGCGCTTGCCCCTAAGGCGTGCACGCGCGACAGCCCTGCATCGACGATGCTGGCAAGGCCGTTCGCACTCCGGTCTCGCAACACCTGTGCGCCCCGGCCGCGCGCGAGCGACTCTACCTCGTCGTCTTCTGTGAGCACGAGGACGCCCGAGGCCTCTTCTAGCTGCAGGATCGTGCCCAAAACGTGCTCGAAAAGCCCTCGCGCAAAGGCGCTGCGAACTTGCGGCGACAACACCGGATCGAGGCGCGATTTGGCTCGAAAAAAGCCCTTCACCGGCAGTATGAACCACAACCGGTAGTCAGGCTGGTTCACAGCAGTTGCCCAGCAAATTGCAGCACTTCACGGGCGAGCGAAACGCGCGCCGCCTTCCCGCTCATGATCGTATCGGTGCCGTGACACGGAATACCTTGGATTTGCCCGACATCCTCGCGCTCCACCACGATGCCTCGAAGCAAGCCCGCGTAGTGCTGCACGATGGCCTGCGCCGAAGCAGAGACTCCGCCGAGTGTAGGGATCATCGCCGCCAGCGGGCCCTTGACCGCGCGCCCTCCCACGATGGGCGACACCGCGATCACGGGCTTTGCGTGGATAGCTTCATGCACCCCAGGCAGCGACAAAATCGGGTCGATGGAGACGTACGGGTTCGACGGACCTATCAGGACCAAATCCGCTGCGTGGAGGGCTAAAAGAACCTCGGGCGTTGCCTGCCCTCTTCCCCCGAAGCGAACTGCGCGCACGGCGGGCGCGCGATGTTCCACGAGCCAGCGCTGGAATGAAAGCTCCCCATGCTCGAACGTGTCGACGAACGTGGGCCGAGGTTCATCGCTCATGGGCAAGATCTTGGGCTTCACGCCTAGCTTTTGGGCGAGCCGCGCCGTCAGCCTCGTGAGTGATTCGCCTGCGGCAAGCGCTTCGGTTCGCACCAGGTGCGTCGCTAAGTCCTTGTCGCCGAGTGCAAACCACGAGGGTGCGCCGAATGTCTGCATGCGCGCGAGCGCTGCGAACGTCTCGTCTTTCAGACCCCAACCGCGTGCTTCATCGCCTAACTCAGACAGCGTGTAGAGCACCGTGTCGATGTCGGGACAGATACTCAGGCCCCAGTGCACAAAATCGTCACCCGTGTTGACGACCACGGTCAGACGCTCGGGCGGCAGAAGCTCCGCGACTCCGTGCAGCAGCCGCGCGCCCCCTACGCCGCCCGAGAGAAACACCACCTTACCCGGAAAGGTCATGCGTAAAGGTCCTGGCCGCGCTCGCGCAACAGGTCCGACGCACGACTTGCGCTGGCGCTAAACGACAGACCGCGCACGACAATCACGGGCCGTGCTTCATCGGCTTGCCCCGCAACCAGGTCCGCCGCCGCCGCCACCTGATCGGCGAGCGCCGTCACAGTGGATTCAAGCCGTCTTCCGTCGAGATCCGTGCGACCCACCTGGTCGTAGAGCGCTGGCAAACCCGCGACGCCCAGAGCCACACCCACAGTGCCCATGCGAAAAGGCCGCCCGTGGGAGTCGCTTACCACCACGCCCAACTGCACGCCGAAATGCAGCTCCAATGTCGCTCGCGTTTTTTGCGCGCTGGCATCCGGATCACTCGGTAAAAGCAGCGCCCAGGGGCCACTCGCCGCAGACTCCGCATCCGGCAGCGCATTGCTCAGATCGATACCCGCATTGGCAGAAACGAAACCTAGGCGATGGCGCACGATAAGCACATTGCGCGCCTTTCGCGAGACCTGCGTGCTCTCCCGCAGGATCAGCTCCACCACGCGCGGGTCTTTGCCTGTCTCTTCGGCCAAGGCTTCGGCAGCCGCACTCACCTGGACTTGCGGCAGGGCTTCGAACCGATTTTCGGCACGCGAAAAGAGCTTGGACGTCACCACCAGCACATCGCCGTTCTGGAGGCTGCGGTCTGCGCGACGCAGCGCCTCCGCGATAAGCTCGCCCACGTCGTCCCCTGGCTTCACGCGGGGCACCCCAGGCAGGGCAAACAGCGACAGGGTTACATCGCAGGCAACCTCGCTCATGGGCGCTCGGGCAGGCCCACGATGCGGATTCCAGCACCGTCAGTCTTGTAGCGTTTGTTCAGGTAGAGCAGCACTGGCGTCAGACTTTCCAGGGCGACCGCATTCCGCAAGGGACCTGCGTCGAAGGCGGTGAGACCAAGGTGCCCAATCAATTCGATGGCGATGTCCTTGCTCGATAGATCGTCCCCGCACACCAAAACGTCACAAGCAAACGCATGATTGTGATCGCCGAGATGGGAAGAACTTACATGGTGCAGCGTGGCGACAAGCAGCGTTCCCTCCCCGAGGATGGCGGCGGCCTCCTGCGCGGCCGATACCGACGCTGGCAGGTGAACTTCTCGCACATGGGGTGGCGCAAGCGGCACCGTGATGTCGATGACGAGCTTCCCAAAGAGCGCATCTTTAAGCTCACGGACGGTCTCGGCGTGCGCCGAAAAAGGCACGCACAGGATGACCACATCTGCATCCCGGGCGACCGACAGGTTATCTCCGCCGGTGATCTCTACCCCGGCCGTTTCCGAAAGTTCCCGAGCCTTTTCCTGCGCGCGCGCGGCGTCACGCGACCCCACGGAGACCTCGTGCCCCGCCTTGGCCCAACGCACACTCAACCCTGTGCCCTCACGCCCCGTTCCGCCAACCAACCCAAGTTTCATGGGAGCCCTTCCTCGTTCTGCTTGCGCGCAGCTCCGCGCGCTTCGACTACAGCACAAAAGGCCCCCAAATGTGGCCCAAGCATGCTCTGCTACACCCGACTGAATCCGCAGTGTAGCGCAGCACGTCGCAGTAACCGGCCTCAACCCTCCGTGGGCGTAGGTCCGGGTAGCAGGTTTGCTCAGGAGATGGCATGCGTCCGTTAGGTTTTCGCCGATTTCTCAGGTCGTTCGCGCTTTGTCTGGCCCTCCTGGGGGCGGCATCCCCCCTGGCGTTTGCGCAAAACTCCCGCGACGACATTCCCACCCCCTTGTTGCCCTGGGTCCCGTGGGTGCTCGAAGGCACGGGGGACGCCCGCTGCCCACTCGTGAACGGCACGCGCACCTGCGTCTGGCTCACGCAACTCTCCATTGATGCAAACGCCTCCGGGGCAAGCTTTTCGATGCAGGTCAGCACCGACCGCAAGCTCAAGATCGCCCTACCCGGGTCACGCGAGCGCTGGCCCGAGGACGTGCAGGTCAACAGGAAGCCTGTGCCGGTCCTCGAGCGCGGGACCACCCCGGAGGTCTTGCTCGAGGCGGGTAGCCACAGCCTCACCGGACGCTTCGTCTGGAACTCGCTCCCCGAGTCGGTGCGCGTCCCCGAGAATGTCGCCTTGCTCGCCCTGCGCGTGAACGGCGCACAGGTCACCGCCCCGAAGCGCGAGAAAGATGGTCAGCTTTGGCTCGAACGCGGCAAGGGCGGGACGGTCGAAGAGGACCGTTTCGACGTCGGCGTCCACCGCCTGATCGAAGATGGCGTGCCCGTCATCGTGCACACACGTCTACGCATCTCAGCAGCAGGCAAGGCACGCGAGGTGGTGCTACCGCACGTCTTGCTGGAAGGCACGCGGCCCATCGAGTTGCACGCCAATCTACCGGTGCAGCTCACTGCGGAGGGAAGCCTGCGCGTCCAGGTACAAGCCGGCGAATACGAAGTCAGCGTGCGCGCCGTGGCACCTGAGCCGCGCGACACCTTCGCCGCACGAGCCGCGGAGTCGCCCTGGCCCGAACAGGAAATCTGGGTCTTCAAGGCGCAAGACGCCCTGCGCCACGTGGAGCTCAGCGGTGCACCACAAATCGATGCCACGCGCACCGATCTCGCGAAGGACTGGGCGGAGTACCCGGCCTACGCCATGTCTGGCGGCAAAACGCTCAAGCTTGAAACGCGCCGCCGCGGCGAGCCCGAGCCCGCCCCGAATCTCCTGTCGCTTCAGCGCACGTTGTGGCTCGACCTCGATGGCAGCGGATACACTGTGCACGACTCGCTCCAGGGTCGCATCAACCAAGGTTTCCGCATCGACCTCACGAACGGAATGCTGGGACAGGTCAAGCTCAACGGGGAAGACCAAGTCATCACGCTCCACGCCGAAAAAAGTGGCGTCGAAGTGCGCACCAATACCATCGCCATGAACACTGCCTGGCGCCTCGAAGAAGGTCGCAACAGCTTGCCCGCCGTCGCCTACGACCAAGATGTGCAGTCGCTGGCTGCCACCTTGAATCTACCGCCGGGCTTCATGCTGCTAGGGAGCCAAGGGGTCGACCGACTCTCGGGCACTTGGCTCGATGGCTGGGATTTGTTCGACTTCTTCTTCGTGCTTCTGGTGTCGCTCGCGGTGGGCAAGCTCGCAGGTCGCGCGTTCTTTCCGCTTGCTCTGCTGACGCTTGTGCTCACCCACCATCAGGACGATGCACCGGCCCTGGCATGGATTTGCTTGATCGTGTTCGCTTCGCTGTTGCGCGTAGTGGGCGCGGGCCGAGCGCGCGACTTTGTACGCGCGGGCTTTGCCCTCTCGTTGCTTGGCATGCTGCTCGTCATCGTGCCTTTCGCCGTGCAGCACGTGCGCGAGGCGCTCTACCCTCACCTCGCCTACCAGGATCAGAGGTTTGAACGTGTTCAATCTGCCACCAGCATGATGAGCAGGAGCGCGCCCGAGCCGATGCAGCCCGTAGAGCAAGCGGCCGCGCCAAGTCGGGACGAGGACGCACGCGAAGCAGAAGAGCTGCTGATGGGGGCCATGGAAGGTGGCTCGGGTTACGACGCTCCGATGGGTGATTCTCTGGGGAAATCCGCTGATTACGCCGAATCCAGCCGCAACCAAAAGACCGCCAACAAAGCTTTGAAGAAAGTGAAGCAGACCCAGGACGTAGATCCTAACCAGGTCGTGCAGACGGGTCCCGGCCTTCCGAACTGGAACTTTCAGTCGTTTCACTTGAGCTGGTCGGGACCGGTCGAGCAGACGCAGAGCTTCGAGCTTTTCATCTTGCCTCCGGGGCTCACGCGCCTCTGGTCGTTGGTCTCGGTGTTGCTTTCGCTCGGGCTTTTGCTGGTCCTCGTGCGCAGCGCAAATATCGCGTTGCCGCGATCGAGCAAGGGAGCCTCCACCTATGCCGCTGCCCTCGCGCTCTTGCTAGGCCTGGGCACGAGCACGCAGGTCGAGGCACAGGCGCAGGCCTTCCCGCCGTCTGATTTGCTTCACGAGCTACGCACGCGCTTACTCAAAGCAGACGCGTGTGAACCAAGCTGCCTGTCCGTGCCCACGCTGCATGTTCGCATCGAAGGCTCGCGACTTTCGCTCAAAGCTCAGGT
This sequence comes from uncultured Polyangiales bacterium, assembly GCA_964515685.1. GTDB lineage: Bacteria > Myxococcota_A > Polyangia > Polyangiales > DASUME01 > DASUME01. The sequence continues at coordinate 5,207 of CAZEWA010000120.1, read as the reverse complement.
GCATGCGGCAGCTACCACCGCCTACCGCGCGCCTGGCCCGCTCGAGAGTTTCGCGCCTGAAACAGTGCGTGTAGACGGCAAAGATGCGCTCTCCGCCACACGGCTCCAAGACGGTTTCCTCTACGTGCGGCTCGCTCCGGGTCTGCACGAAGTGGAGCTCGTCGGCAGCATGCCGCGGACCCAAAGCCTTACCCTTGCACTCGGCTCCGCACCGCACCGCGTGATCACCGAAGCCCGAGACTATCTATTCGATGGCCTCAACGCCGACGGTCGTGCGGAAGGCTCGCTGTCTATCCGGCGTGACCTCTCCAAGGAAACCGAAAAGGGCACCGAAACCCAGACCGACGAGACCAGCGAGGCGCTCGAGCCGTGGCTTCTCGTGCGGCGCGAAGTTGAGCTCGGCCTTCGCTTTCGCGTGAACACCACCATCGAGCGCATGGGCGCCACGGGCGGAAGTCTCTTCGTTCGCTTTCCGCTGTTGCCTGGCGAATCGATACTCAACACTGGACTTACCCTCGAGCAGGGCAGCGTGCTCCTGGAGCTTCCGAGCGACACCAGACAAATCAGCTTCCAGTCTGAGCTTGCTCCCAGCGCGAAACTCGAGCTCCGCGCAGCTACGCCCGAAGGCACAGCCGGGGCCACCAAGCGCCCCTGGAGCGAGACCTGGATCGTGCGCCCAAGTTCGCTCTATCACGTGCGCTTCGAAGGCATTGCGCCCATCGCACGCACCCAGGACAACGCGTACGAGCCGACCTATCGCCCATGGCCTGGCGAGAGCCTCACGCTCTACGCCGAAAAGCTGCCTGCAGCGGAAGGAGAGTCTGTCACCATCGACCGGGTGAGCCTCGCGCTCTCGCCGGGCACGCGCATGGAGCAGTCGACCCTCACGCTGCAGATTCGCACGAGTCACGGTACGAACGAGCGCATCGTTGTGCCTGAAAACACCGTGCTCACGGGCTGCACGGTCGACGGCGTAAGCCGCAGCGCTCGCATCAAAGATGGCGCGGTCGAAGTGCACCTCGACCCCGGCTCCCATCAGGTCAGCCTATCGCTGCAGCGCGCCACGGGCATGGAGCTCGCGTACAGCTCGAGCGAGCTGAAATTGTCGCGCCCGCTCACCAACGTCACCACCACGGTGCAGATGCCGAACGAGCGTTGGCTGCTGTGGGCGAGCGGCCCAAGCTGGGGCCCGGCCGTGTTGTTCTGGGGTTACTTGCTCGTGGTGCTGCTCGCCGCTGCTGGACTCGGGCGCGTTCCCCACACGCCGCTCAAGACGCACGAGTGGATTTTGCTCGGCCTAGGGCTCACGCAGGTCGACGTCGTGGTGGTGCTGTTCGTGGTCGGCTGGCTGTTTGCCCTCGCCTACCGCGCGCGACACGAAATCGAAAAGCCACTCACCTTCAACTTTGCCCAAGTCATGCTCGCCATGCTGACCGTGATTGCGCTGTGGTGTCTTGCCTACGCCGTTCATCGCGGGCTCGTGGTGCAACCCGACATGCAAGTCGCAGGGCAAAACAGCTCGAATGAGCTTCTCCGTTGGTACGAAGACCGAAGCGCTGGCGCGATGCCTTCTGTCAGCGTCATCAGCCTGCCGCTCTGGGTCTACAAAGGGCTGATGTTGGTGTGGGCGCTGTGGCTTGCCGCGAGTCTGCTGCGCTGGCTGCGCTGGGGCTTCGAGGCGTTCCGTTCAGGTGGCGGCTGGAAAGCCCTTCCACACCGCGAGCGCTCCATCAAAACGCACACCCAAAACCCGCGCGCACCGCTCGATCAAATCCAGCAAGCGCAAGCCGAGCTCGATGCCCAAAAGGGCAAGCCCACGCCAGACGGCGACGCCTGACCTTCGCGACATCGAGCCCAGTCGCGCCCACCCCCATCCAAGGCGCTCAAACGCTTCGAAGCGCACAAAAAGACGCAGCGCGTCTAACGCTCACCCAATTCAAAACGCCTTACACCGAAGCATTTGTGCGCTGCTTCGCAAGGTAAATTTTTGATTGCGGAAGCGCTGCCGAGTGGGCACTGTCGAGGTGTGCCGAGCCCTTCACGCGTTACCGACGAAGCTGGGTTGAGCGCCTTGTGTAGGGCGCTGGCTCCCGAACAGGTGCAGGTCACATACTGCGCTAATGACGCCCTTCCCTTCCGTGTGGAGTGGGAGGGCGACTTGGGTTCTGTGTCCTTCGCTGGGAGTACACCGGACGATGCGGCAGAGCGTGCGCTCGCAGGCTTGGCCTCGGGACGCGTGCTTCCGCCATCGCGGCTGACTGGCCCAAGCCACACGACCAGCAGCGCAACGCTGCCAGCCGCCGCATGCCCTGCCAGCGAGCCGGAGGAGTTCCCCACCGAGCCCACTGCACAGGTCGGGTGGGCCGAAGCCATGCGCGAGCGCATCCAGCAGATTGAAGACCGCAGCCCGGTGGGCACAAGCCCCCGCGGTTCGGCCACGCTCGCACGCGCCCCCATCCGGGCTTTGCTCGCGCGCGAGCCCGCGCGCCTCGACGCCGATGCGCGCCGCCCCAATCTGCGCCTCGTACGCTAGCTGACACTGGGCACCTAGGCTGGGATACGCGTTTGCGATCTAGCTTACATTGTCAGTGCCAGTGGATTGCTGAACAGCGTCGTCCTTTGTGCTCCGCAGGCCAGGCCCTCCCCGAAAGGGGATCGAATGTGGTAAGGGTCGGGCGCTTTGCGTACCTCACCTTTCCTTGTCGCCGTCATCCTCCTCGTTGGCGCTCCGCTCGGCGTAGCCCAAGCCCAAAGCAACGCAGGCTTTGCCCTGGATCGCTTTAGGCCCGCGCCTACTACAGAGGATGGTCTTGCCCTGTCGCTCCCCCGCACGTTGGGTCACCTACGTGCAGGTGCGTCGCTAACCCTCGACTACGCACACCAGCCCTTGGTGCTGTCAGAGAAGGGCCAAAGCGCGGACGGCGCCATCGTGAAGCATCGCTTCATGGGGCACCTGGTCGCCGCCTTGGGTATCGGGGAGCGCTTGGAGCTGTTCGTGCACGCTCCAATCCTGCTCACGCAGAAGGGCAACCAGCCCAGCGTCGCGGGCATAGGCTTTCCAGACCCCAAGAATGTGGCCTTCGGGGATCTCTCCCTCGGCGGTAGCGTGCGTTTGTTGGGCGAGGACCTCGACGCCTTCCAGGTCGGCGTACAGGCGGCCATCACGCTGCCGAGCGGCAACGATCGCGGGCTCAGCGGCGACGACGGCGTGGGTGCGGACGGTCGAGTCACGGCGGCTTACCATGTCGATGCCTGGACCTTCGCTGGCAACATCGGCGGGCGCTATCGCCCCACGGCCGACTACGGCACAGCCCTGCTTGGCAGCGAGCTCCTATTCGGCGCGGGCGCCTACTACCGCATCACCGAAAAGGTGACGGCCATGGGCGAATGGTACGGCGCCACCTCCTTCCGCGACGGTCAGGCGTTCAAGAGCCGCGGCACGCCGAGCGAGCTTCTGTTTGGTGCACGCTGGACCACGCCCATCAAGCTCGTACTCACGGGCGGCATCGGGGCGGGCCTCACGCAGGCCGTGGGCGTCCCCGACATGCGCGCCCTGTTGTCGCTCGGCTTCCCGCCGCCACGCCCACCCTTGGCCCCGCCAGACCGGGACCACGACGGCATCGTGGACGACCAGGATCGCTGTCCCGACCTGCCCGAAGATTTCGACGATTTCCAGGACGACGACGGCTGTCCCGATCCGGACAACGACAAGGACGGCATCCTGGACGTCAATGACGCCTGCCCGATGAACGCCGAAGACATCGACGGCTTCGAGGATGAAGACGGCTGCCCCGACCTCGACAACGACAAGGACGGCATCCCCGACGCGAAGGACAAGTGCCCGAACGTTGCGGAGGACATGGACGGCTTCGAAGACGAAGACGGTTGCCCAGACCTCGACAACGACAAGGACGGCATCCCCGACACGCGCGACAGTTGTCCGCTCGAGCCCGAAGACTTCGATGGCTTCGAAGATGAAGACGGCTGCCCCGACCTCGACAACGACAAGGACGGCATCCCCGACACCGAGGACGCCTGCCCGACCGTGCCCGGACCTGCCCACACCAAGGGTTGCCCGAGCGCTGTGCGCATCGATCGCAGCCAGATCCGCATCTTGCAGCGCATCGAGTTCGAGACGAATCGCGCAGAGATTCGCCCGGATTCGCTGGGCATCATCGACCAGGTACGAAGTGCGCTCGAGGTGAATCCGCAGCTGCGCAAGATTCGCATCGAGGGTCACACCGACAGCCGCGGCAACAATGACACAAACCTCAAGCTGTCTCAGCGTCGCGCGGAATCGGTCATGAAGTACCTCATCGCCGAGGGCATCGACCCGAGTCGCCTTGAAGCGAAGGGCTGGGGCGAAGAGCACCCGCTCGTCTCGAACGACACGGCCGAGAACATGCAGACCAACCGCCGCGTGGAGTTCCACATCGTGGAAAGCCCGAACGGAGATGCTGCCCCCACCCGTGACAGCGCTGATTTCGGAGGTGACCTGTGAAGAAGAACGCCTTTTTGTTGTGGGCTCTGCTCGCGGGGATGTTGGCAGGCGTGGGAAGCGCCGAGGCGCAGGGTACTGCGGAGCGCACGATCAGCTTCGAGGAAGACTGCACGGGCGCCACGCTGCGTACAGGTTTCAGCGCCATCTTTGGCTACAAAAATGTGGCGACCGACCTATTTGCGCCTTGCGGTATCGCTTCGATCACAAGTGGCGGCGGGCTGGGCAATCAGCAGCTCCATCGCCCAGCCAGCCAGTGGCCGATCCAGCCATCTCTCGCAGGCATGGACGGAGAAGTCGTTCTAGTAGGCTCCTACAACGTCGATGGCAGCTTCACCTTCGGCGACGTCGTCATTCTGTTCTCGCCCGCAGTAAACGAGCTTTCGTTCGATGTGCTCGACCTCGACAACCCGAGCGGGCTCACCATTACCCTTGCAGGTGCAGGCGGCGGAAACATCCCCGTGACGCAGCCCACCGTGACCTCGAAGCGCGCCCAGTTCTCGCACACATCGAATACGCCCATCGCCCGCGTCACCATCGCCTACGAGCCAAGCTTCTTCATCGACGGCTGGTTCATCGACTCGCTGCGATTCAACGCCTGGCGCTGCGGCGACGGCGAAAGGGAAGGCAGCGAGGCCTGCGACGACGGCAACGACGTCCAGTGCGACGGCTGTCGTAACGATTGCACCGTCGGTGTTGTGGGCTGCCT
>CAZEWA010000119.1:0-16086 GCA_964515685.1 uncultured Polyangiales bacterium | reverse complement strand
TACGTGGGCTCATGGAGCGAGTGGTGCCGCCAAAGCGAACGTCCTCGCGCTCCCTGAGTCGCTCAGCTCTCGGAGCGCCCGTCCGCTTGGTCGTCCAGTTCGGCCGCTGACCTCGCGGCTCGACCAGGTGCCGCTGGCAAGCGCAGCCAGAACACACTGCCGCCTCCCTCCCGAGGCTGCATGCCGACGCTGCCCTTCATCGCCTCGACCAGGTGCTTCACGATCGAAAGCCCGAGTCCTGTGCCGCCCATATCTCGCGATCGGCCCGGATCCACGCGATAGAAGCGCTCAAACAGCCGTGCCCGGTGCGATTCGGGAACACCAGGACCCGTATCCCAAACCTCAAAGAGCGCTTCGTCGCCGTTCGAGCGCGCAGACAGTCCCACCGTGCCTCCGCGCGGTGTGTACTTGATGGCGTTGTCCACCAAGTTGACCAGCACGTGTTCGAGCGAATGTGCGTCCGCCACGAACGCCAGGTCATCCTCGGCGACAACCTCGAGCGTGATGTCCTTGGCGTTGGCGCTCGTCTCGAGCAAGTCGAGAACCCCGCCTACCGGCCCTTCGGCCGTCATCGGTCCTAGCGCAAGGTCGTAGCTGCCTGCTTCGATGCGTGAAAGATCGAGTAAGTCATTCACCATGTGCGTGAGTCGCTCGGCGTTGCGCTGCACCGCGCTCAGAAATTCCTGGCTACGTACAGGATCGAGTTCGGCCCCACCGGTCAGCGTTTCGACATTGGCGCTGATGATGCTGACGGGTGTGCGCAGCTCGTGGGACACGTTGGCCACGAAATCCCGCCGCATGGTCTCGAGCTTTCGCAGCTCGGTCACATCCCGCAACACCAGTACGCACTGCCCGCGAGCGCCTTCTGGAGCGGCTGTGGCAAGCAGCATACGCCGTGGCGGACCCGGCCAAACAAACTCGGCGTGCGCAGTCTCGCCGTCCTTGGCGCGCTCGACTATCTCAAGCAAGCGCGGGGCTCGAATGACTTCGATGAGACCCGTCCCAGACGATGAACGCGTGAGCCCGAGCAGCGTCATCGCAGCTCGGTTCATCTCGGTAATTTTGAGCTGTCCGTCGATTGCGAGCACGGCATCCGTGAGACTCTCCAGCACTGCCTGGATGCGGTCGCGCTCGTCGCCCAGGGTGCGCATCGTGCGCTCGAGCTCATCCGCCAGGCGATTGAATGAACCTGCAAGCCCGCCGAGCTCATCGCCATGTTCTACCGTCAGGCGCTCGCCGCTCGGTCCGGTCGCAAGTTCACGGGCGCGCGTCACGAGACGCATCAAGCTACGCGACGCAAAATCCGAAGCGAGCCCTCCCATCATCGCCGCAACCAGCAGCGCAAGCAACACGGCGCCGGACAACAACCAACGCATCTGCGCGATGAGTCCATCGACATAAGCCAGGGACATCGCCACGCGTACCACGCCCTCACCATCGGGTCGCTCGAAGGGAACCGCCAGATACATCATGCTGGCATGCACGGTGTGGCTGTAGCGGGCGGCAACTCCTCGACCGTCGCTGCGGGCGTTCAGCACTTCAGGCCTGTCGGCATGGCTTTCAACGCTGGCCAGTTCGCCGTCGGAGAGCGACGAATCGGCGAGCACACGGCCGCCTCGATCGATCACCGTCACGCGTGCTTTTCCCGCAGTTCCAAGGCGCCGCACCAAGCCTTGATGGCTACCTGCAGACAGCGCGCCGGGTGCTTGCTCCACCGCCTCCGCAGTGATGTCCGCGAGACGCACGAGCTCTTCACTCACTTGGTCTGCGAGCAGCTGACGCATCACCGTTTCTACAAGTACGCCGCAGGTCAGCGCCGCCAGCGCAATGAGCCCTAGCGATACTGCGAAAAGCTTGCCCCGAATACCGAGTTTCAAGCGCGCTGCCCCTACGGCTTCTGGCGCAATCGATAGCCGACGCCACGAATCGTCTCCACGTACTCTCCCGCTTCGCCTAACTTTTCACGCAACCGCTTCACGTGGGTGTCGACCGTTCGGGTCGTGATATCCGCATGAATTCCCCAGACATCTTCGAGCAATGTCGTACGCGTCTGCACGCGCCCGCGCCTATCGAGCAAGGTCGTAAGCAAACGAAACTCGAGCGCGGTCAGCACGATTTCTTCTTCTGCGACCCAGACTTGGTGGGCCTCTGGATCGAGGCGAAGCAGGCCAAATTCCTGCTTTTTCCCGCTCGGCGCGCTGACGTGCGTCTCGCGTGAACGCCTGAGCACCGCACGAATCCGCAGCATCAGCTCGCGCAAGCTGAAAGGCTTCGTCACGTAGTCGTCCGCGCCGACCTCGAAACCGACCACGCGATCGATCTCGTCATCTTTCGCGGTCAGCATCACCACAGGGATCCGGCGCGTGCCCTCGTCGCCGCGAAGCTCGCGGCACACCTCGGTACCAGACATATCCGGCAGCATCAGATCGAGCAAAATCAGCTCGGGCAGCGGCCGTTCGCGGGCCGCCTTGAGCGCCTCAGCGCCATTTTTTGCTGACCGTGTGTGGTACCCCTCCTGCTGCAAGTTGTAGGCAAGGGTGTGTACGATGTCCGGCTCGTCGTCGACGACGAGGATCAATGGACGCTTCGTGGGTTCGGGCGTGCTGTCTGATACCACTAATAATCGCCTTGCTGAAAGTGCCGATGAGCCACGCTGCGGCTTACCACGCTGGAACAGAAATCGTGTGACGTTTGCGCAAAGACGTGCTTGCCGCTGTCTCAGTGATAGGATGGTGGCTGGCGCATGGCTCGTCCGACGCCCCCATTAATTCGCCTACATGCGAACACGCCGACTCCGATCTGGGAGGCAGCGCAAGCTGGCCTGACACGTTCGGAGCTAGCAAGCGTGCTTTCCGCCGTGCCCGCTGTGGTGCTGGTGGTCGACCGCGATCATAGGATCATCTCCTTCGCAGGCTGCCCCGCCAAAGCGTCGCTTGAGGGCCGGTCTCTCTTCGACTTCGTCCTGCAGCACCACCAGGTGTTTTACCGTGAGCAGCTCGACCGAGTGCTCGACGGCGGCGAAACCATCATATTCGACGTCGAAGGGCGCGGTTTCGAGGTCGACAGCCCCGAATCGAGCGCGCCTTGGCGCAAGTTCACGCGCGTCCGCCTGTCGCCTCTCGCCGTAGGCGGAGACATCTCCGGCATCATCGCCTTCGCCCAGGACGTCGACCGCGAGCTCTCCCTCGAGCGCCGCGAGAACCGGATCCGCGAGACACTCGACCACGTAGGCGAGGGCATGCTCGTGGTGGACCTCTCCACGGGCGCGGTCCTCGAATGCAACGAAGCTGCTGCTCGTCTGTTCGGTATCGGCCCCGATGAGCTGCGCGATACGACCCCTGTCTGGCTCCAAGTGGCACCTGAGGGTCTGCCCAGGCTCGGCTGGGGCGCGCTGCTCGATGAAATGCTCGAGGGGCGCGCAGTGCGCGGTAAAGCCATCTTGCGGGAGGGCGAGGAAGTCAGCGTGGAGCTGCGGGCAACCTCGCGAAAGCAAGACGACGGGCACTTCGCCTTCGTGTTGTGCCGCAACATCGCAGCCGACCTTGCCATCGAACGCGAGCGCGCCAACCAAGAGCGCCTAGCAACCGTCGGCTCGCTGGCCGCAGGCGTAGCGCACGAAATCAATAACCCCCTCGCCTACGTGATAGCGAACGTGCAATACGCGCTCGACTCCATCAATCAATGGCAGATGCGCGAGGGCGAGAGCGTCGCCGATCCAGAGCGCAAGCGCGCGCAGATCAAAGAGGCACTCTACGAGGCCAACGAAGGCGCGCGTCGTGTGCAGCGCATCGTTTCGGACTTGAAAGCCCTGGCCCGCCAAGGCGAAGACCGCGTGGAACCCATCGACGTGGAGAACACGCTGCAGTGGGCAATCGGCGTCACGATGCCGGAGATTCGGCACCGGGCGCGCCTCGTCAAAGACCTCGATCCCATGCCTCCGGTGCGCGGCGACGAAGCACGCCTAGGTCAGGTCTTCGTCAACATCTTGCTCAACGCCGCACAGGCGATTCCGCCGGGCCATCCGCAAGACAACGAGATTCGCATCCGCACAGGGCTTCGGAACTCCCGCGTCTTCGTCGAAGTGCTCGATACGGGCCCGGGCATTCCAGAGGAGCATTTACGCCGCATCTTCGATCCATTTTTCACGACCAAGCCGCGCGGTATCGGCACCGGACTCGGTCTCTCCATCTGCCACGAAATCGTCGCTTCGATGCGCGGATCGCTCACCGGCGAGAACCGCAGCAAGGGCGGCGCCAAGTTCATCATCGAGCTACCGGCGCAGCTCGGGACCCAGCCGCCTCCGCCTCCGCGCCCGCGATTTTCCAATCCTCCAGTCGGCAAGAGCGCACGCATTTTGGTCATCGACGACGAAGGCCTGGCAGCCAAGGCACTGGGCCGTATCCTGCGCGACCACCGCGTGGAAATCGCCGATCACGCGCCCACCGGCCTCAAGCTAGCGCTTGAAAACCGTTTCGACGTCATCTTCTGCGACTTGATGATGCCGGATCTCACCGGCATGGACGTCCACGAAGCCGTATCCCGTGATTGTCCCAACGCAGCGAAGCGCATGGTGTTCGTGACAGGTGGCACGTTCACCGAAGAAGCGCGCCTCTTCGCCGCACGTTTCGCTGCCCGCTGTCTGTTCAAGCCCTTCGACACGGCGCAGGTCAAAAGCGCGATAGTCAACCTGCTGTCTGAGCACGGGGAGGCGAGCGGGCCGGAAGCGTGCTAGCGCTAGTGTGTTTTGCCTGACCAGACCTCAGAGATTTCCCAAGCCTCCATCGTCGTGATTGGCGGCGGAATCGCAGGTCTTGCCGCCGCCTGGCAGCTCTCAGACCTCGGCGTTCGAGACGTTTTGCTGCTCGAAGCAGAACCGATGCTCGCAACCCACGCCAGCGGGCGCAACGCCGCTATTTTCCTGCCGCTCGAAGAGAGTCGCTATGCGGTTTGGTTGGCTGCCCGCTCACGAGACATCCTCGATTCCCAGCTCGGGACCTCATGGCTCTCGGCCCAGGGAGTCGTGCTCGCCTCGCAAGAGGCCGATGCGCTCGACGAGCTGCGGTACACGGCGCGCAATCTTGAGGTCTTCCACACGTCCATGAGCGCAGCGCAACTTCACGCACGGGTGCCGCTGTTGCGTGAAGGTCCACTCGAGCACGCCATTCACTTGCCGCTGGGCGGGGTTGTCGATGTCCACCACATCCTGACCGCCATACGTCGCATGGCGCTCGCAGGCGGTGTTCGCATTCGCACCCAGGCGCGCGTCCAGGAAATCCATGTGGCACAGAAGCGCGTGACCGGCGTGACGCTGGTCGGTGGAGCCCACATCGAAAGCGAACGCGTCGTCGTAGCGGCGGGCACCTACGCTGGGCCCCTCGGCAAACAAGCGGGAGCCGAGCTCGCCCTCATGCCCTTGAGGCGACACCTGGTACACCTCGTGGGCGACAACCTGCCCCGCTGGAAGAGCCCGGTCGTTTGGCGCGTAGACGATCAGGTGTACTTCCGCCCCGAAGCAGGCGGAATTTTGGCAAGCCCTTGCGACGAAACCCCCTGGGAGCCAGGCATTCCGCCCACGTCGCCGGAAGCGCTCGATACGTTGGCGGACAAGCTCACAAACTTGTCTCGCGCGCTCGGTGCTGCACGGGTTCAGCGGGCCTGGGCCTGCTCGCGCACCATAACCGCGGATCGAGAGCCTGTGATCGGCGCAGACCCGCGCGTGCGTGGACTGCTCTGGCTTGCGGGTTTAGGGGGGCGCGGCATCACCTGCGGCGTGGCTGCCGCCGAAGCCTTGGCGCGCGATGCGGTCGGCCTACCCCACCCTTTTGCGCGCACGCTGTCTGTCGAGCGTCTGCTGTCGTGATCCGGCCGTGATTTCCGGTACCGCGGCCCCAAGCGCGTTGCCCACTGGCTCAGCGCGTGCCCCGCGAGTGCTTGCCGCGTCCGGTGCCCGGCCTCACGCGCGACGGGTCACGTAGGGGCTTGGCGCTCGCTTCAAGTGTTTGCTTGAGGCGCTCCGCCACATCGCCCTGCGTACGGCCGCTGGTGCGCACCTGCTCGGTGGTCTGCGACAGGGCGCGCCGCAAATCTGGATGTTCTGCTCGCTCACATTCCGCCGTCAGCCACAGCATGCCGCGATCCCCTGCGCGCAAACCGACTGCCACATTGGTCAGCGCACGCGGTATGGACATCAACACCCGCCTGCGACCTTCCGAGCGCTCCGCCGAGCGCGGTGCGTCTTCGATCGCCCGCAAGGTGCGCGTCAGATAGTCGAGCAGCGCGTCGTGACTGGTGATGTTCGTGAGCAGCTTTGGATCGCCGAACGCCTCCAACACCAGCGCTGCAGAACCGAACAACAGTTCCCGGTCGCCGTCGTGGTCGAGCCAGCCCATGGCCGCCTCGAGTAAGCGGTCGGCAAATCCAGGCCGTATCGCGAGATTGGCGAGTGCATCCAGGGTGCCCAAGCGCACCGGCGCGCGCTCATCGGCCGCAAGTTCGTGCAACGCGTGCCACGCGGCCGCTTCGTCCTTACCCTCCCGCAACCGTCCGGCCCAACCGTGGGCCGCCGCCACAGGCAAAAAAGCCCGCGCATCGTCTGGGGCCGCATCTTCGGCTCCCAAGCGCAAGAGAAGTTGGTCGACCCGCCCTTCCAAGCCCGCGATCTCGGTCCCGAAGGCCGCCGCTAGCGTGAGGTTCGGACGCAAGCTGGAAGCCGCACCGTGACGCGCCAGGAGCTCCTCGAGCCGCTCCGGAAGGCCTCGCAGCGCATCTTGGAGCGCAAGGCGCAACGCTTCACTTTTCAATCCTTGATCAGAACGGGCCATCGCCGCAGAGCATAGCGGTGCTCCGTGCACGGAGCACCGTGACTAGGCCGGATTTTCCGAGAGAAGCGCTCGCGTCAGCAGGGCTGTCAGTCGAAATACACTTCGACGAACGTATTGAACAAGCCGATAAACTGCGTGTACTTGCCGTCCGAAGTGGGCAGATTTCCCGGCTGCTGCAGCTTGTCGAGACGACTCAGACCACTCGTATCGCGCGGCAACCAATAGATCGCGGTGTACGCGAAGGAGAGCGCCATGCGTGAGCCGATGTTGTAGCGACCACCGAGCTGCGCGCTGAGGTCGTGCCCGTCGATGATGGAGGGCTCGAGCATGCCTGCCGGAATAGGATTTCCGTCGTAGCCCAGTGTCGAGAAGACCTCCCACTCAGGCGTGAACCAATAGCTGCCACCTGCGCGCAGGCCGAACGTATTCTTCCAGTTGCGCGGATAGGCGCTGATGATGTTGGGCCTTACAGCCACCGTGGCCGCACCATCGGGCGTCACTTCGCATTCGGTTCCACGCTTGGACGCACATTGATTCTTGAATGCGCTCCAGCGCGTGTAGTCGCCGAATAGGCGCAGCTCGTAGCGCTCCTGCTTGAAGCGCAGCGCGAAGCGAATGATGTCCGGCAAAGACTGTTGCAAGCTCGCACGCGTCTCGGAGGGGCTCCCCCCCAGAACCGTACGTACCGACCCCTTCAGCGTCATGCCGTCGTAGAGTCCTGGGGGGGCTTGATAGGACACACCGAGCCACAATTTTTGCGCCAGGATTTCCCAGAGTGCGCCCACCGAGAAGCTGCCCACCCAGCCCGACGCATCGATGTGGATGCGGCCTTCGTTGGCGACGTTATCGTCGAGGGATGCCGTGAAGGCGCGTGTCGCTTGCACTCGGTTGTAGACGAGGTTTGCACCTACACCGAGGCTCAGACGCAACGGGCGGATGTTGTACGCGGCGCCTGCAGAGAAGTAGAGGGCCTGCGTCGACCCATCGATGAGGTGCCAGCGCGCTGCGCCATCTTGCGCGCCTGGAAACTGGGTATTGCCCCGGAAGGAGTCGTTGCCCTTCCAGCGTTGGCCCCCAGTAAACGGAGCGAACACACCGAGACCGCCTGCGAAGTCTCCGAGCCTGAAGCTCGCGGCCAGGGCAGGTCCGGCCACCACGTCCATGACCTTCGCCTTGCCGAGATTGGCGCCCTCTGCGCCTTCAGGCTCCGGGATGGTGCTGGCCGTACGCTCATAGCCCGCGCTGTGTAGAGCGAGCATGAAGTCGCCAGCGAGCTGAACTTTGCGCGTCGCACCGAGCGCCGCCGGGTTGTAGTAAGTGGCAAAGGCTGTGGGTGCTGCTGCGTGACCACGGTCGCTACCGAAGCGCGCCATGTCGAAGCCGGAGGCCGAAGCCTGACTCGCGCCGAACGAGGCACTCGCGAGCGAGGCAAGAAGGATAAGCGTTTTCCGCATGTTCACAGCTCCCGTGCCGGGGTCATGTCGCAATCGATCAGCACTTCGGGCAAGTTCTTGGGATCCAGCACGCGTGACGCCGTAAAGGTGCTGCCGTCGATGCCGAGATTGAGCGGCATGGTCACATTGCCGTCGACTTGGCCGCACCAGAAGGTGACAAGCTTGTCGCCGTCTTCTTGTAGGACCGCTTCCGCTACGTTGCCCGAGAAGGCGATTTCGGCAACCGTGGGCGAATTTAAGACAGGATTGACTTCAGCCGGAATATTGAACACCACAAAGTCGCTCTTGAAACAACCTGCCGGTGAAACCACGAAGACCCGCGGGTCGCCAAACTCTCCGACAGGCGTCTTTCGATCCAGCTTGGAGAGCGGCTGATCTCGCATGGAGATTGTGTAGACGTCATCTGCGTCGCGAGTGGCTTCGACTTCAAGCAGGTAGACGAGCGGTGTCAGCGGCCCGAGCGTCGTGGAGACCGAGAACAGGAAGGTGCCTGAAAGCTGCATCGGATCGGGTAGCCCCCCTTCAGGAATCGGACAACCATCGCTGCCCGCGTCCGCGATAACCACCGGCTCCTTTTTGACCCGCGCGACAAACTCGTCGTACTTGCCAGCCGGATCTGGACACCCAGCCAACAAGCAAAGAGCGCTCCCTAGGAGAAAAGGCGAGCGCGAACATTTGGCTCCAAACATGGACCCAGACACTACTCGAGCCGATCTAGTCACACGTTGTCTCCTGCTAACTTAGAGTTGACTTCGCGCGCCACATGCTGCGGAAGGCGCCGCCAAGGATCGCCTGATTCAAGCACGGACGTTGCTATCCTGGGCGACCAAACACGTAGCCGCGCAAAGATTCTAAGGCGAACTTTCGCCGGCCTCCTAAACCGATGCCAAGCTGGCCGCATGAGGCATCGCGACGCAGTCAACGCCTACCGCTATCGCCCGGACTCACCGGGGCACTACGAGAGCTACTTTCAGCGCGCAAACCATCCCCAGCGCCCGCTCGCCTTTTGGATTCGCTACACCGTGTTCGTCCCGAAAAACCGGCCTGAGGCGGCCGTGGGTGAACTGTGGGCTATCTACTTCGATGGCGAGCGAGGGGGAACGATTGCGGCCGCCAAGCAAGTCGTGCCGCTCGGCGCATGTTCGTTTTCCAACAGCGGACTCAAGGCGCAGATAGGCTCCTCGAGCCTCGATGACAGCTCGCTCGTGGGCAGTGCCCAAGGCGCGCAGCATCAGTTGAGTTGGAATCTGCGCTACCACAGTGACGCAGCCCCCCTCCTGCTGTTTCCTGAGCGCCTGTACGAGACGCGTCTTCCCAAGGCGAAGACGCTCGTAGGCAGCCCGTTTGCGCATTTCCACGGCGAACTCAATGTCAACGGCGCATCCATTGCTATCGACGACTGGGTAGGCAGCCAAAATCACAATTGGGGAAGCCGTCATACAGACCAGTACGCCTGGGGTCAGGTTGCCGGCTTCGATCATGCACCTGACGTTTTTCTGGAGTGCGCAACGGCGCGCGTAAAGCTCGGCCCCGTACTTTCGCCCCGCATGTCACCCGCGGTGGTGCGCATCGGTGCGCGGGAAATCCGCTTCGCGACTGTCCTGCAGAGCCTGCGAGCCGAGGCTCGCTACGGACGCTTTCACTGGTCGCTCAAGACACAAAGTCCCGAAGCGCAGCTCGAGGCAGAGTTCGATGCACCCGCCGCCTCGTTCATCGCCCTGCCCTACGACAACCCACCTGGCGGACAGAAAATCTGCCTTAACAGTAAGCTCGCCGGCTGCCGCATGCGCCTGCGCTTTCAAGACGGAACCCAGCTTTCGTTCTCCACGCGACACCGCGCTGCGTTCGAGATCCTTGGCGATGAGGCGGCTCCGAACGTCGTCGGTCTGAGCTAGGCAACCTATGCTCGCGTTCGTCAGCCGGAGACGCACTCTAGCCCTTGCGACGCACTCACTGCGGCGGCAACACCCAGGCAATCTTGGGCTCGGGTGTACCGTCCGGAAACGCAGCTCCGAGCAGCGAGAGTACGTGAATCGTCGAGCTGATGGTCTCGGCCTCGAACACCACCGGACAGGTCGTGCTGCCGCAGACTGGCTTCAGGATCTCGCTTATCGGCGAGGGCACAGCGGTGGCCTGGTCAGAGCGGAGCGTGAAGACATGCTCGGTGGTCGCTTCAGGTGCGGCTTCCTTGGCGGCTGCCGGAGCGGCCTTGAGCCCATCGAGCATCTCGACGCGCTTTGGCTTTGCCGCAGGCGTCGCTTCAGCCTCGGGGGCGCCCGTCTGACGCATGCGGATGGCCATGCCGGAGCCGCGCACACGCAACATCATATCGAGCTGTCCGCCCTCAGCCTTGGCCACGGGACCGTAGCCACAGTCGGCACGCGACGATGCCTGACAACCGCTGAGCGCCTCTTCCCAAACCTTCGTAAACGCCGACCAAGGCAAGAGGTCGGACGCTGCGAACTTTCCATCCTCTGCCGTCGTGGTCGTGTGGTTTTGACGCAACACGAGCCAGCCTACGTCCTTCGTGGTGTTGGGCTTACGCACTTGGAACGCGAGCTCGCGCGCGCCGGCTTCCTGCCCCGTCTGGATCACGCGAGCCAGGGTCGCATACGGAATCGTAGCGTGTGCAGTGATAGCCATGCCGCTCTTGCCCGAAAGCTTCGCCTGCAGCTTGGGTAGCAGGTAGCCGTTGGCCTCCCCGGCGGGCACCTTGCCGTTTTCGAGCGCGAGTGCAGTCTCCCCGTTGACCCGGATCTCGCTCGGGCTTATCTCGACCTGGGCTGCACCAGGCGGCGCGACGCCGGTATTCCGATGCACGAGCGGCAGTTCGAGCACGCCTACGATAGGCGCGGCTTCAGTGGCGGTTTCGTTCGTCTCACAGGCACCAGCAAAGAGTGAGCTGAGGAGACAGGAGCTTAGGAAAAGACGGCGGCCTTGCGACATGGGGGCGGACTATAAGCCCGACCGGCAGCGGCGTATACTCCAACCATTCGATGCCCAAGCCTCCACACCTTTCGCCTGCCTCCGATGGACTCTCGTCGAGCGTCTACACGAGCCTGCTCGGCATCGCACAAGCCGAAGCCAGCGAGGTTTTTGCGCTTAACGTCGGGGATACCTACCTGCTGCCACCCAGCTGCGCGCGCGCGGAATCCCTGCGCGTAGATTTTCTGCCCCAGCTACACAATTACGCTGCAGTGCAGGGTGAGCCTGGGCTTCTACACGCGATCGCGGAAGACGCTGCCCGAAACGGGCGCCCGCTGGGCTCGCGTTTACTGCAAGTCACAGCCGGGGCCACGAGCGGCCTCGACATCGCGTGCCGAACCTTGTTCTCGCACGAGGACGAGATCATCGTCCTCTCCCCCTACTGGCCCCTCATCCGCGGCATCGTGCTCAGCTCGGGTGCGCGCATCGTGGAGCTGCCGTTTTTCACAGAGCTCGCTCGCCCCGACTTCGATATCGAAGCTGCGCTCAAGTCCGTGGTGAGCGAGCGCACAGCAGGCCTGTATGTGAATCAGCCCAACAATCCGACAGGCGCCGTATTGAGTGACGCACAAGTGAGCGCAATCGCCCACTTCGCGCAGCGCCACAACCTCTGGGTGCTCGAAGACGCTGCCTACCAGCAGCTCAGCTTCAGCAACACACCTTTAGCCTCGCTCTACCAAAATCCTAGCTTGGCGGACCGCACCATCACGGCAAACACGTTTTCCAAGAGTCTCGGACTCGCGGGCGCGCGCGTCGGCTACTTGCATGGTCCGGAGCGGGCCATGACCGCCATCTCTGGACTGCAAACGTTTGCAACCTATTGCGCTCCCAAGCCTATGCAGCTTGGAATAGCGCACGCGTTGCAATCAGGTGAGGGCGCGGAGTGGGCAGCCCGTGCACGCGCGAGCTATCGCGAAGCAGCGCTACGCGTGAGTCACATGCTAGGGCTTCCGTGCCCCGAGAGCGGAACGTTTTCATTCTTCGATACGCGTCCGTTTTTGAGAGCAGGCGAGAGCCCTTCGCAGTGGCTTGAGCGCTGCGCACGTGCCGGTGTAGTGCTGACTCCAGGCTCGGCAACTGGAGCAGCTTTTGGCGCGTACGCACGCCTGTGCTTTACGAGTGTTCCACTCGAGACACTCGATCGAGCCCTTCTCGCCTTGGCTAAGGTGCTGCACGGTGTACCCTAGGGAGCGATGAAGCGACGCCATTTTTTGGCCGCCGGAAGTGCTGCCACTCTCAGCACCGGACTCGCCCTTTGGTACCGCGTCTACGGCAAGGGCCCCAAGGAACTCGGGCCGAACTCCACACTCGTGCGCGACCCGAAGCGCGTTTTGGATCTGCCCAAGGGCTTTTCCTACCGCGTGATTTCCCGCGTCGGCGAGCCCATGGACGATGGCTACCGCGTGCCCGGGCTTCCTGATGCCATGGCTTGTTTTCCGCTCGTAAACGGCAGCTACGCGCTGATGCGCAATCACGAACTCGACCCGAGTCTCGCGTCACTCAGCCCCTACCCGGCGGGCACAACGCCGCCAGAAGAAGCCTACGACCCTCGCTGCTTTGGTGGTGTGTCGCGGGTCGTACTCGATGCCAAGGGCCACAAGCTCAGCCAGAACCTGGTGCTGACGGGCACCGCGCGCAATTGCGCGGGCGGCGTGAGCCCTTGGGGCTTTCTCTCATGTGAAGAGAACGTCGACCCCGGCCACGGCTACGTCTTCCTGTGTGCGCCCAAGGCAGAAGCTGTGCGCCCGCCACAAAAGGTTCCTGCCTACGGCAGATTCTTGCATGAAGCCGTCGCCATCGATCTGGAGACGCATGCCGCCTACCTCACGGAAGACCGCAAAGACGGCTGTCTGTATCGCTTCGTACCAAACGACCGAGATGCCCCGTTTGGCGCCGGGCGCTTTCAGGCCCTCACAGTGCGAGACAAGTCACGCGTGAACCTGGGAGCCGAGCAAAAAGACGGCGCCACCTTCGAAGTTCGCTGGATAGACGTCCCGAATCAAGCGAACGAAGGCAAAGACGACCTGCGCTATCGCGCACAGGCGCTGGGAGCCGCGATTTTCAATCGCGGCGAAGGTATCTGGGCGCTCGAAGACGGATTTGCATTCACGTGCACCGAAGGCGGGCCCATCTCCGCGGGCCAGATCTATCACCTCGCGCCTACCACGACGGGCGGGACCTTACGCTTGCTCGCGCAGTCGAGGGACCAGAACGTCCTCGACATGCCAGACAATCTGACGCTCACGCCTTGGGGAGATTTGCTCGTGTGCGAGGACAACCACCGCGATGTGTATCTGCGGTTGGTCACCCGCACGGGCAAGGTTATCCCCTTCGCCCACAACGCACTGAGCCGCAGTGAATTTGCGGGCGTGTGCTTTTCGCCCAATGGCCGCGTGCTGTTCGTCAACATCCAGCAAGCAGGGCTTACCTTGGCCGTCGAAGGCGATTGGGCAAGCTTGCGCAGCTAAAATCGAGGCGACTCACTTTGTGCGAAGGGCGGCTGGCCATCGGGCCACCTAGAGCGAGCATGATATCGCGCCCTCTACTTTCGAACGCTTGCTTTGTGCTCGGATTGGCCGCTCTTTCAGCCTGTGGAAATGCGGATCCGCACAGGGGCCGAGGCCCCTTGAAAGACGCGGGTCAAGATCCCAGTCCACACGACGATGCCTCGCAATCGGATGACGACGCCGGAGACTCAAGCGACGCCGGCCGTGATGCGGGCGACAATCATGATGCGGAACCTGCTCCTTGGTACGAATCTCGGAGCCCGCTAACGCTTTCGATTTCAGGCCCCTTCGGCGCTGCGTTCCGCGCCGCGTTTGCGGGGGTGCCCGATGGGTTCATTCCGCCGATTCGCGCAAAGGATCCGTTCACTGGCAACGCGAGCTACGAGGTACAAGGCGTATCGCACAGCGATGAGCTCAGCTTTGCCGTACGTGGCAACTCGAGCCTGCAGGAGTGCGCGTTCCCGAAGTTCAAATGGGCCTTCGAAACACGCGTCACAGACCCGGCCCACATCTTCTTCTCCACAAAGAAGATGAAGATAGGCACGCACTGCGGCGAGGAAGAAACGGTCAACGGCATCATCGGGCGCTTGCGCAATGAGAAGGCAACCTGGCGCGAAGACCTAGTGTACCAGCTCGCCCACACCGTTGGCATCGCCACGCTACAGACGCGGCCTGCGATCCTCTCGTACACCGACACCTCCTCCGAGCCAGCCTTCGAGCCAGGGCTCACGCGCAAGGCTTTTTTACTCGAGCACGTCGATGAGCTTGCGCGCCGCTTGGGTGCCACCTCGCTCAGTAATCCCGTGAACTGCGGCGAGGATCCCAACGTTCGACCCGATGCCACGGCCGTACTGCGCGTGAAGTTCTTTCACGCGATGGTAGGCAACTGGGACTTCCAGTTGGGTTCACGCGAAAATGCCTGCGACAGCTTGGTGAACACGGAAGTGCTGACCTTCCCCGACGGAAGAATTCTGCTCGTGCCTGCGGACTTCGACCTGTCTGCTTTGGTGGTGGGCCTTGTGCGCAACCCAGACACCAACGAGCGTGAGGCCATCCGTGCCGACAACGCCGTAGCGTGCGCCCGAAGCTACCTCGCGACCAACCTAGAAGGCGAAACCGAAGCCGCCGTACAGGCCATGACCAAAGCCTACCGCACCAAGCGGGCCGCTTTGCTCAAGACCATCGGGGACTCACAGGTAGACGCCGAGGGCAAGGCTCAGGCGAAGCTGCTCATCGAAGGCTTTTTCACTGCGCTCGATAGGTAGTCACCACAGCTGCCGGCGTTAGCGCGAACAAGCTATGGGCTAATCAGGTCTTTTGGACCCATGCGGTACAGTAGCCGTTCGGGTGGATGGGGCCCTTTACCACCTGGCACTTGCCGCAGTCGGTTACCTGGGCCGGCACCTCGTAGAGGTTGCAGTTTCGGCACTGCTTATCGGCGAGATTCGAGCGGTCGACGTACTGCAGGGCCGAGCGCGCAGCTTTTTCCCCTTCGTTTAAACCGGACACGTCCGAGCAGCTGCCCGGTTCGGTTTTGCCTCCGCAAGCCGCAAGCGCAGACAACACGGGCAGCGTACCAAGGATCTGGAGTGTGACTCGTCTGGAAAGCTTAGTTTCTCGCATCGATTCTCCTCACGCAGGTATCTTTGGTCCCTTCTCTCTTTATGGCAACTGCGTGCTATGGTCGGCCCCGCATGGGTACCGAGCTGGAGCGCACGAACGACGCCATTCGCATCACGTTCACAGGGGTCGACCGGCCGGGAATCACGGCTGAATTGGCGGGATTACTCGCGGAAGCGGGGGCTACGCTATTGGACGTCGAGCAGGTGGTCGTCGAAGAGCGATTGAGCCTAAACTTTTTGGTGGCGTTCTTGGGCGGCGAGCACGGCTGCAAACCGGTGCTCAAAGATCTGCTGTGGAAGGCCCGCGAGCTAGGTCTACACGTCGACTTCGACCTGACGCCTCGGCCCAAAGCTCGCGAGAACCTAAAGCCCATCTGGGCGCTCACGGTCATCGCGAACCCGATCCACACCCCCCTGCTGGCTGCGCTCTCGCAGACTACGGCGAGCGCCGGCTTCAACATCGAGCGCATTCACCGCCTGAGCCACCAGACCCTCAGCTCGCTCGAGTTCTCCCTCAGCGGCCCCTGTGGCGACGCGGAGCGTGAGTTGCGCTCGGGTCTCATGACATTGCGCTCGAAGTTCGGCTGCGACCTAGCCTTGCAGCGCGAGACGCTCACCCGCCGCAGCAAGCGCCTCATCGTCATGGACATGGACTCCACGCTCATCCAGCAGGAGGTCATCGACGAAATCGCCGTGG
>CAZEWA010000118.1:0-16152 GCA_964515685.1 uncultured Polyangiales bacterium | reverse complement strand
CGCCATCTACCGCGACGAGCTCAAGCTCGATGCGATGGTGCTCAGCACCTACAACACCATCCTGCATCTCGACCCGCACAATCGGGAAGCCACCGATGAGCTCGCGAAAACGTACGAGGCATTGGGGCGCTGGAGCGACCTGATTCCCGTGCTCTCGCGCGAGGCAGAAGCACAGACCGATCCTGCGCGGAAGGTCGCGCTCTACCTGCGTATTGCGAAGCTCTGGATCGACCACTTCTCGAACTACAATCAGGCCACGCTCCCGCTCGAGCAGGTTACAGCCATCGATCCGCAGAATCGAGAGGCGCTCCTGTTGCTCAAGGAGATCTACGGGAAAAAGCGCGCTTGGAAGCCGCTATTCGTCGTGCTCCAGAAAGAGGAAGAGCTCACCACCGACGCGGCCCAAAAGGGTGCTTTGCTGCTCGAGCTTGCGACTATCGCGGGCGAGCGGTTGCACGAATACGGCGACGCCATCGCATTGTGGCGGCGCGTGCTCGAGGCAGATCCAAGTTCTGTCAAAGCGCTCGATGCGCTCGAGAAGCTGGCTGAGCGGGCCAAGGACTGGGACGCCCTAGCTGACGCCATCGAGCGACGCGTGGCCGGAACGTCCGATATTCAAGCCAAAATCAAGCTCTTTACGCGCCTTGGGACTCTGCATGCAGAGCGTACGCTGGACCCTGTGCGTGCGGCCGATGCGTGGAAGAGCGTGCTTGCACTCGACGTCAAGAACGGACGCGCTCTGCGCACGTTGCGCGAAGCCTATCTGGCCGCCAGTGATTTCGTGAGCGTGGAGGCGCTGTACGCCGAGGCGCACGATTGGGACGGATTCGTCGATGTTTTGGGCACGGCTGCGGACAAAACGCAGGACCCAGAGCTCAAGAAGAGGCTGAGTTTCCGCGCAGCGGAGGTGTATGAGCGCGAGCTAGGCGAATCTGCGCGCGCCTTCCGCAGCTATGAGCGGGTCCTCAGCGTGGAGCCCGAAAATGCTCGCGCCGTACGTGCATTGCTTCCCTTGTATGAAAAGGATGAGAAGTGGCCGCGCGTCGCGCAGCTGAACGAAATTCTTTTGCGACAAGTACGCGCCGAAAACGACCTGGAGGGATCGCGCGCGCTGCATTTGCGCCTAGTTGACTTGTTCCAAAGCAAGCTGCGAGATGGTGAAAAGGCCTTCGCACATGCATCGGCCGCCTATGCGATTGCTCCGGATGACGACGAGGTCAAAGCGAAGCTCGAGGCCGCGGCAGAGCTTGCGGGCGCGTACGAGAGGCTCGCTGAGCTCTATACCGAGCGCGCTTCCGCCATCCCGGCAGCGGATGCCGTTGCCTTGCGGCGACGTGTGGCCCAGCTCTATCTCGAGAAGCTAAAGCGCGCCGAGCGTGCGGCCGTCGAGCTTGAGAAAGTTCTCGAGGTATTGCCCACGGACGGCGAAATTACGGCCACTTTGGAGCGAATCTACCGAGGACATGCTCGGCCCAAGGAGCTCCGAGCCCTCTATTTGCACCAGCTTGCCCACGCATCCGATGACGATGCGCGTTTTGAGCGCAGGCACACGCTGGCGCAGGTCGCAGAGGACCTCCTGTCCGATCGCGCCAACGCCATCGAGCACTACCAAGCCATGCATGCGTTGCGGTCAGACGACTTGTCGACCTTGGCGATGCTGGACCGCTTGCTGGCTTTGGAAGCGCGCAATGAAGAGCTCGCGGATGTGCTCGACAAGCGGATTGCCCTTGCGCAGGCGCCCAAGGAGCGCTTGGAGCTCACGCTCCGGCTTGGGAAGGTCGCCGAGGGAGAGCTCGGCGATACGGACCGCGCCATGGAGGCTTTTTCCAGCATCTTGACGCCCGCTTCCGCGGACTCTCGGGCGATCGAAGCGCTCGAGCAGATAGCGCTCGCGCACCCGGCACAGTCGCTGCGGGCGGGGCGCATCCTTGAGCCCGTCTACGAGCGCACGCTCAAGCTCGACAAGCTTCAGGTGATCCTGAAAAAGCGCCTCGAAGCTAGCCAAGATGACATCGAGAAGCGTGATCTCAAGCTGCGGCTTGCGGAAATCTCCGGCTCCTTGGGCGACCCCAAGACGGCCTATGCAACGCTCGAGTCCGCGTTCCTGGACAATCCGCACAATCAAGATTTGTGGGATCGCATTTCCAGCATGGCCGATCAGGCGCAGACGCACGATGAGCTTGCGACTGCCTTTACTACGGCCATCGAGATGGCCTCGTTGGATGAGGATTCCATTGCTGCGCTCAGCGCGCGCACCGCACGTATCTACGACGCGGTGCTCGGTCAGCCTGAAAAAGCAGAAAATTTCCACCTTCGCGTTCTTGCGCACGACCCGCTTGCCGATGGAGCCTATGAGTCGCTGCGCGAGCTTTACACCAACAATGAGCGTTGGGAGGAGCTGAAGCGCCTTTACCGCGAGCGCATCACCAACACGTTGGATACCTCGCAGAAGCTCGATCTCTTGCTTCAAGTGTGCTTCCTGCACGAGGAAATTCTCGATGATGTCGAGCAGGCGATCACCTCGTATCAAGAGGTTTTGGAGCTCGACCCAACGCACTCGACGTCGCGCCGCGCCCTTGAGCGGCTGTACACGCGGGCGGAGCGCTATCGCGAGCTGGTTTCGCTACTCGAGTACGACCGCAGCGAGGCGGCCGGAAAGGAAGCCATCGAGCTCACTTTCCGCATTGGCGAATTGTACGAGCTAAAGCTGAAAGAACCTTCGCTGGCAGTCGACCAGCACGCCCTGGTGCTGGATGAGCAGCCGACACATCTGAGAGCCCAAGAAGCGCTCGAGCGCCTCCTCAACAATCAGAGCCAAAGGCAACGCATCGCAGGGCTCCTCGAGCCGCTCTACACCCGCCAGGGGGCGTACAACGAGCTGGCTCGAATCCTCGAAGTACAGCTCGAGGAGATTCAGGAGTCCGGCGCGCGTGTCTCGACCTTCATGCGGCTTGGAGAGCTGCACGAGCGAGAGCTCAAGGACGCAGCGCAGGCGCTTCGGTCCTATTCCAAGGCCGTAGAGCTCGACCCAACGGACGTGCTTGCTCGCCGTGAGCTTGCGCGTTTGTCGGGGCTGGTTGGCGCGCTTTCAGATCGCGCGGAACTACTGGAAAATGCGCTCAAGCGCGTTGAACTTGCTGACGTTCGCACGGAGATCCTCGGCGAGCTTGCCGAGCTCTGGGACGTGCTGGTCGGCAATGTCGAACGCGCGATCGATGCGTACACGCGTCTTATCGCATCCGATCCAGAGTCTGCCGACACGGTGTTGCCGGCCGCGCGAGCGCTGGAGCGCCTATATCTGGTGCGGGACGACCACGCGAATCTCGCGGTTGCGCTGCGTCTCCAGGTCACGTTCGAAGACGACATCGAGCTCAAGAAAGCGCTTATTGGCCGCCTGGCAGAGCTGAGCGAGGGGCCGCTTTCGGACGTCCAAGCTGCGATCGCGGCGTATGTCGAGCGGCTCGAGCTGGATCCGACCGATCTCACCGCGATGCTCGCTCTCGAGCGCCTCTACGAGGCCCATGCAGAGTGGCCCGCGCTCATCGATGTCCTGCAGAAGCGGGATGCAGTCGCTCTCAACGAGCACGAGGGACGCGTCCTCGCGCGTCGCATCGGCGAGGTTTACGAGACCAAGCTTCGAGACAGCGCGCGTGCGATCGAAGCTTACAACGAAGTGCTCAGTCGCTTCGGCAACGACCGAGAGACCGTGCTTTGCTTGCAGCGCGTCTATCAGGTTGGTGAACGTTACCAAGACTTGCTCGAGATGCTGTTCGTGGAGCTGGAGTTGGCCACGGACGTGGCGGACCGAGCTGAAGTGCGCTTCCGGGCTGCCGAGCTCATGCGTAAGCGGACCCAGGCGCCGGAAGCTGCCCTGGACGCGTATCGTGCGGTACTCGAGGAACGCCCGGGTCACGAAGCCACGATAGGTGCACTCAACGAGATGGTTGCGACCGGGGGCGTAGCTCGCGTCGACGCCGCGCGGGCGCTCGTTCCGCACTATGAGAGTCGCCTCGACTACGAGCGCCTCATCCATGCGCTCGAAGTTGTCGCAGAGTCTGACGATACCCGTGAGCGGCTGGATGCATTGCGTAAAGCAGCCGACGGTGCAGAGCGCGGTTTGAGCGATTCTGGCCGTGCTTACACGTTGGTTGCGCGGGCTGTGCAGGCTGCCCTCGGTGAGGACGACCTAGCGACCCTGCTCGAGGAGCTCAATCGCCTGGCGCACGCGTCCGGAAGGTTTGAGGCCTACGCGAACCTGCTCAAGGAAATCGCTCCTGAGGTCGCAGACGAAGAGCTGCGAGTCGTCGTATTCATGCGCGCGGCGCAGGTGAGCCGCGGACTCGCGGACCATTCAGTCGCACGCGAATACTTCGAGCAGGCGCTGGCCTTGCGCCCGGATCACCACCCCGCGCTCGATGCGCTCGAAGCGCTACATCAAGCGGCGGAAGATCACCGCGGTTTGCTGGGCGTACTTCGGAAGAAGACGGAACTTGCCGAGGATACAAAGGAGCGGACGCAGCTCCTTCTGAGGCAAGCCGAGCTATGCGCTTACAAGCTAGACGATGTGCCGGCCGCCATCGAAGCCTATGAGCAGGTACTCGAAGAGAGCCCTGCGCGTGAGGTGTTCGACGGGCTCGCTGCGCTCTACCAGCGCGGCGAACGTTGGGTAGACCTGGCCGGAATGTACGAGCGCCAGATGGACTTGGAGATTGGCGACGCACTCGTCATTCGCTTCAAGGTGGCCGAGGTTTATCGTACGCGTCTCGATGATGTAGAGCGCGCGTTGGACCTGTATCGCGACGTGCTTGACCGTGCACCCGTCCATGAAGACACCACGCATTCGCTCGAAGCACTCATGGACGATGCGCGCTTCTGCGTGCAGGCAGCAGCGCTGCTGGAGCCCGTATACCTGCGCAAGAGCAAGTGGCCCGACCTGACGCGCGTCTTGGAGGCGCAGCTCGAAGGAGAGGGGGCGCAAGAGCGCAAAAAGGAGCTGCTCAACCGCTTGGCGCAGCTCCACGAAGTGCAGCTCGAGGACCTCGAAACGGCGCTCGAGACCTACGCTCGCCTGTTCCGCGTGGAGCCTGGCGAAGCGCACGCCTGGGATGCTCTGGCGCGCTTGTCACGGGTTCTCGGCAAGCAAGAGCGCGTGGCCGAGGTCTATGAAGCCTACCTTGATGAAGTGGGCATCGAAGATGAAGTCGGCGTGCGCCTTGCTGTCATCGCAGCACAGATTCGCGACCAGTTTGGCCGGGATTTGGTGCGGGCGTCGAGCCTCTACCAACGCGCGCTGGCGTTCGATCCGACAAGCTTGGTTGTGGCAGAAGCACTCGAAGACGTGCTCTTGCGCCGTCGAGCCAGTGAAGAACTGAAGCCCTTCTATCGATCGCAGGCGGACGTCGCCGCGGATGACAAGCGTCGTGTGTCCTGCTTGCACAAGCTCGCCACGATTCAGGAAGGCGAGCTGCGAGATGCCGAGGGCGCGGTTCGTGTTCTCCAGGAAATCTTGGAAATCGTGCCGGACGATGCGGTTTCGATAGCTTCCCTCGACCGCCTTCTTGCGGAGACGCAGAGCTGGTCGGGTCTAGCCCAGCACGTCCAGTACCAGATAGAGCGCGCGACCACGCCACAGGGGGCAGCGCAGCTCAAGCTACGCCTTTCGAAGCTCTACGAGGACTACCTCGATGACGTAAACCTCGCGATCGACACCTACGAAGATGTCACGGGGATCGATGCGCAGAATCGTGAGGCCCGCGCTGCCCTGGAGCGCCTGTCGGCGCGTCCTGAGCTGCTGCGACGCGTCGCGGAAATTCTCGAGCCTTTGTACACGAAGGGCGGGGAGTGGAGTCGGCAGATCTGGTTGTACGAAAAGCTCGTGCTCGGCGAAGCCGATGTGGGCGAGCGCTCGCGTTTGTACGGCGAGATAGCGCGCTTGCACGAGAGCCACGGCAAGTCGCCGCGTGAGGCGCTGGCGGCGTGGAGGCGCACTCTGGTCACCGACCCGGGCGACGACCACGCACGCAGTGAAATCGAGCGCTTGGCGGCGACACTTTCCGACTGGGATGCGCTGGTGCTCGCATTCGAGGAGGCCGTGGAGGCGACGGCAGACAACCAAATCAAGGCTTCGCTACTCGCGACTGTCGCACGTGCTCATGACGAGCAACGCGGCGACCCGCGCTCGGCGATCACGGCCTACGAGCGCTTGATCCAGTTCGACACCGACGACGCCACCCCGTTCAATCAGCTCGAAGCGTTGCTTACGATGGTGGGCGACTGGACGGGTCTCGTGAACCTGTTCAAGCGCAAGGTGGAGCGTTCGTACGATCCGCTCGAGCGTTGCGAGCTCTGGCGCCGGGCCGGTTCCGTATTGGACGACCTAGTCGGCGATGTGGATCAGGCCATCACAGCGTATGTCGCCGCGCTCGAGGAAGCGGACGACGATGTCTTGAGCCTTGAAGCACTGGACGTGCTCTATCAGCGCACCGAGGACCATCAGGCGCTGTCCGATATCCTCCAGCGTCGTGCCGAGCTGGGCACGTCACCCGAGGAGCGGCTCGATGTGAATCTTCGATTGGGACGCGTGCTCGCAGAGCGCCTCAATCGACCCACGGAAGCCATCGATTCCTACGTGCGAGCTCTCGATGAAGAGCCGAACCATCCCGAAGCGATCCGTGCGCTCGCCAAGCTCTACCAAGAGGAATCTCTGTGGAGCGAGTTGCTCGACACCCTGCGCCGTCAGCTTGAGATTGAGACGGCTTCAGCGGAACGCTTGGCCTTGTTCTACCGCATCGGTCAGGTCCACGACGAACGACAGAGCGAGTTCGACGAGGCGATTGAGGCCTACCGAGAGGCGCTGTCGCTCGACCCTGCCCACGAGCCCAGCATCCGCGCGTTGCTGCGCATCGGCGAGCAAGCGGAGCAGCGTCCGCGGGTAGAGGAGATCCTCGAGCCGACCCTGCGCGATCACAATCGCTGGGACGACTTGGCGACCTTGCTCTCGCGCGGAGTCAGCTCGCTCACCGACCCAGTCGATCGCCAGGCACGATTGCTGCGCTTGGCCGAGATCCATGAGCGCGGCCGCAGCGACCTGCCGGCTGCCTTCGATACGCTCTGCGAAGCGCTGCTCATCGACGCCGACGAGGAGAACTTGCCCGCAGAAATCGAGCGCGTTGCCGGCGTGCTCTCGACGTGGGGGCGAGCTGCCGACGTCTTCGAGCACCGGGCTGGGACGACTCCAGATGTGCAGGTTGCCCAGACGCTTTACGGTCGTGTGGCACAAATCGTAGAGCAGCATCTGCACGACATCGAGCGTGCCATCGCGGCCAACGAGCACTCGCTCGAGCGCGCGGGAGACGACGAGAAGGTGCTGCAGGAGTTGGATCGCCTGTACGCGCAAAGCAATCGCCACGATGACCTGGCCGATATCCTGGAGCGTCGCGTGCTGTTGGCCGACGACGACACGGCAGTCGATCTGCTCGTGCGCCTCGGGACATTGCGCGAGACGCAGTTCGAAGACCCGCGCGGCGCGCTCACGGCGTATCGCGAAGTCATCGACCGCAAGGCTACCGAAGCGCGTGCGACTGCGGCACTCGAGCGCCTTCTTCTGAATCCAGACTTGGCGCCAGAGGTGGTTGAGGTTCTCGATGCCGTATACAGGCAAGCGGGGAACATCGAGCGCGTCGCCGAGCTCTACGAGACGCGTGTACGTCAGGCGGGAAGCCAGTCGGAGCGCGTGTCGTTGCTGACGGACCTGGCAGCCTTGTTCGAGAACGATCTCTCGGACCTGGCTCGCGCCGGAAAGGCACTGCGGCGTGCCTTTGAAGCGGATCCGAGCGATCACGGCATTCTGGACGAGGTCGAGAGGGTCGCGCTCGCGTCTGGAAGCTTCGATGTGCTGTCGGGGCTGGTCGAGACGGCAACGCGCGGCAACGAGGTGAGTCGTACCGACAAGCGTGACCTCTGGATGCGCGGTTACGCTTGGTATCGCGAGCGCTTGAATGATGGTGGGCGGGCAGAGCAGGCCTTACGCCGAACGCTTGAGCTCGATCCCGACTACGAACCTGCGCATGAGCAGTTGGTGGGACTGCTGAGAGAGCAGGGGCAGCACGCTCCGCTCGTCGAAGCGCTCTCTAACTGGGCTGAGCGCGAGCGAGATCACGGTCAGGCCGTCTTGCGCCTTTGTGAAGCAGCGGCAATTGCGGAAAGTGGTGCGGGCGACCGCGAGCGCGCCGTGGCTTGTTACGAGCGGGTGCTCGAGCTCGATGGCGAAGCCCTCAACGCCTTGGATGAGCTCATCCGTTTGCACGAGGCGGCTGGACGTCTAGGGAAGGTTGCGCAGCTTTACGATCGACGCATCGACGCGGAGCTCGCTCCCGACCTGCGCATGTCGTTGCGGCATCGTGCCGCCGTCCTGCGCGCACAGCAGCTCGACGACCGCGATGGGGCCATCCGCCTGCACTTGGCGAACCTCGAAGATGAACCAAGTGACCTTGCCTCGCTGACCGCCCTCGAGGAGTTCTATCGAGCAGCGGAGCAGTGGCAGGATTTGGTCGGCATGCTCGAGCGAAGGCTCGAGGTTGCGAGCACGGTGGACGAGCGAAGTTCGGCGCGCGTCGGGCTCGCTCTGTTGTCGGAGCAGCAACTCAAGAATCCTGGTCGCGCGATCGATGAGCTGCGGGAAGTCCTGATGGAGAGCCCGGAGCATGGCCAGGCGCAGTCCGAGCTTCTACGCCTGCTCGACTCGGAGCGGCGCTACGAAGAGTTGGTCGATGCGCTTGAGAACTATGTCGATAGGCGTAGGGATCACAACGATGCCGAAGGGGAGTTGTCGGGCCTCGTGCGTTTGGGCGAGGTCATCGAAACGCGGCTCTCCGATCGTGCACGCGCGGCCGAAGTCTACGAGCGTGTACTCGAACGCGACGCGCAGCATGTAGGAGCGCTGCGTGCGCTCGGGCGCCTGTATGTCGCCGCTGACGACCACGCTCGCGCGGCGGATATGCTGGAGCGTTTGCTCAGCCGCGCACAGGGCGGGGACCTCGTCGAAATCGCGTACGAGCTTGCTGAGATTGCGGAGACCAAGCTCGACGACAGGTCGCGCGCGGAGTCTGCGTTGCGGCAGGCACTCAGTGCGGGCGAGCAAGAACAGGCGACCCGCGAGCGCCTCGGCAAGCTCTTTGAGCGTGCCGGAGACGACGGGGCTTTGGCACAGCTGATGGCGGAGGATGTCGAGCGTACGGTCGAGATCCCCCACAAGGTTGCGCTGCTGCGGCGAATCTCGGATCTCTACCGTCAGCGCCTCGATGATCCCGCCATGGCTGCGTCGTATCTCGAGCGTGCAAGTCAGCTCGTTCCAGATGAGCGCGCTGTGCTCGTTCCGTTGTGCGAGCTCTACATCGCAGCCGGGCGTCAATCGGATGCGGTGCCGGTGCTCGAGAAAATCATCGCGTCTTTTGGCGGACGACGTGTGAAGGAGCTCGCGGGGTTCCACCACATGTTGGCGCGGGCATTCCAAGGCCTCGGCGACTTGGACCGCGCACTGCAAGAGCTCGACGCGGCCTATCGCGTGGACCTCACCAACATCGGCGTCCTGGCAGATCTCGGGTTGCTCGCACTCACCCGTGGCGATCTCGATCGCGCCCAGAAGACTTTCCGCGGCCTTTTGTTGCAGAAGCTCGATAAGGACGGGCCCATCTCCAAGGCGGACGTGTACTTCTACTTGGGCGATATCTCGCGCCAGCAAGGGGATGCAGCGAAGGCCATCTCCATGCTCGAGCGTGCTGTCGCTGAGCAGAGCCAGCACGAGCGAGCGCGCACAATGCTCGCGAGCCTCAAGGCGGGTTGAGTCCGCGTGCAGGGCATCGCCTGCATAGACGGGAGCTTTCATGCTCTGGCGGACGCGCGCGTGTCGCTGCTCGACCGCGGCTTCCTCTACGGGGATGCGGTGTTCGAGGCTCTGCGTACGTTTGGGCGCAAGCCCGATGCCCTTGAGCTTCACCTGCGCCGTTTGCAGCGCTCCTGCGGCATCCTCGGGTTCTCGCTCGGTGTTTCGCCCGACGTATTGGCGGCTGAGGTGTGCGATGCCATTGCGCGCGTGGAGGCCCCGGAGGTCTACATTCGCATCATGGTCTCGCGTGGCGTGCGACCTGAGGGGCTTGCGCCGCGCGGCGACTGCACGCCCTTACGCGTCGTGCTCGCGCGTGCGCTTACACCTCCAGCGCTCGATCACGTGCATGAGATAACGCTGCAAAGCTGCGTTGCTCCGCCTTCGCGGCTTTGGGCTGGGGCTAAGCCGAGCGCCTATCTCAACAACTTACTTGCTATCGATCAGGCACAACAACAGGGAGCCGACGATGCGCTGTTACTCGGTGCGCACGGCGAGATGCTCGAAGGCGCCACGAGTTCCGCGTTTTTAGTCGCGGCGTCGGGCGAGGTATTTACGCCGCCTGTGTCGCTCGGAATCCTGCCAGGCATTACGCGAGATCGCGTGATCGCATGTGCTGCCAAAGTCGGGCATCCAATTCGCGAGCGCTTGCTCACGATTCAAGATGCCTACCGCGCCCACGAAATGTTCATGACGAGCTCCGTTCGAGGCGTTGTGGCCGTGCGATCCGTGGATTCTGTGGTCTTGCGCGGGGCCTCCTGCCCAGGACCCGTCACGCGTCGCATTTTCGAAGCGTACCGTGATGAGGTCCACACACCTTGACCACGGCGGAACCCGCGGCTACAAAATACGCGCCCTAGCCAACGGGAGAGGATCATGCCGTCGAATACCACAATCACCAAGGCGCGTCGCCGCATCCGTAAGCGTGGCCTCGGGCGTGCTCAGAAGCGCGTTCGCATGCTGGCCGGGACGCCTAAGTTCCCCATCGACCCCACGAAGCCCGCAGAGTGAGCAGGTCGCCCTCATTGCGAGGGTGAGCGGCCATTGTCCGGTTCGTTTGGCGTCCCTGTGATGACGCCGTCCTGAGGGCCACAATGCATTGCGCGTTGTGGCCTTTGGTGTTTGAGGGGCCAGAAGCCCGTGCCGAAATCAGGCAGGCACCTGGACCTCTGTCGACGCGTGACCGGAAAGGTCCGCAGGAGTGGCGGCGCCGGCTGGGAGCGCTCGCGAGGAGCGGCTCAGGAAGCCCCTACGGCGCTTCGACGGGCTTTCCGAGCATGGGCAGGCCAATCGGGCCGAGGGCGCGGGTGAAGGCCTCGGTGACAGCCTTGCCGTGCACGTCGCTGGGGAGCGAAAGCCCCAGGGCGCCGAGCACCGTGGCGGCGGTATCTGTGGTGTGAATCGAGCGGGCAACGCGACCGCGACGAACCCCGGCACCCCAGGCGTACCAAGGGATGCGCTGGTCGACTTCGAGTCGCGTGCCATGGCTGCGCTTGTGCCCACCGTGGTCGGAGGTGACGAGGAGCAGCGTGCGATCGAGGCGGCCGGTCTCCTCGAGCGTCTCCATCACTCGGCCCAGGCATTTGTCAGCCTTGTGCGCGGCTTCGAAGTACTCGTCGGTCATCCAGCCCACTCGGTGGCCAGCGCTGTCGGTATCTGCGAAATGCAAGAACACGAGGCCCCGGCGGGCTTCACGCAGATAGGGCAACGCGGACTTCAACAGTTTGTCGCACAGCATCCCGCCCATCTTGAACTCCGCGTCCGAGGGACGGCCGAGCAAGTGCTTGAGCTTGGCTTTGCCCACGAACATGGCCGTAGGTAGGCCCGCAGAATGCGCCACCGAGAACACGGTCGGTCGGGTGATCACGCCACGCTCTGGACGGTATGCGTTGAAGTCGATGCCGTGCTGATCGGGATCGACGCCGCTCACCATGGAGGCGTGGGAGGGAAGGGTCGCCGACTTGTCGATGGTGCGAGCGTGGTGGGGAGATGCGCCCTGTAAAAACAGGCGATGGAGCGAGCGCATGCTCGGGGTAATCGCATCGGGGCGCAGGCCGTCGAGAGAGACCAGTACGACGAGGTCGGCTGTGGGGCGAGGGGCCTCAGGCAATGCTGCGGCCGGCACGATGCGACGAGGCTCGAGCGCGAGCTTCGCAGCGGCCATGGGAGGCTGGGGTACGAACGCGCGCACCGGTCTGCTGCCGAGGTCGACCCAGGCAAAGCCCAGGGCCAGCACGAACACCGAGGTGGCGATGGCGATTTGGACAGCGCGCCGAATGGCCCGCTCCCGGCGTTCCTTCGGATGCAGCATAGCGAGGCGAGCACGCCGTTCTGCCATGCGCAGGGCGCGCCGCTGAGGCAGCTCGGCCGCCCACGCCCGGAACCGAGCGTGCAGAATCCACGCAAGTGACTTGCGCCGCTCGGTGGAACGCGTTGTTTCGCCCCCAATCACCCGTAAACCTGCTCTCCCTTACAATGGAGCATCTGCGGCCTTCACGTCAAACGATGCGCATCAATGGAGCGTGTAGCGGTGCCCATCATGCTCGACGGTGGGCACACCCGACTCTCCTGTGAGTGAGCCCACCAGTTGAGCTTCGCGCTCGAGCTCTTCGATCAGGGAGCGCTGGCGCTCCCTCTCCAAGGCCTGCTGGGCTCGCTCTTGTGCGGCTTCTTCTTCGGCCCAGCGCTCCATTTTGGCTCGGTGGTCTCGCCGACGGCGCACGAAGGCGACGACCGCGAGCACGGCGATGCCTCCCCACAGGGCAGTACCTGTCAGTACAAGGGGAAGCACGCGGAAGCGCTCGTTGAGGGCCTGCCTCCATTCGCGATCCAGGTAGGCGAGATCCACGTGATACGAGGAGAGCACGGCCTCCTCGAAGCTCATTCCTTCTGCCACGTGCCGGAGCAAGACAGGCAGGCGCTCGCGGTCGCGCTCGGTGCGCAGCATGTAGGCCACCAGGTCTGCGCTCTGGGCATAGGCGCGATTGACCTCGTGTGGCTTGCGCGGAAAGTTCTTGGAGAGCGCGGCGAGCGGCAGCACTTCGTCCACCACTGCCGCTTCCCACAGCGTCTGAACGCGCACCAGGTTTTGTTCCCCTGCCTGATGAACTGCGAGACCCTCTACAAACCAGCGTGGTAGTGCCTTGCCACCGACAGCACGGTGCAGGGCGATATGCGACAGCTCGTGGGTAAGTACGCTCGGAAGGTCTGGAGGGAACCAGCCCTGAGGATTCACGAGGCTCAAAATCACGAGCCCCAGGGACGGGTAGGCCACGCCCACCGCATAATCAGGAGGCGGAGCGCCTTGTGGCGCCAGGGCTCGCATGTCGTCTGGGCCACGTGCGATGCGGATCACCATGCGGGAGTCGATTTGCACGCCGAGCTCATCGGTGATGGCAAAAAAGCTGCTCGCAAACTCGCGTTGCAGCTTGGCAACCAAATCTGCGCTCGAGGGCGGGTAGGCCCAGGTAACGCGACCGATGCGTTCTTCGATAAAGCTTTCAGGCAATGCCGGCAGAGGCAGGTCCGCGTCGGTCGGCACTAGCACGTCGGCAGGCGTGTCGTGGGCGAGTGCATCGGTTGGGATGAACCACCACAAGCAACTCGTGCACAGAAGCACGGCGCGCAGCTGGCGCAGGGCTCGAGGCACGGAAGTTTGTGTTGTAACCAGCTGGCGCAAGCCCATACGTCTCTACCTAGCGGTGGTTGTCACGACTCAGGGTAACACCTGTCTACTAGGGTCGCGCAGGGGTTGTGGCGCGGCCATGCATTCTCGACGCACCGCAACGTCCGTTGTACGGTCTCGTTTCAGATGCCGTCATTTCGTTCGGTAGCCAACACAGGTCACGCCCTCGGCTGGACCGTGTTTATGTGCAGCACGTTCCTTCCGGTCTACGCCATTACCCGCAGCCGCCGCGGCTTTCGTTGGGCAACGCGGCTTTGGGCGGAAGGGATGGCACGTGGTTGGGGCATGCGCGTCGAGGCAGTAGGCGTCGAGAACCTCGACCCAAACGGAACGTATGTGTTCATGGCCAATCACTTGTCCCATGCGGACATCGTGGCTTTGTTCGTGGCGCTGCCGATGAACGTAGGCTTTCTCGCGAAGAAAGAGCTACGCAGCGTGCCGTTCCTGGGGCAGGCCATGGTCGCAGGCGGTCACGTGTTCATCGACCGGGCGCGGCGCGAGCGCGCATTTCAAGCGATGGAGGATGCGGCGGGCCAAGTCTCGGCGGGCGCTTCCATCGTTGTTTTCCCGGAGGGCACGCGGGGCAACGAGGAGCGCATCCAAGCGTTTAAGAAAGGCGGCTTTCACTTGGCGCGCAAAGCCAATGTGCCGGTCGTACCTGTTGGGCTGCGCGGGACACGCACGATCATGGCGCGCGACGAGCTGGTGATTCGGCCGGGCAGCGTGAGTGTGCACATCGGCACACCAATCGCGCCTGCAAATTTTCCAGACGCCGATTCGTTTGCGGCGGCAGTACGCGAGCAAGTTGCCGTGCTTTCGGCGATGCCTTTGGCGACCGTGAAAAGCGAGAACGTCGATGCGCCTGCCGTGCAGGGGGCGCCTGAGTAAGGCTTACGGATTTTGATGCTGCGCGCGTAGGGTAGATTGCTGAACCGCACAGGTTCAGCGATAAGGCCCAGAGCGTTCCCAAGCTGCGATGCGAAGCGCTTCTCTCCGGGCACGATGCCGCCGAAAAAAGCCCGTCCTTATGCATGAATCCGCCAGACGCACGGCGAACTCTTTCACGTGCGGCTCGCAAAACGACCGTGCATGTTTGTGCTGGAGGGTGCGACTTTGCAGACGACAGCTCCTTATCAAGCACGATGGGCACAGGGGATTCGCGGCGGCGTGAAGATGCCGTCTTGTGTGTCGCGGGTGTCTTTTCTGTGTTCGCTCCTGTGGTTGGGCGCAGCTTGCGCCTCGGGAAGCCGGGTCTCTTCGGGGACTGAAGGCGACGGTGGGGCTGAGGACGCAGCCACGCTCACCGATGCTGAGCCGCAGACGGAGGATGCTTCCAAACATCCTTACGTGCGCGATGCGAGCATCGAGCCCAGCCCCGCAGATGCGAGCGTGGAGGTTTCAGATTCGGGCGTGGAGCTCGGAGAGGAGACGCGCGAGCAATATTGTGCGGGTAAGGGGGCCCCAGTGGTGATCCGCGTGCCCTCCGCAAGCGAGCAGAACGAGGGGGCAGCTGAGTGCACGGCGGGGCTCGCGTCGCGCATCTTTCAGTTTGGAATTTGTAGTTGTCGTGATGTCAGTTTGTCGGGAGCCTTCGAGATCGACGCTCTCGACTCGGACAACCCGAGCGACAACAACCCTACGGGCGCAAGCGTGGGCACAAACCGGATGCTGCGCACTTCCGGCAACCTCGCGATTCGAGGCTCGCTGGTGATCGCAGGCTCAGGAGAGCTTCCGATTGCGGGTTCAGGCTTGCGGGTGGACGGGAACTTTCGCACGAACTCGGAGCTACGCCTCTCGGGCTCAGACTTCGTTTTCGGCCGCGATATGTGGGTTAATTCGAACATCGTGGTGTCGGGAAGCGCCACGGCGCAGCGAGATGTCTATCAGACGCCAGGCCACACGTTCTCCCCCACGCTCACGGTGGGAGGCAGGGGGCGCACTGAAAACTTCACGGTGCCAGCGCCTTGTGCGTGTGGAGACGACGACCTGCTCGACGTTGCAAGCATCGTGAGCACTGCCAGGACCGAGAACCACAACGCTAGCATCGGACTTGGCGTCGCACCGACGCTCGATATGCACGGTAGGGGCGGCTTTACCTTGGATTGCGGCCGCTTCTACTTCGGTTCGAGCAAGATAACCGGCTCGGGCAACACGATTCGCGCCCAGGGTCGCACCGCGATCTTTGTCGACGGCAACTTGCAGATAGCGGGCGACTTCGGGGTCGACGTCGGCACTGAGGGAGAGCTCGACGTGTTTGTGTCCGGCAACCTCATCCTTGCCGGCGGTGGCACGGTGGGTTCCGTGAGCAGGCCTGCCGCGCTCCGGTTTTACGTGGGCGGCAGCCAGGACATCAAGGTGTCAGGCGCGCTCGTGTTCGCTGCCAACGTGTACGCCCCCAAGGCGCGCATCGCGGTCGACGGCGCCGACCACATCTACGGCGCGTTCTTCGCCGGTGACTTCAGTGTGACTGGCGCCCACTCCATGCACTACGACCGCGCCAT
This sequence comes from uncultured Polyangiales bacterium, assembly GCA_964515685.1. GTDB lineage: Bacteria > Myxococcota_A > Polyangia > Polyangiales > DASUME01 > DASUME01. The sequence goes on along the minus strand of CAZEWA010000118.1, from coordinate 86 downwards.
CATGCGTTCGGACGGTGATGAAGAGTGCGTTCGGCCGGAACCGGATGCCGGCGTGCCACCTCCTCGGCCTGAGTGTGTGGTGGACG
>CAZEWA010000117.1:0-16336 GCA_964515685.1 uncultured Polyangiales bacterium | reverse complement strand
ACGTAGGTGACGAACGCCGGGATGGCGATGGCCGCCAAGATGCCGAGGATAGCGACCACGATCATGAGCTCGATGAGCGTGAAACCAGACTTCTTATTCAGGATTTTGCGCATGTGTCTTCCCCTTCGGCGGATGCCCGCCACACGTACCAACCAGTCACTGAAGTGACCGACTAAACCTTGAGGAGCGTTGGCTCGTCGTCGTTGTGTTTGGGTCTAATGCAGTCTGCGTGCCAACGGCATTTCCGGGTTTTTTGCGAGCAGCCTTGCAACTCTAGGGCGTTCCGCGCGCGTTTCGTCACTTCGGGCGGGTTTTCGCTGCCGAAAATTGTCAGCACCTCTATTCCCAGCCCTTTGATTCGCTCATCCACATCTGGTGCCCCGCGCTGTAGCTTTCGATAAGTAAAAACTCGCCGTCGCCATCGAGATCAGCCCGCGCACGCGAGATAAACCAGAAATCGTTGCCGTCGTATCCACGATTGTCCGGAAGGCCCCTACTACTCGGCAAATTTCCACTGCCTGGAGCGGCGGCGACCGAGACGTACTGAAAGCTGCCGTAGACGCTCGGCGGCGAGGCTCCGAGATGCTTCCAACCCTCCGGCAACGCGGCGGGATTCCAGTGGTAGTAGCCTTTGACCTGGTCGGCTGGCCACCAAGCTTCAGCGTCGGCTGAGACCTCGCAGTACTGTAGGTACTCGGAGCGATAGGACTCCTGACGATTTTTGATATCGGCGAGGAATCCGACGCCTTCGGTCGTCTTGGAGCGGTACAGGTAGCTCCTGTAGGACGGAATGGCGAGTGTGCTCAGGATACCAATGATGACAACGATGATCATCAGCTCCACCAACGTGAAACCAGCCGTCCGCTGTCTTGCTGAGAGCCATCGAGTGGTACGCGTGGACATCGGAATTACCTCGAGAGTGCGCGTGAACGTGAGGGGCGCGTCCGTGCGCCGCAGGAGCGTTTAGCCATTGTCGCTGCTTTCGTCGCTGAGGGCGGTGCCTGGATCTTCGGCCAGTCCGTATTTTACCAGGCGATAGCGCAGCGACCGAAACGTGGTGCGGAGCAGTTTGGCTGCGTTCGTGCGATTGCCACCGGTTCGCTCCAAGGCCTGCAGTAGAAGGTTTTTCTCAAACTCTCCAAGGACTTGGTCGAGGTCGAGCCCCTCGGGTGGAAGTTCCCGTAGCTGTGCGGGTTCCGTCGTCACCGGCGCAAAATGCGAGCTTCCTTGGACATCGCGGCGCACGACATAGGGCTCGCTTGCGAGTGCCACAGCGCGCTCCACGACGTTCTCGAGCTCACGGACGTTACCTGGATAGGCCTGTTGCATGATCCACTGCATGGCTTCCTGAGAGAAGCTCAAGCGCTTCCCTTCAAGGGCTGCGTGCTTCTGCAAGAAGTGCGCTGCAAGCATCGGGATGTCTTCGACGCGCTCGCGCAGCGGCGGAAGGCGAATGCGGATCACGTTCAGTCGGTAAAACAGGTCCTGTCGGAAGGAGCCTTCCTGCACGGCTTTCTCGACTTCTACGTTGGTTGCCGCCACCACACGCACATCGACTTCGAGCTCGTGGTGTCCACCGACAGGGCGCACTTTGCGTTCTTGCAACACACGCAAAAGCTTCACTTGGAGCGGTGTGGGCAGTTCACCTATCTCGTCGAGAAAGAGCGTGCCGCCATGGGCTGCGCGCACGAGGCCGTCTTTTCTCGTATTAGCGCCCGTGAAGGCGCCTTTTTCGTGCCCGAATAGCTCGCTCTCCATCAACGTTTCGGGCAGAGCGCCGCAGTTCACGGTGACAAAGGCGCCCTTGGCGCGCTCGCCGGTTTCGTGCAGCGCGCGCGCGACCACTTCCTTGCCTGTGCCGCTTTCGCCTGTGATGAGGACGCTCGATCGGCCGTTCGCGACGCGCCGCATGAGGTCCATCACAGCCTGCATTTTCTGGCCCTTGCCGATCAGGCCACCCATGCGGAAGGTGCCTGCAACCTGGGCTCTCAGCGCGCGGTTTTCGTGGACTATCGAGCTCTTTTCGAGCGCTTTTTCGATCTGCGCCAGAAGCTCGCTGTTCTTGAACGGCTTCTGAACGTAGTCGTAGGCCCCAAGTCGCATGGCCTCCACGGCCTGTTCGGTCGTGGCAAAAGCGGTGATCATGATGACCTGGAGCGCGTCATCCATCTTCTTGATGGCTTCGAGAATCTCCATCCCGGATCCATCGGGCATCGCCAGATCCGTGATCACGAGATCGAAGGCCGGGGCATTCGCAAGACGTGCGAGTGCGCTGCGGCAGCCTTCGAAAAGCTCCACTTCGTATCCGGCACGCCGCAAGAGCACCCCGAGCATCTCGCGCAGACTGACTTCATCGTCTGCGACAAGGATGCGTGCGTTCATCAGGCGAAACCTGCCTTCTGGGGGGCGTTGGCCTTCGGCGGCTTGATGGAAACAGCGTAGATCGACGCGTACTCTGAATAGACTTGTCCCGGCTCGGGCGCAGTGAGCGATACGAATGTGTCGCTCAGTTTAATCTCCTGAACTTCATTGACGACCATGCCTCGGCCGTCGGTTCCGAGGTAGAACGTGATGCGATGTTCGCTTGGGACCCGGAAAACCCCGGCCTTTTCAGACAGTCCCTCGGCCCCGAGCAGGATGGTTTGCAACGTTTCGCGTGTCATGGCCGGGATCGTCCGCGCGATAGGGCGCGTCGTCAAGCTCTCGCACGAAAGAGTCGAACGTGGGGGCGTGGCGTCCTCCTGCTGGCGCTCACCCAGTGGCTCGTAGGATGTGTGCATCCCGGCGCACTGCGTGGTCGTCGAGCGCTCGATGAGCAGGCCTACGGCGTGGCGGCTCTGGCGCTGCAGGAGGCAGTGAAGGCGCGGCCTGCGGAGGTTTCCTATTGGGTGGATCTGGGCCGCGCCTACGTCGGGGAGGGCAGGGCGACTGATGCCGTTTCAGCCTTCCAGCGCGCTCGAAACTTGCGTCCCGAGGAGGCGCGTCTAGCCATCTATCTCGGCCACGCGCACGAGCTCGCGCGTGACTACGAGCAGGCCGAAGCAGCCTACCGAGCCGGGGTGGCGCTCGAGCCCGACCGCGCCTGGCCCCATCGCGTGCTCGGTACGCGGCTCTTACGTTGGGGCCGCCCCGAACAGGCGGTGGCGGCTCTTCGTGAGGCCCTCGCGCGCGATCCGAAGCACGCCGAGACCCACCATGCGCTGGCCATCACGTACACGCGTCTAGGCGAATCGAAAGCGGCCGAAGCAACGTTGAGGGCCGCCCTCGCGCGCTTCCCCAAGCTCCGTAGCCTGCGCCTGGGGCTCGCTGCGCTGCTCGTGAATCGAGCCGAATACGAAGAAGCGTTGAACCTGTATGCGCAGGTCCTAGAAGACGCGCCCGATTTCGCGCCGGCCTATGTCGGTCGCGCGCTGTTGCTTTCGCAGCTGGGACGAACGCGCGAAGCCGAAGCCGAACTGACGCGTGCTGTGGCGCTCGACCCGCGCAACGCGAAGTACGCGGAGCGTGTGAAGGCGCTTGAAGCCGCTACTGCAGAGTGATGGGATACTTGAAGAGCATGTCGGGCCCATCAAACGTCGCAAATCGGATCGATTGCGCTGCGTCCCGCAGACAGCTTCCGCTCTCGCCGCCGATGACCACCGACGGGCCGGACAACTGAACGGCGCGCGCCTTGCCATCGCTGCCGACGCGCATGCCGAACAGCAGCTTGCCCTGTATCTCGTCGTCGCTCGGCACGAGAATGAGGCAGCGTCGAATCTTGCCCATCACGCTGTCGAACCCCGCCTCAATCTGCTTGCCGGAGAGCTGTCCCTCGCCGGCAGCCATATCCACCTGGCGTGAGCCGCTCCAGTCTAGGTCATCGCCTATCGTCCGGGAGCCCGAGCCCGAACCCGCGCGTCCGCCCTCAGGGCCGCTGACTCGCGGTTTCTTGAGACGTTTGCGTTTTGGCTTATCGTCGCTGTCGCTGGGGGCTGGATCGGGGCCCGGGGCGATCTCGACCTCTGGAGCCTCCTGAGACCCACCTGGGAAGGGGAGGACTCCCAAAAAAACCAACGCAGCTAGCCCCCCCCACAGGAGAGAGGCGGTCAGGAAACCTGTGAAGAATCGCACCACAATCGCTTCATACCTCGGGACGAAGGGTTTTGCGCGGGTCTCTTTCGTCGTCTGTCCTCGGCCGGGAGTGAGTGCCCGCATATTGACGCCTTTGCGTGGGGGGCCCATAGTTCAATCTTTTTTGAAACTTCTGTAAGCACGGAGGCGCCCGCGATGATCCCAGCGGCTCAAACCGAAGCTCTCAAAGATGCTGCGAGGCTCCATCCGTCGTCTGCTGCGGCAGCCCAGCATTTGGACGCAGTGAGTGAGCTGCTCTCCGATGCGTTGCCGATTCTGGAGGACCAGGTCCTTTCGGCAGTCCGAGGCCCGACGCCGCTTGCACAAGCTGGCTTACATCTCGTGGGTGCGGGCGGCAAACGCGTGCGTCCATTGACGTGCTTGCTTACCACCGCTGCCTGCGGCGGTGACCCGAGACGGGCCGTGCACATCGCGGCGGCTGCAGAGCTCATTCACTCTGCGACCTTGCTTCACGATGATGTGATCGACGAAGGCGAAGAGCGCCGCAATCGCCCTGCATCGCGCGTGCTCTGGGGCAACCTGGTGAGCGTGCTTTCGGGTGACTTACTGCTCACGCGTGCGCTGCAGCTCGTGGATACCGCCGGAGTTCCTGGCGCCATGAATGATATGCTTCACACGCTGGAGCGTCTGATTGCAGGCGAAGTTGCGCAGCTCAAGGCGCGCGGGCGGGAAGACCTCGGCGTCGAGGGCTATCTCGACATCGTCAAAGGCAAGACCGCTTCCCTGTTCGGCTTTGCTTGTCGCAGCGGAGCGCGCATCGCCGGTCGTGACGACTTGATAGAAGTTGCAGGCTGTTTCGGTGAGCAGGTCGGCGTAGCGTTTCAGATCATCGATGACGTGCTGGATTTGGCGGGCGACCCGAACGAAGTTGGCAAGCGTTTGGGGGCAGACCTCGCAGAAGGCAAGACAACGCTACCGCTTGCGATAGCCTTGGAGCGCGACGACGGATCGATTGCAGCACGCCTGCCGGACGCGCGACGCGGCGACCTGAGCGCAGCTCAGTTCATCAGTCTGCATCCTGAAGTTCGGCGTGCGTGCGAAGACGCGCGCTCTTACGCGCTCGAACAAAGTGAAGGTGCATTGGCGGCACTTTCGCAACTGCCAGAAGCACGTCCGAGGGAGTTGCTCCGCAATCTTGCTCTCGTGCTGACACGTCGTAAGACGTGATGTAGGGACGGAGTATCATCACCTATGACGCAAGTCGACGAGGTGCCGGGAAGTCGCGCGGAGTTGTGGCAAAGCGAGCAACTTCTGAGCGATGCCGTAGGAAGGCTCATCGAATTTTGGGGCTTCAAGCGCCATATGGGGCGCATCTGGAGCCTCTTGTACCTATCGGATGAGCCGCTCGGCGCCAATGAGCTCCGCGACAGACTTGAGCTGTCGGCGGGATCGGTCTCGATGGCGCTCAACGACCTGTTGCGATGGGGCGTCGTGAAACGCGTGTGGATTCATGGCCAGCGGCGGGACTTCTTCGTCGCCGAGAGCAATCTGTGGAAGATGATCTCTCGCGTGTTTCGTGAGCGCGAGTTGGTCGAGGTGCTCGAAGCGATTGCGGCCATGGAGCAAGCCTTGGGTTCGCTCGACGAAAAAATGTCGGATGCAGATCCGGCGGTGCGCGCCCGGGCGGAGGCTCAGAAGGTGCGCATCCAACGCTTGCTGGATCTCGCACGTTTGGGACGGCGCCTGATCGAGGGCTTGCTCGAGACCGCGCGCCTCGATGCCATCCCCTTGGCCAAGTTCTTCCTCGGCCGCTCGCCCTCCTGAGAGCGAGTCCAAGCCTTTTCGCTAGCCGTGCGTCGGCGGAACGGTGCCGCCATTCGGGGTCACGATGGTCTCGATGGCCGAGACCAACTCGTCGCCACGCACCGGCTTGTGCAGCACACGTCCGGTGTAATTGGCGAAGAAGTCGGCAAAGTTCGCCTCGCCCGCAGCCGCGGTCACCAGCAGGACGGAGTCGAGTAGAGCAGGGCGGTTTTGCTTGAGCCAATCCAGCAGGGTGCGCCCATCGGATCCGGGGAGATCCATCTCGAGGACTACCGCGTCGGGATTGGATCCCGATTCAAGCAGCTCGATCGCATCCGAGGTGTCCTGGGCTATCACAATACGATAGTCCGTGTGGAGCAGCCGAACGTACGAGCGAAGAATGCGTTCGTCATCGTCGACGAGCAGCACCGAGGCAATCTTCGGACTCGACTTCACACGCCTGGGCGTAACGGCGGTGCGGCTCCAGGCTTCGCGCACCATCTCGCGCGTGGGCAGCGGGAGAAAACACAGAAACGTCGCGCCGCTGCCGTACACGGATTCAACCGCCAGGTCGCCTCCGATACGGCGCAATATGGAGCGCGAAATGGCGAGGCCGAGGCCCGTGCCAAGCTCGCTGCGCCGGGTGGTGAAGAACGGATCGAAGATGCGCCCCAAGGACTCCTCTGGGATGCCAGGGCCGGTGTCACTGATGGCGATTGCGAGAAACTCATCGTCGGCACGCGTCGCGACGCGCACGCGGTGCACCGGGCGATCTACTTCGCGGATCGCGTGGGCTGCGTTGATGAGGACGTTCATGATGACTTGCGTGACACGATTGCGCGGCAGCACGAGCTTCGGCAGGCCCTGCGTGAAGTCGCGCTCGAGCAGGCCGTGTTGGAACACTTCGCGACCGACGAGACGAATCGCGTGGTCGATGAGGTCTTCGACGTCGACGAGCTCAGAGGGCTCTTCCAGATCGGTGCGGGCAAAGATGCGCAGGTCACGAACGATGGAGGCGATGGCATCCGCCGCCGAGCCGATGTCGTCGAACATCCGCGACGCATCACGGCCTGCGCGCTCGTGGGAGGCGACTTGCTGCAAATGTGCGAGCGCGAGCTGCGGAATGGGCACGCCCTGGCGAAGCGCCTGCGAGATCTCCCAGGCTGCATCCAGCTGCGGAATCACCAGTCGGCGCGCAGCTTCGATGGAAAGCAACATCGCGGAGAGCGGGTTGTTGATCTCGTGGCCCACGCCCGCGACCAGCGTGCCGAGCGCGGCGAGCTTCTCCGCATGCGCAAAGCTCTCATGAAGCCGCTGGTTCTCGGCGCGCAGGCTGGCTCGCAGCTCCAGGCGGTCCACAAACGCCGCTAGAGCCGCCGCGTCCACGGGGACGACCCCTGACTCGTCCGCGCCGTGCGCGAGCGCCAGGAGCACACTGGACTCGTCTGAGGCGATATAGCCGATGGGGATGTGCCCCTCTCGACGTCTCCAGTATTCGATGGTCTGGGGCGGATCGCCCGCAGCCGTCTGAAAGATAAGGCCGCGACTAGGGGCCCAGGGCAGTCCCTCGGCGAGAGACACAAACCGGTCTTGGACCACAGGCTGCTGGACTAAAATCAACGAACGCGCTGCACACACTCGTGGCAACTCCGAGGCGGGGGGACGACGATACACAAACCGGCCCAGCGAGAACGCATGGGTGAGGCCGTAAACCAGAATGTTCCGAAACTAGGTGCTTTGTGGCTTGGATTTCCAGCGCAAGGTGTGGGTACCCGTGAAGCGGTCGCTCAGCTCCGCCGTTGCCTGAACCGCGATGCCAATCGCGTCAAACGTACCTTGAGCAGCGCCCAACAGATAGGACTCAATGAAGAGATACTCTTCAGTCATCTCCATAACTGCGGTCTGTTCATCGGGAAAGGTAAGTGTCCAGCGCCCAAAATTGCAGCTTTGACGACGTGCCGCCACGCCTTGTTCGAGCAGCTTACGCGGATTGCGTGACAGCAGTCGAAACAGCACTTTTCCCACGAGACTGTTGGCAAATGCCAAGGCGTTCTCGCGGCCGATTTCGAACATCCCTTCGTGTACCCGTTCTGGTCCGCGCAATAGCGCGCTGCCGACGGTGAGACGAACGATGAACTCCGAGAGTGGGTACCAGCGAATCGCGGCGATCTTGTCTGGGAAGAGTTCCAGAAATTGCGCGGTCTTGCCAGCCTTCGCGAGGATGGTGTCGATGCTTCGGAAGTACATTCCGCGCACCGAGGCAGAGGGAGGGATTAGAGCTAGCCGCTGCTGAACATCACAGAACTGGCCCACTTCTTCGATCGCGTTGAGTCGCCGGTTCACGGCCGCGAGCATACACCTCGAAACGGGGGGAAGGGACAGCGTAGGCGTATCCCGGAGTGGGATTATGTTTTACGGGGACCGCAGAAGCCGGCCCAGAGGCCCTGTAAACGTTGCCATTTGGGAGCGACCGGTGACGAGCAAGACGCGGAGGTCGACATCCGAACCGAATGCTCGCGCCAGTATTCTGATGTTGAGTTTACATAATCTATCTTCTGCGAAGTGGCAGTGCAGGCCCCAGTTAGTAGTGTCGCCTTTCTCCAAGTTACAGATGTCGCCTGTCGGGTGCACCCCGTACCCCGCGCGGCATGAGGACGGCGACGGTCACCATGAGCACGAAGGAACTGGACCGGCTTCACTGGATGGAGGCGCTGGTTGAGCGTCGGGTGACCCAGCGCCAGGTCGCCAAGGAGCTCGGCGTGGGTGTCCGCCAAGTCCAACGGCTGCGGGATGCGTTCGTCGAGCTCGGCGCGGCTGGCCTCGTGTCTGGACGTCGCGGGAAGCGCAGCAACCGGTCTCATGACGATGCGTACCGTGACCTGGTCCTGGAGATCATCAGGAGTCGATACCTCGGCTTCGGACCCACGCTGGCGCACGAGAAGCTGCACGAGCTGCACGGGATGGCGTTGGGAGCGGCGATGTCTTCAGCGGGATTGCCGACAACGAAGCCCACCGGCACCTGGAGGGCATCGACCACGGCTGCGTTGGAGCTGCCGATGGCACTCGATCCCGATAGGACGAAGGCTGCACTGATACGGTCGTCCTTGGCCGTGAGCTCGAGCGCGGTGACGCCCCCGCAGGAGTTGCCTGCGGCCACGATGCGAGCCGCATCGAGGTTCCCCGCGTAAGGCGGGCTTTGACCTACCGCCTGCGCCAGCGCCCAGTCGATCAACTTGCCGTGCTCCACCTGGGTGGTAGTGCCGAACATTTCTACGAGTTGACCTGGTTTCACTGAGAGCGCTAGGACCACGAAGCCGGCGGCAGCCCAGCGCTCGAAGAGCGGCTTCCAGCTTACGGTGGTGCGCAAGCAGCCGCCGTTGGCCCAGACGATGATGGGTAACGGATGTCCGGTGAGCGTCACCGCCTCCGCGACATCCGTAGGTCGGAACACGTCGAAGATCGGTTCGGCTCCGGGGGAGTCCATGGTGACGGGGAACACCAACCCGGTGGCTGTCGGACGCCCTGCAGGAACCTCGGCATCAGTGCCGGCATCCGAACCTGCGCTGTCGTTCGGCGATGCAGCGTCGCGCAACTGCGAGGGGTCGTTCGAGGGCTCCATCGCGTCGCCAGCATCCGCACCAGTGGAGCTCGGATGACCGCCATCATTGGCAGTGCCCTCCCCTGAACGCGGACTGCCCGAGCACGCTGCCAGAGCTAGCAATACGCTCGCGCACGCTGCCATAGTTCCACCGGCTGTAGGTGTTGCTCTCAATGGGCAGTCGCGATGTCGCGCCAGAGTTGGCATTCGAGCTCCTTCGTTTGTGAACGCATGGAGAGTGGAACGTCTAGGTTGAACTCCGCGACACTCTCAGGGTCGTACGCAGGAAAGGAGATTCCGGCATCGGCTCCTTCATTGGGGTCTGACCGGCGTGCGAACCGGGTCCAGAGGCGCATGACGTCGTCTTGCAGTGCGACCTTGCTCGACGGGATCCAGCCGAGTTCGAAGCCGTTCCCGAATAGGTAAGGGACGTCCGCACTGTGCAAGGCGCGACCCGAGAGTTCGGGCACGAGCAACGAGTCGATGGTCGCCGCAAAACGGTAGAGGTAGTTTGGCACGCCTGCAGCGTGAAGGTATGCGGCCAGCCGCCGTGCGGGGCAGACGAACATGAAGTCGCCGGTCGCCTGGCTGAGAGCTTCCCGCCAGTTCGCGTTGGCGGGAGGACTGTACATCGCGCTGATGGCTTGTACGTGACCGGCGAAGACAACGCCCATCAGGCGTTCGAACTCGTCACGTGAGCCGATAGGGCCGCCTCCGACCAGGCCGGTTTGAAACAGGGCTCCCTCGTCTACGTTGGCGCCGTGGAGTACGGGAACACGATTGAAAGCGCCCTCGGCGAATACGTCCTCGAGTTGCCGCGGAAATACTTCGGTATCGAGGGTCGGTTGGAAGAAGAAGATGTCAGGATCATCGAGGAACATGATCCCGCCAGCGACGCGTTCGTTCAGCACGGCGCTTCGCTCCACCAGCGTCTGCGGCGAGATACCTCGCAGGCACGCAGCGGCCCCCTCGCCCGCCGGGCATCCGAGTGCCTTCGCGAAGCGCTCGCCCTGAATCTCGGCTGCGTCCTGGCGCTGCGCAACGCGCATGCAAAGCCCGCTCTGCACAATCGCCCGGTCGAAAAGCAGCGCGCTGGATCGCGCCGCCAGGTGGATGCATGTGCTGTGTCCTCCTGCGGACTCTCCGAGCACAGTGACGTTCTCAGCATCTCCACCGAACGCCGAGATGTTGGCCCGTACCCAGGCCAACGCGGCCTGCTGATCGCGGATGCCATAGTTGCCAGTGCTCCCGTTGCCACTCTCCTTGGAGAGTGCCGGGTGGGCAAGGAAGCCCAGGGCACCGAGGCGATAGTTCAGCGTCACGACGACTACGCCGCCCGCTTCGGATAGCTTTTGGCCGTCGTACGCGCCGCCGCCGTCACCTAGCTGGAAGGCACCGCCGTGGATCCAAACCATCACAGGGAGCGGGGACGCTGGAGCGGGATCAGTGGTCCAGATGTTGAGCGTGAGGCAGTCCTCGCTGCTGTTCGGATGGAAGCCCACGATGGGGAGCGCTTGGGGGCACGCCTTACCGAATGCGGTGGCTTCGAAGACCCCGCTGCGCGCCGCTGGTAGTTGCGGCGGTCGAAACCGAAGCGATCCAGTCGGTGGCATGGCGTAGGGAATGCCGAGAAACGCGCGTGTTCTGCCGACGATTTTTCCGCGCACGCTCCCCTGATCCGTTGCGACGTCGAGGCCCTGGGCGATCGGACGCCAACGAGCCAGCGACTCCGGGCCTGCATCGGTGGCGACGCTTGCATCGAGATCAGGCTCCGCCGGTTCGGGTTCGGGCTCACGGCCAGCATCGCGGGTAGCCTCGACCTCTGCGTCGGAGGTCCCTGGCGCGGCATCGATCAGATTCTTCGACGACGCCTCATCGCAGGCGGAAGCCAACGCACAGAGCATCGGAAGAAAGCGCGTTCGCCAACTCAGGGGCCGCCGTCCTTGTCTAGGCCCATCTTGCCGCTCCAATCGCCGTTGCCTGTGACATCCGAAGGCGCGAGCGAGGTTCCGCCGTCGGTCGCGTTCACGTCTCGGCTCATCAGGTCCCACTTGCCGTTGACGAGCTCGTGCCCCTGCGCGTCGTAGTCCGCCAGCATATTGCCGGTGAATACCTGATGGATGAAGACGCCGAAAACGTCCTTGGCCGAGCCCTCGAGCTTGCCAGTGAATTTTTTCGTATTGCAGTCCAGGGTGCCCGAGATCGTCGCTTCGAACTCGAACAAACCGTTGGCGCTGCCGGAGAGTGTCCCGTCGCCTACGAGAGCAAATTCCTGGGCGTCGCTTCGGCTCAAATGGATGACCAACGGTGGGCCGCCAGCCAACGAGAGGCCGGTCACAGGGACGAAAGGGACCGGGGTCCCAGCGAGGCCCGAGAAATCTCCCGTATAGGTGCCCGGCAAGCAATCACCATCGGTGCTCACCTCACGCGGTGGCGGCGCGCAGTAGCACGCTCCCCATTCGCCCTCGTAGCAGGCCTGTTTGCCTTTATCGTCGTCGCAATCGCAGGGCTGCGAGTCGCCATCGTCACATTCGGCGTCCGAGTCAGGTTCCTTCGGTGGCTCGCCCGCATCGACTGGCGCGCCGGACAAGGTGGGATTCGCGGCGCTGCAGGCGCCGAGCAGAGAAATGGCTGTTGAGAGCGAACACAAGAAAGCAAGTCGCATGACGAATCCCTAAGCGACGACTCCGATGGAGCGTGGGCATGTCGGCGTGGCGCAACGACACAGCACTACCAGCAGCAGGCGCGCCTCGTCTCCGTCGACAGCGCGGCATTTCCGGCCAAAGACGGGACTTTCCGGCCACGCGTGCTGCGAGCGGCTAGGAAGCGCGGGAGAAGGCCGTCAAGGGAACACTACGGCGTACCCTTTGCGTTCCAGCGCTGGAAGGCGCGTTGGAAGCCACTGACGCTGTCGAAACCCAGAGCAGCAGCCATTTGCTTTGCGGGCTTGCGTCCGGCACCAAGCAGGACGCGGGCCAGCTCGCACTGCACTTCATCGACCAGGTCGTTGTAGGTGGTCCCCTCATCGACGAGCCGACGACGCAACGAGCGCTCGCTGAGCTCGAGAGCTCTCGCGACTTCGGCCATCACGGGCAACTGCGGCAACGCCGTCCGGACGTGTTGCTTCACCTTCTCGGAGGTACTCATCTGTCCGAGGACACGCTCTCGAATCTGTTCCGATCGCTCGAGCAAGGCGTTGTGGAGTTCGGTGTTGCGGTGCAGAACAGGCCGATCGAGCACGACGGCGTCGAGTTCGAGGCTGGTCTCCGGTTGGTCGAAGTACAGGTTGCGACCGAGCAGTCCCTCGTACTCCGCCCCGTACGAGGGGCGAGCGTAGGCGACGTTGATCCGACGCACCGCATCCTCCGCGTAGTAGCGCACGAGACGAACCAGACCCGTCAGCGCGAGTTCAGTCCCCACACGCAGGCCGAGTTCGTTAGAGGCGATCACCTTGCAGACGCAAGTGCAGCGATCCCGGTCCTCACGGAGGGAGAGGGGCGGATGACTCAGGAAGATGGCTTGAACCCGGATCGCCACGAGGATGGCGCTGCGCAAGGTGGGTGCCGTAGCAGTCAGGGGCGATGCGACGTCGAACTGTGCCAACGGCGATCGCGCGCCCCAGTGCAGGCCGAAAGCCGGGTCGTCCGTCATCTCCACGGCGGCGGCTACCAACTCATCGAACTCCTCTAGCGCAAACCACGAGTAGGGATCATCTAGGCGGGCAACATCGACCCGGGATCGCGCCACGAATGCCGCTGGGGCCACGGCGGATGTTTGAACGGCCTCGATGAGCGCACGGACCATCGTGGAAGACATTCGGATGTTGGATTGTGAGTCGATCAAAGGAGCCGAGTCCGATCCGCCGTGGGTGGTGAGGGCGGGCGGTCGACGAATCTACGGGGCACCGTAGACGCGGTCCACTCACGGCACGACTGGGCACTGGCCACGCGGTGCCATGAATGGTCTGAAAATGACCGGCCTATTTTCCCGTGGCCGGCACGGGCAGCAAGGGCTCGCACATACGACCACAGTCGACGACCAAGTCGGTTTCCTAAATAATTTCATGGAGAAGCTACTCCGGGCGACATCTCTACCTGGGAGCCGAGGCGACATCTCTAACTAGATTTGACATTCGACAGCCCGCGCTCACGTCCCAGTGCATACGGGCCCGGCCCACCAGGACGAAGCGCCTCGCGCAAAAACTGTTCTCGGTACGCGTCCGAATATTTTCGTTGCCGCATGCCTCTCAAACCCAAGCTCTCGCCCCGCGTCCTGCTGGTTACCTCCGACAACTATCCTGACGTTGGGGGGGTTGAATGTCACCCCGAAACCCGGTTCGTACCCCATCCACGGCATGGGGAATCGTCCACATTGCCGTCTACGGTGTCACCCACTAAGCCGATTTGAATGTCACCCCGAAACCCGGTTCGTACCTGAGCAGGTAGCTGTATATTGGGTCTCAGGTATGCGGCGCTCCATCTCCCACGCTCCCCTCATGCAAAGCTGGCTCTTCACACTCGTCGCTTGTGGAGGTCCCGCCGAAAGCAGAAAAGACCTCGGCTCCGGCTCACCAGAAGCCGGAACGCTGGCGCCGGATGCTGGCGCTGCCGACGGTGCACAACCGGTCATCGGCACACTACCCGTCCTCGGCGTACCTGTGTTCGACGGCCCACCGTACCGGCCGCGTGCGCTCCCGGTACGCAGGTTAGCCTTGGGATCATCGGATGATGCGTTCTGCGTAGTCCTGGAAGACCGAACACTTCACTGCGAGAATAGCGGCACCGATTTCACGGCGCGAGTGCCAGACAATCGCATGTTCGATTGGGTCGACGCTCCGCTCGACACCGACGAGTACGCGGCCATTCGTCGCGATGGCTCCACCGCCACCATCCATCAGTTCGTTAGCACTCCAACTGGCCACAGACTGCCGGAAGGCAGGTACATGGGCCTGGTGTCTAACGAACAGGGGACCTGCGGCCTACTAGCCGACAACGGCTCGGTGCGTTGCGAGGGAGCGCCCTTTCCCACCGCTCTACCCGAGGGGCCGTTCGTGCAGATCTCGGCGAGCTATGCGCAACGCACGTTCGTGGGGCTGCGCGTAGATGGGCTCATCGTCATGAGCTCTCACAATCACCTGTATCAGCTTGGAAGTGGTCTCCGGTTCAGCGACTTTGACGGCTACCAACAGATACCGGGCTGCGCGCGCGACCTGAACGGAACACTTCACTGCTTCAGCTACGACGCCGAGGATGCTGTTGTGCTCGTGCCCCAGCCCGACACGGACATCCGCGACTACTCGCAACACAATGGCTGGCTTTGCGTGATCCAGCGCGAGGGAAGCGCCAGTTGCAGGGACGCCATGAATGACCCATCGTCGTCCGTAGTACGAACCGGCGCACGCTTCGTCGATATCGACACGAGAGGCCCGACGCGCACCTGCGCTGTGACAGAAGAAGGGAAGCTGCTGTGCTGGGATGACACGAGCGCGGGCAACCTCCGCGAGATCGCCCTTACAAAGCCTGCAGCAACGGAGTGAGGCGGGCCCTGCGCACTCACGCGGAGCGCGCCTCACGGGTCAACGCAGCTACCACGTCGTGCAGTCAACGTACGCTGGCACCACGCCAAGCAGCTGTTGCGCTTCGCAGTTGAGCTGCCCCCATGTGGGCTTGCTTCCAGGTGGGGCGCTCTGCTCGAGGTTGGGATCCGGCTCCGACGGGCTGGGGATGGGCGGCGCAACCTCTGGCCTCTTGCCGCCCATCTCTGCCACCTCGCGGCCTCCGAAGATGACCCCCTGCACGTGACTCACTCCACCGGAGATGCCGTTCAGGCCCATCGCCGAGAGGGCTGTCCCGACAGCCATGCTGGCCCCCCCAGCCTTCACGCCCCAAGCCATTCCTCCCAAGCCGGTGGCGAGACCGACAGCGCTACCAGCTGCCCAGCCCACCAACATGAAGAGAGCAACGCTCTCGCATCCGTTGCGGGCTACCTGGGTAGCGCCCGCAATGATGCCGCCGGCTGCGCCCGCGACACCTCCCACGTTCATGAGGGCGACGCTCATGTTGAGGGTGATCTTAGTCCCGGCCAGGGCACCAGCGGAGATGGAGACCACCGAGCCAGCGATCGACGTGCCGAGTAGCGCCCCAGCTGCTCCGAACATCGCAGCGACCTTCCAGTCGACTTTACCGTCCGCGACCTTTGTCCAGATCGCGCCCACCGTGAACCCGACTGCGAATCCTATCGCTGCGCCGAGAAGCAGGGCCATGGGAGCGCCCGCGGCACCAAAGGTCACCGCGGTGAGGACCACGCTGACCACCGCCATGATTCCTACGCCGATCCAGACCAAGGCTTTCTTCAAGCCATCCCAGAAGGCGTAGCCATCGTGATCGATGAACCGAATCGGATTGTTGGCATTGAACGCATAGCGGTTCAGGGCCACGCTCCGCCGTTCATGTGGAATTGTCGGATCGGCGGAGATGAAGCGACCGAGCTCTGCGTCGTAGAGCCGAGCTCCGAAGTGGTACAGGCCGCTTACAGGCTCGTAGGATTGGCCATTGAAGGACGTCCTTAGCGAGTTGTACACGGGCTGGTGGTACTCATACGTACGCTCACCGTACGGCTTGGTCTCGAACCGTTGTCGAACGAATCCCGCGTCGTCCGAAATCACGTGGACGTTCCCGAGATGATCATAGTGATAGTAGGCAGTGGCGGTGATGCTGAGCATCGCAGCTTGACTCTCTCTCACCTCTTCCTCGGCGCTCCGGCTCAGTCCGCCTGGCCCGCCGCATGCCGCAAGTAGCATGTGGCTAGCGAGAGCGACGAGCGCCATCAGCGAGCGAACGGGCCTACGCATCGCGTAGCGCGCGC
>CAZEWA010000116.1:0-16408 GCA_964515685.1 uncultured Polyangiales bacterium | reverse complement strand
ATCGCGATCAGGTCTCGACAGACAGAGTCGATGTCGATGAGCTTTTTCATACGCGAGCTCACTTCCGCGGCAAGCGCAACGCGTTCCTGCCCTGCTTGTTCCAAGCCGAACGCAATCACTCTGCCCTTGCGAACGACCTCGTTCTTCTCCTCGACCGCGCGCTCGATGTCTTGTGGATACAGGTTCTGTCCACTCACGATGATCATGTCCTTGAGACGACCCGTCACGAACAGCTCACCCTCGTGGAGGAACCCGAGATCGCCCGTGCGCAAGAACGTGTGATGTTCACGCTCTACGAAGGCGGCTTGACTGTCGACTTCGTTCCGGAAGTACCCGAGAGCCACGCTCGGCCCTCGCACCAGGATCTCTCCAGTCTCATTCGCTGGCAGGGTCCGCCCATTGATTGGATCGACGATCGCGATCTCATGCTCGGGCCACGCGCCGCCACAGCTCACGAGGCTCTGCCCGCCATCTTGCACCTCGACCGCTCGGTGACTCGCGAGTTCCTGAGCTGCGAAATCGCGCACGCGAACGCCGGTCCCTGCCGGATGACTGGCCACGAGCAGCGTCGCTTCTGCCAGGCCGTAACACGGGTAGAGCGCCTTGGGCGAAAATCCCACCGAACTGAAGCGATCGGCGAAGGCCCCGAGAGTTTGAGCTCGCACCGGCTCAGCGCCGGAGAACGCCAGTCGCCAGCTGGAGAGATCCAGTGGACTTCCTTCCTCGGGCCCAGCGCGCTGAATGCAGAGGCGGAAGGCAAAGTCTGGAGCGCCACTGATTGTACCGCGATGACGCGAGATCGCTTCGAGCCAACGACGCGGCCGCTCCAAGAAGCGGTGCTGGGGCATGAGTACCGCAGACACCCCGCTGTACAGCGGCTGAAGTAAGGTCCCGATCAACCCCATGTCGTGAAACAGCGGCAGCCAGCTCACGACCACATCCCCATCCACGATGGCGAATGCACGCTGGATGGCGCGCTCGTTGGCCATGAGATTCTCGTGGCTGAGCATGACTCCCTTGGGCATCGACGTGGAGCCAGAAGTGTACTGGAGCATCGCGAGCCCACCGGCACCGGTCACACGGGGCGCAAAAGCGCGCGCAGGCAGGGGAACATCCGTGACCAAAAGCCGCGCACTCGCGAGCTCTGGACAAGCCGTCCCCAGCATCTCCAAGGGCCCCGAGAACGCCGACTGCGTCAGGAGCACGCTCGGCGCAGCATCGCGCGCGATGGAAAGGACCCGAGCCACATGCTGAGGCTGCACGGATTGCGGGGGATAGGCAGGCACGGCCACCACACCCGCATAAAAACACGCGAGCAGTGCGACCACGTAGTCCGCGCCGCTGGGAAAGAGCAACAGCGCGCGGTCGCCCGGCAACGTGAACTCGGCGAGCTCGGCAGCCAAGGTGGCCACGCGGCGATGCAGCTCCGCGTAGGTGAATTCCGTGTCGACGTTCTCCCCATCGTGGAGAAACCGCAGGGCGATACGCTCAGGATGCTTCTCTGCGCGCTTGCCCAGTAGCTCGACGATATGGGCTGAGTTCTCGTGCGTCATCGCATTTTCCTTCGGAACCAAGGACAATGCATGGTTGACACAAACAAGAATGATTCGCAATTACATTTATACGAGACCTAACATACGCACGAGCCCTGCCTTCTCACATGTCGCCGATGACCTTGAGGTTGTAAGAGCGGCCCGGCCGCTGCACCCCGAAGTAGTCGTAGAGCACGGCATCAGCCAGGTTGTCGATCTCGAAGGTGCAGCCGATTCTGCTGCCGCCCACAATCTTCGTATATGTGATACCGACGTCGTGGCTGAACTGCTTTTCGATGCGCACCGGGTACTCTGCCGTGCCCAGGTCCCAGCCCCGCTCAAAGGCTTGCACGAAGCGTCCATAGTAAAATGGCTCGAGCGTGTCCCGGTTCCCAGGAAGGCGCGGGATGCGCCCCCGAGCCGCCCAGCTCGCAAACATGTAAGGCCGCGCAGGGATGCGCATGCCCTTGAACGGCGCGAACGGCCCATCCTTGCTGGTGTTGCGTAGGTCTTGCCAGGTGTAGGAACCATCGAGGCTAAGCCACTGCTTTGGTGAGACCCACGACACGGCATTTTCAAAGCCAAAGCCTCGTACGCTCGAAATGTTGAGGTAGGGCATCCGCGTAGTCCGGGGTAGCAAAACGATCAAATCCCTGGATTCGCGCAAAAAGAAGTTGGCATCGGCGATGAATGAGCCAAAGCGAGTCCGCTCGAAGCTCAAGCGCGGCCCGAGGTTGAAGTTGTGGCTGCGCTCGGGCTTCAACGTTGTGTTTGCCTGGACGAGCACGTTGTTTCCGAAGAGCTCGTCAGAACGCGGAAGTCGCGTCGCGTACTCATAGGACGCCTTGCCGAGGAGCCACTCTGTGAACTCGAAGCGCAGTGCGTCGCCTGCTCCCCACGTCGCGCGATCCTGCGTGGTCTCGGAGCGCTGCCGGCCGGTGAACTCGCTGCTGACCTTCTCCTGCGAAGCTCGGTAGTAGTACGCCTTGCCGAAGGCAACGTTGGAAAGGCGTTCGCTAAACAAGCTGAGCTCGTGCTCTACACCACCCACCACCTGAAAGATCTGCCCCTGAAGCTTGTCGTTCACGCGACCTTCGACCTTGTCGTCGGGATAGCGTGTGACGAACTGCGGGGTTACAGAGGCACGAAACGTGTGGTTCGGATGGGCGCGCCAACTGGCCTGCGCTCGACCGAAGACAGATTGCTCGTAGGCCGTTTGATAGATGGCCTCACCCGTCAGTTCACCGCGCGCACCCGCACCCGAGCGCCCGACCGTACGCAAAGGCTCGCCAGTCCACTCGAACACGTAAGTCGACAAGTCCCTGAAGTTGATGCTGCGGTTTACATAGTTGGCGACCAACTCCAGCTCCACATCCCGTGGCAGCTCCACCTCGTAGCGGGCGGTGGCTCCGTAGTTCGCCTCTCCGTACGTGATGCCACCGTAAGGAGTCGACATCACCGCGTTGTGCTGCATCTCCTTGTGGTAGGTCGAGAAAAACGGCTGCAGCACGAGGCGACGGGCCCAGCGCTTGTCGGTGACGCCTATTTCGAAATTACCGCCATGCGCCCGGTAGGCGTCATGAAAGCGCCGCACGTCCCGCTCGACGGTTGTGCCGTCGTCTTGGGCAATCTTGCGATCGTGCATCCAGAAGTCATTTCTGGCGGAATCATTGAAGCCGGTGAATCCAAGCAAAAAACCTGTGCGTTCGTGTCGATAACGACCGCTCAACGTGGCGCGATGAATGCCAAAGGAACCCGCTTGGTAGCTGCCTGTGAGGTAGTTTTCGTCCTTGCCGCGACTCACGAGGTTGATGGCGCCGCCCAAGGCGTCCGAGCCGAAGCGGATCGGCACCACGCCGCGATACACCTCGACCCGACTCAGTAGACCGACAGGGACGTTGACGAGACCAAACGGATAGCCCGCAAGCTGCAGCGGCACACCATCCAAAAATAAGCGCACTTGGTCGCCCTGAAGCCCATTCAGCGCGATGTTGGCCCCGCTCCCGAGACCACCGAAACGCCGCACGCTGACGCCCTGCGTACGCGCAAGCACCTCGCCAAGGTCCGCGGTCTCTTGGCTTGCCTTCTTCAGCTCGACAACGTTCACGGCCTCGGCGGAGCTCTGCAGCTCCTGCGCTTCGCTCTTGTAACTGCGCGCCGTCACTTGGATGGCAGCGCTCTCGGGTGGCATGGCTCCAGGCTCGAAAGCCGAGGGGTCGCCGCCGACTATGGAGACCGCGTCGCCTGCAAGCTCAGCAGGCTCGGCGTCAAGCAACGGTACGTCCGCCGTGGGCGTCAGCGCGCTCGCATCGCCCTCTCCTGATTCACCCGCAAGGCTCGCGTTCTCTTCATGCGTGGCATCCGCCTGTGCGGG
Organism: uncultured Polyangiales bacterium; assembly: GCA_964515685.1. GTDB lineage: Bacteria > Myxococcota_A > Polyangia > Polyangiales > DASUME01 > DASUME01. Next base: position 12,502 of record CAZEWA010000116.1, on the reverse strand, counting down.
CGGTGAAGACACCTCCTCCGGCATCCCGCCATCCGCAGCATCCTGCGCTAGCGCGAAGGGAACGGAAAACGACAGATAGACGCTAGGCCCGCAGAACAAGAGCCAGCGCCGCAACGCAGAACTAAAAACCGGAATACGCATGTTCGACTCGCTAAAACACGGAAAACCGCGGCGAACCCTTAGAGCTCACCGCGGCGTAAACCAAACTGTATCGGGCACCCTTCAGCGCAAGCGCATCGCCGTGACTTCGCCTACCGCGTAGCCCACCTGCGACACCTTGGCATTTGCCACGTCCAGCTCGTAGATGGCGTTGAACGTCTCCGTGCCCTTCTTGTCCAGAAGTGCGAAGAAGATTCGGCCGTCCACCTCTTGATGATAGATGTAGCTCGCAGGCTCGTGACCATCCTCAAAGCCAGTCACGATCTGCGAGGTCTTAGCGATGAGGTCGACAAGGTGGAGCTCCCACAACGATCCGTCGGCAGGCACGAAATTACCATCGACCCAACCGCCGCTCACGCGAGACTCCACCGCAGGATCCGGCTCGCCCGTCCAATCCACGTCCGTCAACCGGTCGTGGTGCAGGACGTTCACGATAGCCTTCTGCTTGCCGATGTAGCGGAAGTTCACGCCGTAGAAGCCGCCCGTGATATCCGTCAGATCGTTGAAACCGAACTTGTCGTCTACGACGCCGTCGGCAGAGACCTTCACTACGCAAGCCGCAGGCCCCTTGCCATAGAGCTTGGCGAGCGAGTGGTCGTAGGCCGACGTGAAGTACACGTTGCCTTCTTCATCGATGGTCTGCTGCTCTACGGCCGGGCAAGGCACCTCGATGATCTCCTTTTCCTCGTGCGTATCCGCATCGTAAAGCGCGAGGTAAGAGGTGCTGCGGTCTGTGGCGTACGTGCCGTCGTCCTTGTAGTAGTAGTAGGACTGCATCATGCCGCTCTTCCAATCGCGGACGCCGGTGCGATTGCCGGGGTTGGCGAGCGCGTAGCCTGCGCGCACAGGAAGGTCGGTATCTTCGTAACTGCCAAGGATCTTCCAGTCCGCAACGTTCCAGTGCGCGCGGCTCGTGCGCTCAGATCCGTAGAAGAGGTAGACGTCGTTGCCACGAATGGTCTGGAAGTAGAAGTTTAGACCGTCGGCGTCACCGGTAAAGTACTTGCTGAAGTTGAGCGGATCCCCGAGCTTCTTCCACTTCAAAGCGTTGTCGATATCGTACTTGGTGGCGAAGGGGGTCTCGCTGTCCGCGACGATGACCTTACCGTCAATCACCTTGACGCCGGTGTAGCCCGCAAACTTGGTCGCCTTCTTGAGGTCCTCGACGGTAATGTCGAAATCCAGGTCGTGGCGCGCGAGCACGTACTCTTCTGCGCCCTCAGGCGGATAGACGGTGGTCTTCAGCAGGTAGACCGGATCCAGTTCCGGCGTGCCGTCGCCATCGCCGTCCCCAGGCTTCTGCTCGTCACCGTCGCCATCACCATCGATAGGCTCTCCATCGCTCTCATCATCGCCGCAGGCAACAGCCAGCAAGGCAGCCGAGAGCAAAAGCCCCATCTTCCACGTCTTCTTGTTGTTCCTGTAAAGCATGACCGCACCTTTCACGCACCAGCATCGGGGAGACGCAACGCGAGCGTTCTCACAGCGAAAGCGATCCGAGGGCCTCGAACCGCCGCGTGAGTGGCCGACGAAAATGAAAATGAAATCGAATTTCTATAAGCGCGTCTTAGAGGTGCGACAAAACCCTGTCAACCAAACGTAGTGGGAATTAATCGCATTTGAGCAAGCTCACAGGGGGTGAAGACGGCCTCGAACCTCGGCAAGTCGCGCGGACAAACGCCGCACGCGGAGGGAAGCCCCCAGCATCACTCCTCGTCGAGATCCACCCGAGCGAACCGCGGATTGACGATGGTGTTGTGCACGCTGCCGAAGGTGTACGAGAGGGCGAACTTGAAGTTCACGGCAAAATCGGTGGGTTGCTGCGCGATCCACAACAAGAGCTCCCGGTCCGTGATGGCACGATCCCTCAACGTGATCATGTCGCGAATATAGGCAGCCTCCCCTTCCAGACTGAACGCAAGTCCATCGGACACGCGAAGACTGATGACGGCGCCAGTGCTCAAGCGATATCGCTCTGGCTGATCCAGAAATTGATTGGCTTGACCTATCCACTGCACGCTGCCCCAGGGCAGGTTCACATCCGCGATCAAGGCGAGGGCATGATAGGGACGGAGTTCGCGCATGTGCCCTGTAACGTTGGGCTCAAAATACCAGTTCATCCAGGGTCCCACCTGATAGGCAAGCCGTAGCTGACGGGTAGCGTTCTCGGAGTAGGGAAACAGATTGAGTTCGGCGAGTGGGCCGCCGTGCACGTGCGCGCGCGTATTTTCGAATCTCTTGGTGTAGCCCGTGGCGACCAAACCGAGCGCGAAGTGGGCCCCGATCGAATGGGCATAGAGTGCGCGCCCGTCGACCTCAAACAGGTCCCCATAGATCCGGCTGCCGTCCTCCAGACGATAGCTGCTGAGCGCGCGGCCATAGCTGGCACGTACACGAAACTTGGAGAGCTCCGTGACCCTGCGCAGCGTGAGGGTGCCAAACATCAGCCCTCGGTAGTAGGCACTGCCGGCCTCTCCAGAGCCGCTGAGCTCGGGAGCGATGACCCAGTAGTTCCAAGGGTCCTTGAGGCTGCTCAGCGCGACTCCATCACGCGCCGGGAGAGTCAGCTCGAAGGCTGTTTCATGGGGCGTTCCAGACATCTCGCTGTTCAGCTGACGCAGCAGAACCTGAAGCAGTATCTGGCGCGCTTCGTGGGCTGTACTCGCCGCAGAAACCACGAAGGACTGGGGCGAAGCTAGAGCGATTCGCGTTTCGCGTCGGGCGCTTATGCTCACTGTGAAGCGCTCGCCACCATTGCCGGCCGGCTGACGCACGATAACGAGCGTGTAATCGGCGAGATGAGGAGCGCGCGAGAAGTCGAAGTAGCTGAGCTTCTGCCGCAAGAAGTCGTCGAAGCATTCCTTTGGACAACTGAGAAACAGGCTGGGGCGCTTTTCAGGGAGTGCCTCTGCGCGTGCCCTCAAAGCTAGGTTCAGAGCTTCCAAGTCGCCCAGTCCGAGCCACAGCGCGGCCAGCGCAAGGAGCGGCCACGTGCGGCACGCAAACGCCCGACTCATCCATCCACGAAGCTTGTTCGCCCAACCCACGGGTCACCCCTGATCGGCACCTCTCGAAGGCCCAAGGCCAGAGCTCCGAGAAAGTACCTAAATCTTTGCAATCTCGCGTTCAAGCAACGCGACGGTCCGATCAATCTCAGCCTCGTTGTTCAAGAGGCCGGGCGCGAGCCGCACGACAGGTCCTGCGTCGCGGTCTGCGGCACTGGCGATGATGCGGCTCTCACCCAGTTTCTTGACGACGGATTCAGGATCCAGCCCACGGACGCGAAAGAAGGTAAAGCCCGCGGATAGCAGGCTACTGCGTGGAGTGACGAGCTCTATGCCCTGCACCTCGCTCAGGCGCTCCTTCAAGCGCGCATTCAATGCGTGAATCCTCGCCTGCACCTTACGCTTTCCGATCGTCAGATGAAACTCGAAGGCCTTGTCCATGGACCACTGATGTTCGAACGCGTGAAAGCCGCCGTGCGTCATGGCAGTCCCAAAATCGTCATCGCCCGAAAAGCTCGCGACCGTCGGCACCAGGTTCGAGAGTTGCTTGGTACGTGAGCAGAGGATGCCCGTCCCGCGTGGACCGAACATCCATTTGTGGGTGCCGGCCACGAAGAAATCACAGTGGAGATCAGCGAACGTCGCGTCCTCGACACCGAATCCGTGCACGCCGTCGACGCAGAACAAGACGCGATCTGCCTCGGCACGCGAACGATTGATGCTCTCCACAAGGATGCCGATATCCGCTATCGGCAACTTCACGCCGCTTCCGGAGTGCACCCAAGTCAGCGCCAGCACGCGTGTCTTGTCGGTGATATTCGCTGAAACCGCAGCCAGCACTTCCTCTTTGGAAACCGAGTGAGCTTCGCGAAACAACGAGATCGTACGAACCTTGGTTCCGTCTCGCTGCGAACGAAACTGCCAAGCCTCCTGGGTCGCGTAGTGGTCGTGGACGCTGGTCAACACTTCCTGCCCAGGCTCGAGCATAACGCCGTTGTAGAGCAGTGAGAGACCCATCGTAGTGCTTCCGGTCAACGCGATCTGCGCCTTGTCGACACCCAAATACTTCGCAGCTGCCGTGCGCACCCTCTCTTCGTGCAGCTCTCGCTCGCTCAAACATGCTGCGGGGTTGCTCTGCAGCAACGCGCGATGGCGCTCAACCTCCTCACGCACGACACGCGGGTGAGAGGCGATCAGAAAGCCTGCGAAGTGCGTGTAGCTGTAGTCGAGCTCGAATTCGCGCCGGATGCGTTCCCACTCGTCGTCTGCATGGGTCGCTTGCACGTCGCCATTTGTCTTGAGCGAGGGACTCAGGTCGGCCCGGGACAAACACGCGCTGACCGGTGCGCCTGCAAGCAGCAGCGCTGCTCGCTCCAGAAACCCCCGTCGATCAAACATACCGCCTCTTAGGATATTTGCCGAACCTGCACAACTCGTATCAGCAATCACTCTTATCTCGGGGTGAGCACGATGGTTCCGAGGGAGCGCGCGCGGATATCGGCCACGTTCGTAGTCAACGAGACAAACTCCCCCCTCGCCCAGAGCTGCGCCATGTCGCGATAGTGCGAGGACATCACGTGACCAGACTGGCCGGTGTTGAGAATCCCGAGCGAATGCTCTGGCTTCGAAAGGTCGTAGATGGCGCGAAAACCGGGCCCCCAGGTGTTCTCGAAGGCAAACTCGTCGTCGTCCCACGTGTATGCACCGACGTCCACCGTGGTGCCGTCGCCGCCACGTGGAAGGGTCACGTTGAACGCGGCTTCCGCGAGCGGCAGCTCACCGAGCAGCTTGTGAAACAACACCGAGCGATGGGCCCTGCCCCACGTCCAAGCATCGGCATCAGCGCCGAAGCGTCCACGCAAATAAGCCAGCGCATCGTCGAGTCCCGCTGTCAGCATCTCGTCACACGACTCGAGCTGAGCGGTTGTGATGTCGTCGCACCAGGCGCTGAGCTCTTCGCTCGCGTCACGTTGGAGCATGCGCACGACGAGCTCTGCGCTCGTCTCCCACTCGAGCAAAAACTGTTCACCGAGCTCGTCCGCGCACACGCGTCGGCTGAACTCACGTAGCCACGCCGAAAACAGCAGCGCAGGGCGTGAGTCTGCACGCATCTCGTAGTTCCATGCCCTCAGCTCGTCGAGCAGACTCTGATCGGCGGCGTGCTCCGAGCCGAGCCGTGCCAGCATGCCCGGCAGCGCGGCCTGGGCCAGTGCGCTTTGAAGGTCGGACTGCACGCGCGCGACGCTCGAAAGGTCGTGTGACGGAGTTTGTGCCAGTAGCTCCTTGATGCGATCCGCTCGATAGCTAGGTCCGAAATCCGCGCCGATCCAGTGGGGATAGTCAGGAGGCAGCGTGTTTTGATTCGCGGTGACGATGCTACCGGCGGCAGGGTCGCGCTGCTGTGGGAGCTCGTCGAAGGGAACGAAGCCCGTCCAATCGTGATCGACTATCCAGCCCGGCGCCGGAACGAGGCCGCGAAGCACGCTCGCGCTGGAGCGAAGCGGCAGCTTGCCGGCGGCGACAAAGCCTATGGAGCCGAACCTATCGGCAAACACGATGTTCTGGGCGGGTGCGTGGAAGTACCGCGTAGCGGCACGCAGTTCTTCGGCGTTCGCGGCGTGGGCCGCGTGAACAGGAAACGACAACGTGGTGTCTCCGTCGAGCAAACCTACCCACCTGAGGGCCAGCACAAGCTGCGAACCAGTCAACTCGTGCGCCTCTTTGCTGACGTCGGAGATCACGGGTCCGTGGCGGGTACGACGCGTGCGAAGCGTAACGGGGCTCGCTCCGCGCACCCGAATGCGCTCATGCTTCTCGATGAATGGGGCACTGCCCGTCGGCGTAGCGTAGCGCGTGGGCCCCGCAAGCTTCTCGAAGTACAGGTCCTCTGTGTCCGATCCCATGTTCGTGAACGCCCAGGCCACATCGGCGTTGCGCCCTACGATCACCCCGGGAATGCCCGGGATTGTCGCTCCGATCACGTCGAGTCCTGGCGCACTGAGATGCGCGAAATACCACTGTGACGGCGCCGTGAGCTCGAGGTGCGGGTCGTTGGCCAAGAGTGGCTTGCCGCTCGACGTGCGCGAGCCGTGCAGGGCCCAGTTGTTTGAGCCGATAGCTCGGCCCAGCTGCGTCGGCGCAAAGCGAGCCAGGTCGCGCGCCACATCCTCCAGCCGCACAGCCAGCGAGCGCGCCGCCTTCGATGCGCGAGGAACGTGCTGCGTGTGCGGAGCGGGCAAGGGCTCGGGGCTCGCGAGTGCGAGACCTGTATCCTGGTACAGGTGCCACATGGACTCAAACGAGACGGACGAGCCGAGGGCGTTAGGTTGAACCAGCTGAGAGAGCTTCGTTCCGTCGAGGCGCGCCCTGAGCCGCAGCCGCCGCAGCTCGTCGCCCCAGTTGCCTGAGAGCTGCCAAGCCATCAGCTTGAGTACGAGCAGGGAATCGAGCTCGCGCCACGCCTGCGGCGCGCACCCGAGCAGCACAAACTCCAGCGGCAGCGGGTGCACAGCAGAGAGCCAGGCGTTGATCCCGGCGGTGTAGGCCTTCAAAGCTTGCCGGGTCTGTGCGTCGAGCGTGTCCTGACTGGCCCGCGCTGCAGACTCCAAATCGAGCGTACGAAATAGCTTGTCGGTTTCGAGGCCGCGCTCTCCCAGGATTTCAGCGAGTGTGCCCGCGCCAGCGCGGCGCGAGAGCTCCATCTGCCACAGTCGGTCTTGGGCGTGCGCGTAGCCCAGCGCGAAATAGGCGTCACTCGCCTCGCCTGCAAAGACGTGCGGGATCGCGTGCACATCGCGCACGATTTCCACGGGCCCCGCCAGCCCGTGAACCTGGGCACTCCCCGCCATGGCCGGCACTGCCCACCATGCGCGCAGCCCTAAGGCGAGAGGCACGCCCATAAGCAAGGCGAGACAGCCCCAAGCCATCGTCTTGAGCAGACGCCTCAGGCTCACGGAGTGGCCACGTGTTCTTCAGCTGGTGGAGAGAAATAGCCCTCGAGCACGGCTTGCTCCTCATCGCTACCGTGGATCAGGATGTCGCGACAACGCCAGAGCCGCCAAACACGACGCCAGTATGCGTCCACGTTGCCTGAGCTCACGCCGCGCACGCGTCGCATGTACGACTGCACAGCTGACAGCGACCACTTGGTATGACCGTCTGCGTAGTTGTCGATGCTGTTGTGCAAGCGCCAAGCAAGCGCGCGCCAAGCGTTTCCGTCACGTTCGGCGTCCCGCCACTGATCGATGTAGCTACCCCCGACGCCGGTGGCCTCGATGCCCAAATTGATACCGAGAATTTCTGGCATGAAATGCCGTGAGTTCAGCGCCACCGCCATGGTGACGAGCGCGGAGACGCTGATCTCGAAGAGCTGAAATAGCCGAAGATCGGTCTTGGGGAGCATGACGGTCGGGCCGAGCTGGCCGAAGGCCTTGCGAAAGATCTGGCAGTGGTTCCACTGGAAGTCACCATCCCCGTGTTCCGACGCATAAATGCGAAAGAGCCAGCCGTACTCCTCGAAATGCGCCCGCTGCACGTCGACAAAGCCCTGCAGCCAACAACCGTCGAAGACCTCTTGGATGCCTTTGACCGCCTCTTCACTGTTAGAGGAAACAAGACTTCTGTTGGGCAGTCCGCGTGAGCGCACGTTCTTCTCGTGTTGCTCGGCTACGATCTCGGCAATGACGCGCTCAGAGTACGCAGGAGGATTCTGCGAATTCAGGCGCGGATCATGCTCCAACACCTGGCCCAGCTTCGAGAACACGTCCTCGACGTAAGCCCGCGCGAACAGGCGAGCCGCCGGGTGCAGGTCGATGTTGGCAAAGCAGTGATACAGCTCGGGGTTGGAAAGCTTTCCGTAGCGCTCGAAGGCAAACGCGCTCAGGCTCTCGACGTCCTGCGCTGGGGCATAGGCTCCGGTAAGTTCCGGCCGCTCACCCAAACGTTCGGCTTCCCAGCGCTGGTAGGAGCCATGCGCCACCACGAAGCCGCGCGCAATACGGGCCGCAATGAGGCTCTGCTCCGCTGCGTCGGATGCTTCGAGTAGACTCTGCTCGACCGCCTGCGCTGCGAGGCGCTCGAACACGTCACGTTCGTGCAAGCTCAGGTAACGCAAATCTGCCCCTTCCGACGCCAGCATCTCACTCAAGCGAGACAGCAGCGGACAGGGCCCTACCAGCACCATCCACAAGTTGAACCCTACCGTTTCGGGGCCGAAGCTCATGGGGAACAAGCTGAGTGCCACCGGCAAGAGCGCATGCTCGTAGGACAGCGCCGAGCAGTTTACCTCGCCGTCCTCGAATTTTCGGTGAACCGCAGATGGGGAAAGCGCGAGGCTCTGCATCAAGCGAGCGTAGCGCTGGAGGTAGGGCTCGCCGACCTGGGGACCTGCGAAGCGAATCATGAGCTGCTTGAGCATGCGCATGCCCACTTCACGTTCGATCACGTTGGACAGCAAGCAGCCTTGAAGCCAGACGCCATCGCTCAAACCCACTGGAGCGAACTCGCGCACCGCTTCCTTCAAAAAGGCTGCGGCTTGCCCACCCTCTGGCAACTCGCGCAGGGAAGGCCTCGCCCATGCCTCGAGTTGCTCGATCAGCTCCCGCGAAGAGCTCGGGACCGAAAGCGGCAACTCAACGCGCTTGAACTGGTCCTCGACGAACGTGAAAGCCGGCTCGATGAAGTGCACGTGGTTCTCGAGATCCAGGAAGAGGCCCCGATACAGTTCACGCGGCGTGCACGCATTGGGTCCGTGGGTGACGGACTCCCCAAACTCGGGGATCAGCCGGGCCTTCAGGGGATCGACGCTCAAATCTTCCATGGCGGGTGTCCTGACACAGTGGCCGAACCTCTGACAAGCCGTTATTGCGAATGACTCGTATTTAAGTTTTTGATGCGACGGTTACAATAAGTCAGCCAGAGGAGCAGCCGTGTTCCAAAATCGAGGGGCTTCGATGAAACCCACCTCGATCGCGTGCCCGAGGAAGCGTCCCAACCAGTCACTGGTCAGACGCGGATACTCGAAGCCGAGCTTTCGCAGCTCGCGCTGGCTCCAGGAGTCATCCGTGCAGATGGCTCGGACATCATCGAGCTCGGGTGTCGGTGAGATCGCGCTGAGCGACTCCGCGTCTTGCGATAGCCGGGGAGCCTTCTCGAGAAACTCGGCCTCACTCATGAGGCGCACCGAATAGCCGACCGCGTGGAGCACACGCAGCACATCGTACTGCCGGATTTGCTGCGGGCTCTCTACGTAGTAGGTCTGTCCGTCCTGCTTGGTTCGCGTCATCAACAGCGTGATCGCGCGGGCCACGCTGTCGACGGGCGTCAGCTGTACCGTATCGTCGGGAGTGTACGGCGCGAGGCCAAGGCGCACGCAAGCACGCACGTAGCGCGCGGTGTTGCTCTGCTGGATATTGCGTTGATAGCGCCCCGTGACACTGTGGGGACCGATGTAGCCCACGCGATAGACGCCACCTGGCTGGCCTTCGGCGAAGGCTTTGCGCAACATGACCTCAGCTCGATGTTTCGATTCTTGGTAGGCACCCGCGAACGACTGCCCCTCCTCGATGTGTGTCTCCTTGAACGCTGAGATCGGGGTCTGCCCCCGGAACTCGCCGCGCACACTGACCGTCGAAACTTGGTGAAAGGCCTTGGCCTTGCCCTTCTTTGCGAATCCCAGGAGTGTCCCTACCGCCTCCGCGTTGATGCGAAAGCTGCGAGAAGCCGCGCCCACGTGGTTCACATCGGCAGCGGAGTTCAGGATCACGTCCACTTCCGCAGCCAGCCGCTCGAACTCGGTAGGGATGATGCCGAGGTCGGGCGCCTCCATGTCCCCTCGCACAATCTCGACGCGGTCGCCGTGAGCATCGAGGGAGAACTCGGGAAAGTACCAGGCAAGCTGGCGCAGCAAGGACTGCCTGGCAGCGGCTTCGTCTGCGCCCCGCACCAGGCAGGACAGGCGCGCGTCCGTGTGCTCGAGGAGATCGAGCAGCAGGTGAGCCCCTAGATAGCCCGTCACTCCGGTGAGAAAGACCTGGCCGGTGAAGCGCACAGCGTCCTTCGCGGCCTGACCTCGTTCGTATCGACTCATCCTGCGATCCTTTCTGAATAGCCCGCGACGGCAACTTCGAAGTCAGCCAGATCACGAGCATCGAACAGGCGACGCAACGGGACTTGGATACGCAACGACGAAGAGACCTGCGCAATCACCTGCATGGCCAGCACGGAATCGCCGCCCAGCTCGAAGAAATTGTCCGACATACCGATGCGCTGAACGCCCAGCACCTCTTGCCAGATCGAAGCCAGCGAACGCCCGAGCTGCGACTCCGGCGCGACATAGTCTGTGAGTACACGCTCGGGCGCAGGCAACGCTTGATGCTGAACCTTGCCGTTGGCGGTAAGTGGCAGCTCTTTCAGCTGCATCACGCGCGCAGGCAGCATGTAGTCAGGCAGGGCCTCGCGCAGCCGGGTGCGCAGATCCGCTTCGTCCAAATGCGCGCCTTGCTCCGCGGTGACGTACGCAACGAGCTGCTTTCCTTGGCCCGCGTCGCGCGCGACGACCACCGCTTCGCGCACAGAAGTCTGCATTCTGAGTTCGGCTTCGATCTCTCCAAGCTCGATGCGGTGGCCACGGATCTTGACCTGATGATCGATGCGCCCGACGTACTCTAGGGCGCCATCCGCGCGATGCCGGGCGAGATCCCCTGTACGGTACAGGCGCTCACCGGCGCCCCGTGCAAAAGGATTGGGCATGAAGCGCTCGGCCGTCAGCGCCGGACGACGATGGTAGCCACGCGCCAAGCCCTGGCCTCCAAGCCACAGCTCTCCGACCACACCCCGTGGCACGAGTTCGAGCCCCGGCCCCAGCACAAAAGCCTGGGTGTTGTCCACGGGGCGACCGATAGGAACGCTGGGGCGCTCCTCATTCTCTCCGCATTCCCACCACGTAGCGTCGATGGTGGCTTCAGTGGGTCCATAGAGGTTCTTGGCTAACCCTGGCCGCAGCGTATGAAGCTCGCGCTCCAGGTTGAGAGACAATGCCTCACCGCCGCAGAACAGGTGGTTGAGCCCGCACAGCGTCTCGCTCGCCCCCTCCACGCGTAGCAGAGCCTCCAGAAGCTGTGGCACCAGCTGCAGCACCGTGATGCCGTGTTTGCGTATGGCGCCAAGCATCTCGTGTGGATCACGCACTGTCTGCGGCTCGGCCACCACCAATCGAGCGCCCACTATCAACGGCAGCCAGAATTCCCAGACGGATGCATCGAAGCCGAAGCTGGTTTTCTGCAGCACCCGATCACGCGTATCGAAGGCGAAGCTACGCAGCATCCACGTCATGTGATTCACGATGCCGGTGTGCGTCAGCAACACGCCCTTGGGACGACCCGTGGAACCTGAAGTGTAGATAGCGTACGCGAGATGCGAGCCTCGGGTTAGGCACGGCAGGTTGGCTACGCGCCCCGATGTCACGCCGCGCAGCTCGGCGTCGATGCACAGCACCCGCAGGCAATCACTCGGCAGACGCGACTTGAGGTGCTCCTGCGTGACCAACAGAACGCTGTCACTGTCCTGAATGAGGTAGCGGATCCGCTCCTCCGGATAGTCAGGATCAACAGGCACATAGGCGCCACCTGCCTTGAGGATGGCCAAGAGACACACGACGAGATCGAGCGAACGCTCCATGCACACTGCAACCAGTACATCTGGACCTACGCCCAGGCTCCGCAGATGCCACCCAAACTGGTTGGCTCGCTGGTTGAGCTCGAGATAGCTCAGCGACTCATCGCCGAAGGAGACGGCGACGGCGTGAGGTGTCTCGAGCACCTGCTCCTCCACCAGCTGATGCAAACAACGCTGAGAGGTCTGGCACTCGGCTCCGCGTGCATGAGCCGCGAGCTGCACCTGGGCAGCAGCATCCAACAGCGAGAATTCCTGAAGCGGGCGCGTGCCGCTGATCACGAAGGAGCGCAGCAGATGGTCGACTTGCTCGGTAAGGCTCCGCACCTGAGCCTCATCGAATGCCTCCCTGGCGTAGTTGTAGACGAGCTGAAACGTCTGCTCGAAGCTCGCTTCTAGCGTAAGCGGGAAGTTGGTGAGGCCGAGCGATTCGGTGCTCGAGAATCGGAGTTCACCGCCGTTTTGCTCCTGCAGCGCCTTGTCTACGGGGTAGTTGTCGAAGACCACGAGCGTGTCGAACAACGCTTGCCCGCCACAACCGGCCCAACGTTGGATATCGTAGAGCGGCGTGTGCTCGACCTCACGCAGCTCCGCGTTCTTGCTCTGCAAGACGCGCAGGTAGTCCCCGAGTTGCATATTCGCGGGCAATTTTTGGATCACAGGCAAGG
>CAZEWA010000115.1:14331-16420 GCA_964515685.1 uncultured Polyangiales bacterium | reverse complement strand
AGCGCCGCACAGGCCTCGGCGGGGCCGGCTTCGACCGGGTAGGGGGCGAGGCTCGGCGAGACGAAAAGGATGTCCATTGGGCCCAAGGATAGGGAACGAGGCAGCTCGGGTCCATGCGTGCGTGTAATGCTTGGGGGGTATGGGCATCATTGCGGTCACGGGAGCGTCGGGTTTTGTGGGGTCTGCCTTGGTTTCGGCCTTGCGGGAGGAGGGGCATCGAGTGCGCCCCCTGGTGCGGCCCGGTGGCCTCGGGGACGACGCCATTCAGTGGGATCCCGCGCGCGGAACAATCGATGCAGCCGCGCTTGAAGGGCTCGATGCACTGATTCACCTGGCCGGGGAAAGCGTGGCTAAGCGCTGGACCCCGGCGCAAAAAGTGCGCATTCGTGAGAGCCGGGTCGCAGGGACCCGCCTGCTCGCCGGCGCGCTGAGTACCCTAAAACGGAAGCCCAGCGTTTGGCTCAGTGCGTCCGCGGTAGGCATCTACGGCGATCGCGGGGACGAAATTCTCGACGAGCAGAGCAGCGTCGGCCACGATTTTTTGGCGGACGTGGGCGTCGCCTGGGAGTCGGCAGCACGTCCAGCCGCCGTGGCCGGCATCCGGGTCGTGCACCCGCGCTTTGGCATCGTTTTAGAGCCGAGTGGCGGCGCTCTGCAGAAAATGTTGCCGCTGTTCAAACTAGGCCTCGGCGGCAAGCTTGGGTCTGGACAGCAATACATGAGCTGGATCGGACGTGCGGATGCCATTCGAGCCATTTGCCACGCCATGGAGCGCAGCGACTTGAGTGGTCCTGTGAACCTTACTGCGCCCAACCCCGTGACCAACGCTAAATTCACTCAGGCGCTGGCTGCGTCGGTGTCGCGTCCGGCCTTCTTCAAAGTCCCGGGGTTTGCAGCGCGTGCAGCCTTCGGGGAAATGGCCGATGCCGCTCTTCTCGGCGGGCAACGCGTGCTGCCGGAGCGCCTTGAGAGCAGCGGTTTCCGATTCGTGCATCCGGAACTCGCTGCGTGCCTGAGCCACTTGGTTTCGGTCTAAATTGCTCGGAACAGGCCTGTGCGCTGACGCTTTCAGCGGTGCACCATTGTCGACTATGGTGACGTTCTGAGTTGGTGTTGCGCATCCCGTGGTACGTTTAATCCGTGAAAGAGGAGTGCCTTATCGCGTTGCCCGCGTCATTGGTTGTCGTGAACCAAGTACGAAGCACGCTTGTCCAGTCGTCGCTCAACGCGCTCCGAACTCAGGGGCACTTCGCTCGCTACGAGGCCAATCTAAACTCGCAGTTCCGAGAGCGTATCTTGGGCTCGCTCGGGCCGGAATGGCTGCCGCTTTCCGCTGCGGAAGCGCACTACCAGGCATGTGAAGATCTCGCGCTGTCTCCCGAAGAAATTCAGCGCATGGGAGAGGATGTAGGCGATAGGATTCAGGGCACGTTTCTGGGCACCTTGGTGCGCAAAGCACGTGTTGTAGGACTCACGCCCTGGTTGCTGCTCGGACAGTTCGAACGCTTGTGGGAGCGCCTGATGACTGGGGGTGGAGTCGCTCTCTACAAGTCCGGCCCCAAAGACGCACGCGTCGAGATTTGTGGTCTGCCGCTCGCACGATTTGCCTATTTTAGAGCCGCGTTTTGCGGGGTCATCAGCACAGGCATCAAGCTCGGCGCAGGCCGTGCGGTGAATGTGAGGGTGAGCGGTTCGCGGGATTTCGATCAGCGCTTGGTGTTCAAGGCCGCCTGGGTTTGAGTGACCCTGTGTCGCCGCTTGGGCGCGGCACGGAGTCGCATCGGCTTCTCGTCCTGGGATGAAGTTCACTTTCTCGGACCTACGGCCGTTTCTCGCTTTCTGTACTGCCGTTGATTTGTTGATCGTTGCCTGGTTCGCTATTGCCCGCAGCTAGCAGGACAAACTGCAGTAGCCGTCCCGTTCATCGCGGCGCAGTCCTTGGCGGGTTGATGTTCGGCGCTGGTTGGGCACTCCGCGGCGCTTGCCTTTCCATCGCCCTGGTCCAACTCGGTGAGGGCTCCTTCGGTATTGAGGGCGCGTGGCTCATCGCGTGGCTGCACCGCAGCGCGTGGCTCATCGCGTGGCTGCA
>CAZEWA010000115.1:1287-14231 GCA_964515685.1 uncultured Polyangiales bacterium | reverse complement strand
GCGCGTGGCTCATCGCGTGGCTGCACCGCAGCGCGTGGCTCATCGCGTGGCTGCATCGCCATACCCGCAGCCATTACGGATGCTCCGGCCGCGAAGAGCGCGCTGCCCCTTGCAGCATCTGCAGCGTCGGGTGTTCCAGCGCAGCTTCCGCTAGGCTGCGAGCGATCGGCGCTGCCGGGTGTGCAGTCGCCTGCCACCAAGAGCCCTGCCGCCATGGTAAGTGCACCGATTGCCACGGTGGTGCGAGCGCGTTGGGTCTGGGAGGCGCAGCTGCTCAGGTTGAGGCTGAGTAGCAGGCCAAGAGCGACGATAGCCGGATGATTCGACGGGCGCATGGACACCATGGAAGCCGTCTGAGCAAATGGTGTGCCGCGTAGAAATGGTAGAAAAGAGCCGCTAGGCCGTGACCTAACGCCTCGTCCAGTATCCACGTTTCACAATTGGGCCGTCGGAGCGTGCCGCGACGTCACGTCGTCTGCGTGCCGTGGCGTCTTGTGGCCGCTCGGCCAAAATCACTTTTTCGGAGCGAAGGGGTCGTCGTAGCGCGATTGCTGCTGCGCCAGATCTTCCTGCAGACGCGTGGTGATCTCCGGGAACTTGCGAGCCAAAATACGCGCGGCCAGATAGGCAGCGTTCTTGGCGCCGTCGATGCCGACCGTGGCGACGGGGATGCCGGGGGGCATCTGGACCGTGGACAGCAGTGCGTCGAGTCCGTCGAGGCTCGACTTGAGCGGCACGCCGATGACGGGCAAGAACGTGTTGGCAGCCACCGCGCCAGCGAGATGAGCAGCCATTCCCGCGCATGCGATGATGACCTCGATGCCGCGGCTCTCGGCTTCCTTGCAGTAGCGAACCGTGAGGTCGGGAGTGCGGTGCGCGGAGAGCACGAACAGCTCGCAGGGGATCCCGAGGCTGTGCAGGGTGTCCTCTGCCTTTTTCACGACTTCGAGGTCGCTCGGGCTGCCGGTAAGAATACCTACGACGGGCGTGCCGGTTTTACTGAGCTCGTTTTCCTTAGCTTTGGCCATCTCGCAACTCCTTCGGGGGCGCTGTTCTGCAACACACGCGCTCGAGGTTCAACGCTACATTGCATGTGCATGACGCGATGGGGGAAGTGGGCGGTGGGGCTCTGCGGAATAGGGCTACTGGGCGGACTTTCAGGCCTGCTCTACGCTGTGACGCGGTCGGGAGAAGGACACGAAGCACCTGAGGGACAGCAGGCGTCAGACGCAGTCGACCAAGAGACGCTGGACTCCCGGGCTTTTTTGGCGGCCGAGGGCCTGTCGGGTGTCGCCCTGGGAATGGACGTCCCCGCACTGCATCGGGCGCGCCCCGCGCTGCGTCGCCACGCTCCAGCCGATGGCGACGGCCAGCGGGTGTATGTCGAGTCTTTGGCGGGGCGCCAGGTGCTTTACCTGTTCGACGGGCAAACGCACCGCTTGGCACGGGTGCAGCTCGCAGGAGCCTTTTCGGAGGCCGAGCTTCTTCTCGCGCACCTCGAGCGGCGGAAGGCGCGCTTTGGGGTGCCCGCAGGAGTCTGGGATTGCCCGGCTGGCGCAGAGCATCCGCTCGCGACCAGGCGCTTTGTCTGGAATCGGGGCGCGGCCTCCGCGATGGAGATCGTGCATCTGAGAGAGAACCAAGCGCTCGCGACCTTCTATGTCGCGTCGCTTGCGACGAATGCGGACTCTCTTAAGCGCGGTGTCTGTACGAGGACACGGCCAGAGGATTTCGCGCATTTCCCAGGCGCCGAACCCGACAATTGAGAAAGCCCCCTGCGCTGAGCGAAGGGGGCTTTGGGGATTCACTGCGCTGAGGTCAGCGTAGGCCCATGGATTCGCGGAAGCGGTGTGCGTGCGGGGAACTCGGGTACGCGCGCAGGAAGCGCTCGGCCAAGGAGCGGGCTGTACCCATCTCACCGGCGCGCATCATCGCCTCGACAGCCAGCGCGTCGCGCTCCTGGGCGAACATGCCGCTTGGGTACTTCTCGCGGTGCTGCTGAGTCAGGATGAAGGCTTCGCGAGGGCGCGAAGCGAGCACAGCGCGCGCGCGCTGCAACAGGCTCAACTCGGTGGCGGCACTCGCAGCATTCGAGGAAGCGGCAGCAGTCGAGCTTGCCGCTTCTCCTACGCCGGTCGCCGCACTGCTGGATGTGACCGTGCGGCCGCGCACGGAGGAGCGTGTGCCGCGACTGCCGCGCGCGGAAGAACTCCTCGCGGATTCTGAGCCGGCAACCTGGTTGGCCTCGAGCTGAACCGCGCTTGGTTCGCTGGTCTGCAGGTGCTCGCCCTCAGCCAAGGAAGTCACGCTGGGCAAAGCTTGTACATCGGCGCCCTGCGCTTGCCCGACAGGAGCCGGGGACGCTACCGGGCCTAGAGCGCCAGGCTGATTGCCTAGCTGAGGCGATAGCGCTTGCTCAGCCGCGTTCGTCGACTCGACAAGAGCCGCAGGCGAGGAAGACGCTCCATGATTGCGAGTGACCTTGCCCTGGAACACGACCGCGCCGGTAATCGTCGCGCCGAAAAGGGCGATCGACACCGCGAGCTTCGCGGCAGAAAGCCCACCGGCAGACGCAGCTGCCGCCGTGCCTGAAGCCGTTGTGCTTGCGGCCTTGGCCGTGGCCGCAGTGGCTGCGGCCGCCGTTCCTGCCGAGAGAGCCGCGAGCTTTACAGCCAGCGCTCGCATCTGCATGTCGCTCGGACCTTCGCCGCGTGCAGCCGCAAAGGGCGCACGGAGAACATCCGGCGCGTCGTCCATTGAATGAGTCCATCGAGCTGGATCAGTTTTGTAAGTCATGGTGACCCCCTGCGGGCGGCTTCACGTCGGGCAGCTTGCTCGAGCGCTTTTCGGGCGGCATGCAGGCGTGAGTAAGCGGTTTGAAGCGGACAACCGAGCGCGTCGGCGACTTCCTGCATAGGAAGCTCGGCGAACTCGTAAAGAACAATCACTTCGCGTTGCTCAGGCTTGAGCTCCGCAATCAACTTGTCGAGCAGTGCCCTGCGCTCGCGTTCGATAAGCTCATCGTGCTGGGAAACGCGCTGAGACATGTCGACGGGATCGTCGGGAACTTCTTCGGTGGCTTGCTCGCGCCGGCGGTGGGCGCGATTGCGGTAGTCGCTCGCCACGCGGACAGCGATAGCCGACAGCCAAGTACGAACGGACGAGCGGCCCTCGAAGCCACCGAGCTTGCGGTGCACGACGATGAAGGTTTCCTGCCAGACATCTTCGATGTCGGACGCACGGACTCCAAGGCGCCTGAGCACGCGCCAGAGGTAGGGACCGTGCTCCGCAACGACCGCGTTGAACTCAAGCGGCTGCGCGTCGTTATCTGCCTGCATCAACTTCCGGTCTCCGGAGAGCACTGCGTAGGTTGCGCTCTCCAGCGGGGCAGGGTGTACGTGGGCTTGCACCGGGAGAAACTCCGGGTCCTTTCCAGGATATGCAAACGCCAAGTTCACGCTGTCCTCGCCGATCGTCAAGTTCGCTTCCAAACCCGAGGGGGCTTGGCCGGTCATCGTCTGTCTGTCTGTGTAGTGGAAGAGGCAAGGGGACGATTATTAGCGAAAAACCAAGGACAGGCCGCCCAGCAGGGTCAGAGTCACAGGCGCAGTTTGAAAAATCTGCGCGCTGCTTCCATCGAGACGGTCGTAAGCGAAGTTCGGGCGCATGAGCGGTGCTTCCAAGCGACCCGTTAGCGAGAGTGCCAGGGGGCCTGCAATCCGCAAATCACCTTTTATTTCAAGCCCGAGTAAGGCGATCGGCAAACTCCGTTCGTTCTGAGACGGTAAGCGCTTGCCTTCGCCCCGAAGCACACCTGTAGCGAAGCTCGGGCATAGCTGACCACGCCAGCGTGCTCGCGTTCCTGTGAGCGGACATACGGAAATACTTCCATAAAACGCCGAAAACTCACCGCGCCCGCCATCTGAGACACTGGGTAAGAATCCGGTGGCCGACAGCCAGATAGGCCAAATCCGTGCAGAGCGGATGCCCCAGCCCACTGTGCCTCCGTAGTACGCCCCCGGCAGGACGCCATAGCCAACGCCTGCTTGCAGCGTCAGATCGTGCCCCGCCTTGGGGCCGAGCCAGGCGTAGCGTTTGCCCTCCCAGGTCGAGTGCTTGCGGGGCTGTGGCTCTGGTTCGGTATGAGGGGGAGGGGGCTCTGGGCGCTCGGGAGGTGGGTCGGGTGGGGGCGGTAGCGCTGGCGCAAGGGGCGCACGACCGGCTTCCACCAACACAGAAATAATGAGCGAGAGCGCCTCGGCCGTCTCCCGACAGGGGGCCATGGGCAATGTCAGGTCCCGTGCACCCGCCGGGCTTTTAAGGATCTGGTCGAAGACCTGCACCGATGCATGCTGCAGGTTGCCCTCGCGCTTCACATCCACCGTCGCGATGAGTTCTGCTGTGTCGACTGAGGCCCTCTGGATCGGCGGGATCGGGTCGCTGAGCGTGGAACTGAAATTCGAGTCGGCCGCACAACGACTGTTCGCGTCGACTCGGACGGCCCAGGTCGGAGGTGTCTGCGCGCGCGACTCGGGCTGTGCTTGGGTAGTGCTCGGCCTTAGCCAAACGCCTGCGACGGTTAGGGCACAAAGGGTCCAAGACCACACAACGTGAAGTTGATGTGGGGGCAGAACTGATAAAGCGCTCTTCGCACGCACTCTTTTTTTCATAGAGCGGACCGCGTGGCTCCACAAACAATGTGTGCGCGACGGGAATTCGGCTCTGGCAGCCACCCCCAACCACCGGCTGCTGTGAGCGCTTGTTGTTGAGCTAGTTCTTGTCGCAACCCGCGATTTACTTTCTTTTCCTTGTTCGCTTCTTTGCTTTTTGTCTGGCTTATCTTTGCTTCGGACGTGATGGCTATCTTCGCACGAGGGGCCCCTAAATATCGCCTCCCCTGGCTTGCCAAGAGCACACCCCCCACCTTGTGTTTCCCCTTATCTTGGTAAAACAAAGGGCTGCTCCTCAGAAGGTTTGCCGTCATCGAAAATCGAGCTCCAGCGCGTGGGTGCACTTCCCGCCTCGCATCCGCGCGCTGGAGCTTCGGTTGTTTAAAGCGTGCCTCGCGCGCGTCGCGACAGACTACTGAACTTGGTTCAGCCTGAGAGTACGCGTGTGGTCGGAACACCGATTGCGGCGGCTAGCCTCGCGAGCGTTTCGAGCGAAGGCGTGTGACGCCCCGCCTCGACGCGGGCGATGTTCGGGCGGTGGATGCCCGTGCGACGTGCGAGTTCCGCCTGGGTAAGGCCCGCCGACAGGCGAAGTGAGCGCAGGCGCTGACCTAGGCGCACGCCGTCTACGTCGCCCATGGATGCTGGCGCATGGGCTTCCGCTAGGCCTTCAGATTGTTCGCGTTGCAAATCTGCAGCCGTAACGGACAGGCGCTTGCCGCTCTTGAGAACGACCTCTGCCGAGTGCGCATCCGCCGCGAGCTCGATGGCTTCCACGTCGCTGCCATCGTCTTCGGTCGAAATGGGGCGCGGCAGAATGCGTGCCTGACCGTTGCCTAGGATAGCCAAAAGCTCCCCACCGCGCGGTGAGACAGAGAGGTACTCGAAGCGCGCATCACGTTCGGAATCGGCCCGTCGCGCGAGTCCGTTGCAGATCGCAGAGGCCTCGGAGTCGCTGCGCGCGACCAAGCCACCGCAAAGCTCCTCGAGCAGATCATCGATGGCGCCAAACTGGGTACTGTCTGACAGTGCCACGGCAGGGATGGCTCCGAGGGCGCGCGAAAGGCCCACCCAAGCCAGCAGCTCGTCTTCATCGAACCCGCCGGAAGCGGCATCAAAAATAGCCAGAGTGCTAGCGGAAAGGGCCGTCGCGGCGGCCTCCGGGGGCTGCACGACCGAGATCAGGCCTGCGAGTTCGCAAGCAGGCTTCCAAAGGCTCTGAAAGCCAGCTCGGTCCGTAAAGAGCAGCACGGTCGACGCCATCTCAACTCCGTTCGTATCGGGGCTGAGACTTATAGACGCTCCCATCACGGGGCTCAAGCCCTATGTTCGGACACGGGAGACCGAAACCTAGGTTTTCCAGCCCAGGACAGGAGATTGCGCGATGAATGCCCCAAAACGTGGGTGCTCGAATGCCGTCGCTCCCAAATATCAAGACCTTTCGTGAGGTCAGGATTCAAGCCTAGGCGCTGCTTACCGTGCAGGATGTGCGCGTCGCGACGACCGTCGGGAACGTCCACGTTTGGAGCTAGGGTGCAGATCGTGATGTGCTCGGGAATCCCGGCGAAAACCGCCCGAATTACGGAGGGCGCACTCCTTGCTTTCCGTTGACATGGGACCCTTGGATGCTAATTCCCGCCACCTTTCCGTCCTTTGGTTCAATCGCCAGCTTGCCCGACGGCGGAACCAGCGAGGCTAGCCGATGTTCAAGTCGATCAGCATCTTCTCGGGTGGCGCCAACGCGCCTTTGGCCGCTCAGATCGCGGAGTACCTGGAAATTCCGCTCGGGCGCAGCAAAATCTCGCGCTTCTCCGACGGCGAGATCTTCACGGAAATCCAAGAGAACGTACGTGGTGTCGATGTCTACGTGGTGCAGCCAACCTGCGCGCCCGTGAACGACAACTTGATGGAGCTTCTCATCATGGTCGATGCGCTCAAGCGAGCATCGGCCGGCTCCATCACCGCAGTGCTTCCCTATTATGGATACGGTCGGCAGGACCGAAAGGTGGCGCCGCGCACGCCGATTACGGCCAAGCTCGTCGCCGACTTGCTCACGGCCGCAGGTGTTCAGCGCGTGGTTTCGGTGGATCTGCACGCGGGGCAAATCCAAGGCTTTTACAGCATTCCGTTCGACCACCTCTACGCGATGCCGGCGTTCCTCGACTATCTCAAGTGGCGCTATCCGAGCGAAAAGCCCGTGTTTGTGTCGCCTGACGCAGGTGGCGTAGAGCGCACGCGCGCGTTCGCCAAGCGGATGGATGTGGACCTTGCCATCGTCGACAAGCGTCGTGAGCGCGCCAATGTCAGCGAGGTCATGAACGTGATCGGCGACATCGAAGGTCGCGATTGCGTGATTCTCGACGACATGATCGATACGGCAGGCACGCTGACGAACGCAGCGAAGGCGCTGAAAGACAAGGGCGCGCGGAGTGTGTCGGCGGCGGCTACCCACGCCGTGTTGAGCGGGCCCGCTGTGGAACGCATCGCCAACTCGGTGCTCGACGAAGTCGTGGTCTCTGACACCATTCCGCTCACGGAAGCGGCGCAGAAGATCGGCAAGATCAAGGTTTTGGGCGTCTCCCGTTTGCTCGGGGAAGCCATCAAGCGCATCCACAATGGCGACTCCGTGAGTTCGCTGTTCGTGTGAGCAGGCCCGCAGGGGCAAGAGAAAAGGAAGGAACGATTCATGGAAAAGCAGACGATTCCGGCTGAGGTCCGCACGGGACGCGGAAAGGGGCCGGCACGTCAGCTCCGCTTCGGGGGAAAGATCCCCGCGGTGCTGTACGGGCCTGGTGGTGAGACGCAGGCGATTTCGGTCGACCCTGTGTTGCTCTCCAAGGCTCTGACGACGCCGTTCCGTCGCAACCAGCTCATGGAGATCGACATCGCGGGAGCCACGCAGCTCGCCACGGTGCGCGACCTCGATGTGCATCCCATCACGCAGAAGATCCGCCACGCGGACTTCTACCGCGTGTCGGTGGAGCGTCCGGCGTTGTACGAAGTACCGCTTCGTACGACTGGTCGCGCCAAGGGCGTGGTCAAGGGCGGCGAGCTTCGCGTCCTCTTCCGCACGCTCCCCATCCGCGTCACGCCCGACAAGGTGCCCGCCGAGATCGTGCTCAATGTCGAAAACATCGACATGCTCGAGAGCGTTCGCGTCAAGGACATCGTTCTCGAGGCTGGCGAAGTGGTGCTTGCGGCCGAGCGCGCCGTGGTGTCGGTGACGGCCGAGCAGCGCAAGCCCGTGGAAGAGACT
This sequence comes from uncultured Polyangiales bacterium, assembly GCA_964515685.1. Classification (GTDB taxonomy): domain Bacteria; phylum Myxococcota_A; class Polyangia; order Polyangiales; family DASUME01; genus DASUME01. The sequence goes on along the minus strand of CAZEWA010000115.1, from coordinate 6,305 downwards.
GCTGAGGCGGCCGCTCCCGCCAAGGGCAAGAAGTAGTCCTGGAGTCGGCTCGTGCTTCTCGTGGTGGGCCTCGGTAATCCCGGCCAAAAATACGCAGCTACACGTCACAACGTGGGCTTTATGGTCGTGGACAAGCTCGCCGAACGGTGGAAAGCCGGGGCTTATCGCGAGAAGTTTTCAGGCGTGTTTTCGCGCCTTTCGAGCCCTGACGCCGTCCTGCTAAAGCCGCTCACGTTCATGAACTTGAGCGGTGAATCGGTGCAGGCGGCGATGCAGTTTTTTAAAGTCGAGCTGCGTGACGTACTCGTTGTGCACGACGAGCTCGATCTGCCGTTTGGGGAATGTCGCCTCAAGCAAGGTGGCGGCGCGGCGGGGCACAATGGTCTCCGCTCCATCATGCAGCACTGTGGAGGCGAGGCTTTTCCGCGGTTACGCATCGGAATCGGTCGGCCGCGCGGGGAGAGCGTGTCTCACGTGCTCGGAGAATTTGCATCAGCAGAGCGCGCGACGCTCGATGATGTGCTAGATAGCGCCGCCCTTGGTGTGGAGGCCGTTCTTGCCAAGGGTGTCGCGCAAGCGATGAACGCCTTTAATGTTCGGGATAAAAAGCCCCGTCCTTAGAGGTGGCGGACTCAAACTCGTTTGAGTTCGCGGATAGCGAGGTCTGCAATGGTGCAGCCGTCGCTCTCCTCGCGCAGGCAGCGGATGCCGTGAGGGCACCAAACCTGCGCCGTATAGTCCGAGAGGAGTTACAGATATGTCAGCTACAGCAGCCAAGGACAGGCTTCGTGAATACGAAGTTGTGTATGTCCTCGCGCCCAACGCCGATAATGCCGAGGCGGAGCGCATCAATGGCAAGGTGACCGAGATTGTTGCGAGCTTTGGGGGCAAATTGCTCAAGCTCGACAACTGGGGTCGCCGCAAACTCGCGTACATCATCCGGAAGCACGCCCGCGGTATCTTCGTTTACACGAAGTTCGTGGCGCGCGCCGGCGTGGTTGCGGAGCTCGAGCGTAACTTTCGTATCGCGGCGGACACAGTCCTCCGTTACCAGAGCACGCTGCTCAATCCGCACGTGATCGAAGAAGTGCAGGTAGACCCGGAGGACATCAAGTTCGCTCCCGTCCTGCCCGCCGAGCCCGAAGAAGAAATCAGCTTCGAGCAACGCCTCGGCCTTGTGCCGTCGGCGTTCCGCAAGCCCCGCGAGGAAGAAGACATCGAGGGCCTCGATCCGGAACTCGAAGAGGTTCCCGACCTGAACGCAGGGCCTGCTGCGGCGCCTGCACGAGGTGAGTCATGAGCAATCACGACGATATGCAAGATTCCGATGGCGAGGGTGGCGGCCGCGTCCGCAACGACGATCCGTTAGGACTTCGCCGACGTCGCGCGGGCAAGAAGCGCCCGCCCGCGTTTACGCTCGAAGTGGGATTCAAGTTCGACCACAAGGATCCCCAGCAGCTTCGCTACTTCTTGACGGACCGCGGCAAGATTTCGCCGCGCCGCATCAGCGGTCTGACCGCCAAGCAGCAGCGCGCGCTGACCACCGCGATCAAGCGTGCGCGTAACCTGGGCCTCTTGCCCTACACGGTTAAGGGGTGAGCCATGGCGCACGTACGTGTTGTTTTGCGTGAAGATGTCCAGCACCTCGGTACGGCGGGAGAACTCGTCCGTGTTCGTGCTGGATATGCCCGTAACTTCCTCCTTCCCCGCGGTGCCGCTGCGCTAGCAACAGCAGGCAGCATCCGTCAGGTTGAGGACCAGAAGAAGCAGGCGATTGCTCGCGCTGCCAAGCTCAAGGCCAGTGCTACCGCGCTCGCCACGCAGCTTTCGAGCGTGACCGCTGAGATCACGCGCCAGGCAGGCGACGGCGACCGTCTTTACGGCTCGGTCACCTCGAAGGACGTTGCTGAGGCTGTGAAGGCCAAGGGCTACGACGTCGACAAGAAGAGCTTGGTGATGCCGGATGCCATCAAGGCTCTCGGCGAGTACACGGTCACGGCCAAGCTCGGCGTGGGTGTGGAAGCCAAGATCAAGCTGGTGATCAAGAAGGGCTGAAGTGTGGAAGAACTGTGGATGACCCGCTAGGTTTTCCACAAGTTGTCCATCCCTGGCGGGCGACGTAGCGATACGTCGCCCGTTCGCATTTAAAGCCCACGCGTACCGCGAATAACGGCTTGCGCATGTCCCCTTTCACGGCCAGATCCGATGTTCGGAGGGGTTGTCATGGATCGAGCGATCGAGCGCATTCCTCCGCACGCGCTGGAGGCTGAGCGCGCAGTACTGGGCGGCATTCTCCTGCAGAATAACGTCATCGATTCGGTACTGGAAATCATCCAGCCGGACGACTTCTACAGCGAAGGCAATGCCCGCATTTACGAGACCATGCTCTCGATGCACGGCTCGAGCATTCCTGTCGACACGGTGACGTTGCGCGAGCATTTATCGCGGGCCAACAAGCTGCAGTCCGTGGGCGGAGACGAGTATCTACTCGGCCTCACCGACACCATCCCGACGCTAGAAAACATCAAGGCCCACGCCGGCATCATCAAGGAGAAATCCTTGGTCCGCCGTATGATCACGGCCTGTCATGGCGTTGCCGCGAAGGGCTACGGGGACTACGGCAATGCCGACGAGTTCATGGACCAGGCCGAGAAGGCCGTGTTCGACGTCGCCAACGTGCAGACGCGTTCCACGGTCGTCCCGCTGAACCAGATCGTGCTGCAGGCCTTCCAGCAGATCAGTGAACTCGCGCGCCAGGGAAAGCGCATTGCGGGCTTGCCCTCGGGCTTCACCGCGCTCGATCAGCGAACTGCCGGCATGCACCCAGGTGATCTCATCATCGTGGCGGGTCGTCCCGGCATGGGAAAGACCTCGTTCGCCCTGAACGTGGGCGTCAACGCCTGTCATGCGCAGCGCTGTGCTGTGGCGATTTTCTCGCTCGAAATGCCGCGCGATCAGCTCGTGAAACGCATGCTCTGCAGCGAGGCGCGCGTGGACGCGAGTCGCATGCGTACGGGCCAGCTGTCGCGTGACGACTGGCCGCTCTTGGCACAAGCGGCAGGCATGCTCAGCGATTTGCCTGTTTTCATAGACGATACGGCAGGCCTTACCCTGATGGAATTGCGCAGTAAGGCGCGACGCCTGACCGGTGAAAACAAGCTTGGACTTATCATCATCGATTACTTGCAGCTGATGCGCTCGGGCAGCAAAAACGATAGCCGCGAGCAGGAAATCAGCGAAATCAGCCGGTCGCTCAAGGGCCTAGCCAAGGAGCTGGGTATCCCGATCATCGCCCTGTCGCAGCTCAACCGTGGCGTGGAGTCGCGCGGCAACAAGGACAAGCGGCCGCAGCTGAGCGATCTCCGTGAGTCGGGCGCCATCGAACAGGACGCAGACACGATCATGTTCGTGTACCGCGATGAGGTCTACAACAAGGAGACCCTCGATCAGGGCGTCGCCGAGATCATCATCGGTAAGCAGCGCGCGGGTCCCACGGGTACTGTAAAAGTGCGTTTCTTCAACCAGTACACGCGCTTCGATAACCTGGCCGAAGGTGAAGCTTCAGGAGAGCAGGAAGAGTTCGGCTGAGTGCAGCATGGGCGCTCGAATTTCGCCGCGGCGGTGAACGGAATGAGCGGATTGCGAGTCAGCCACTCGGATGATCACAGAAGCCCACACGAGACCGTGTCCCGCGCCCGTGTTAGGTTCCGAGACTTGCATGACGCCGGAGCCTGATTTCTTCGCCGTGGCTTCTGCCCTCGGTTATCAGTTCAACGATATCACGATGTTGCGTGATGCCCTCACGCACCGTTCGTTCGCTAACGAACATCCCGAGAGGGCCCCACAAGACAACGAACGCCTCGAATTTCTCGGCGATGCCGTGATAACGATGTGCGCCTCCGCCCTACTTTGGGAACATTTTCCTGGGGCGAGCGAAGGGGAGCTCACGCGCAGGCGTGCGGACCTGGTGTGCGAGGCGGGGTTGGCCGGGATAGCCCGCGGGCTGGGCCTGGGACCCTCGCTGAGGCTCGGTAGGGGCGAGGACAGGTCTGGAGGGCGTGCGAAACCGCGCCTGCTCTGCAGCGCCTTCGAAGCCGTGATTGCGGCTGTCTTCCTCGATGGCGGAGTCCAAGAAGCGACGCGCGTCGTGAAGAACCTGCTCGGGCCCAGACTCGATGCTCCGCTCCTGGGCCAGCGCGACTATAAGACCCGTGTTCAGGAAGTGGTGCAGTCGCTCGGCAGTGGCACGCCGCGCTATGCGGTGGTCGAGACCTCGGGCCCTGATCACGCGCGCAAGTTCCATGTATCCTGCTTCAGCGACCAACGTGAGCTTGGGCGTGGCAGCGGTCGTTCCAAGGTTGAAGCGGAGCAGGAGGCGGCGCGCATGGCGCTCGAGGCGCTCGAGGCTGAGCAATGAGTAGGGTGGCGCGCAGCTCTCGCGGGTACGGGCTTGCTTTGCTGCTCGGTCTGGCTGTGCCCAGCGGTCTGATTCCGACGAGCGTGGCACACGCCGAAGTCGATGTACGCCGCGATCGCGTGTATGTCGCGGAGCTGGCCATGGTGCTCGAAGGGGCCCGCCGGCTTTTGCTGTGGACCGAGACCTACGTGGGAGAGTCCGAGTTCGCGCGCTTTTCGCATCCGATGGCAGAGCGCTACGTGGAGCTCGCAGGGCGCATGGTGCCGCCAAAACGGCTGGTGATAGCGCACCCGCACCTGCTCTTGATCGTCGAGAATGTGGAGCGCGCGCTCGATGCCGCGGCCACAGGCGACTTGCCGAGCTTTCGGCAGCGAGCCCGGATTGTGCGTGAGGAGCTCGTCACCTTGGAGAGCGTGTTGCGCCAGCTCAAGGTGCGTTTACCGGAGCTGTCTCGCTGATGGGGTGGGGACGCACAAAGGGCGGGGCGTCCAACAAGAACAGCCTGCCTCGAGGCGGCGAACGAGCAACCTTACGCGCCGCACTGTGTGTGTGCTGCCCGCTGCTACTGGCTGGCAGTGCGCAGGCTGAAGCGGGCGACAAG
>CAZEWA010000115.1:0-1187 GCA_964515685.1 uncultured Polyangiales bacterium | reverse complement strand
GCCGGCTACCTCGCGCTGTCCTCGCAATGGCACGCGGCTGCATCGCCCGATGAAACCTATCTGAGCGACACGACGCCCGCGCTCGTTTTCCATGTGGTGGGCATGCAGAGCCCGGTTGTGGTTCTCGTGCCGGAAGAACACGGGGGACCCTTTGAGCCTGAGCAGCTCGAGGCGGCCCGCCAGGCTTTTCGCGCCCGAGCGAATGGGCCTGGCGTGAACGAGCGGCTGCTCGGGCTCATTCATCGCGCCACCAGGCACTTCGATGTGCCCTACGTGCACCTCGTAAGTGGCGTACGGCAGGATCGAGGCGCGAGTCGTCATACCCACGGGCTCGCTGCTGACATCGTGCTGCCAGGCGTGTCTGACGAGGAGCTGGCCGCGTTCTTCCGCGCTCAGGGCTTCGTCGGCGTGGGCATCTACACGCGCTCCGGCTTCGTCCACGTCGACGTGCGGGAGCGCAGCTTCTTTTGGCTCGATCCGTCGCCGCCGGGGCGGAACATGAAGATCATTCCAGTGCTCGCCGCGGAGGCCAAAGCCGCCGACGCTGAGGCTCAAGCGCGTGGTGAGGAGCCGCTGGTGAATCCGCCGCGCCTTTCGCGTGCGCTCGAGAAACGAAACGCGGTCCGTCGAAAGAAGAATGCTGGCAAGGCAGTTCGAGCGTCCTCCGAGGCGAAGCCATCGAGCACCAAGCTGACGGTTTCTTCGACCCGGAGCACGCGCTAGTAACTAGGCTTTGCTTGCTTCCAAGCGGGCACGCGCCCATTCAACGGCACGAGCCAGCTCTTCGTACTCGCCGCCGAGCTGAGGGCCCTTGAGCTCGTTTAGCGCGCGCTCTGCGTTGGCGAGTTCCTGTTCAACCTTCGCGCGGTCGATGGCGCTGGGCTTCAGGAACGCGTCGGTGAGCAAGAGGATCTTACCGGGAAGGGCTTCGACGAAACCGGGGCCAATGGCCGCGACCTCTTCCTTCCCGCCCACGCGGTACTTCAGCAGACCCGCGCGCGTCGCAGCCAGAAGTGGCAAGTGACCCGGCAAAACGCCGAACTCACCGCTCACGCTGGGCGCCGTCACCATCTCTGCTTCTGTGGTCAGGGCGAGGCCATCCGGAGTGGCGACCTCGAGCTTGAGGGTCGCAGCCACGATCAGCCTCCCGCCAACTTCTTGGCCTTGGCCTTGACGTCGTCGAGGTT
>CAZEWA010000114.1:0-16457 GCA_964515685.1 uncultured Polyangiales bacterium | reverse complement strand
CTGGTGATTGGCCCAGGTGGGGTCGCTGACCCAAATGCGCTTCGAGCCGAGCTTGGTACGTGCGAGGTCGCCCGCTACGCGAAGCGCGCCCGTGCCGCCGGGAGCCTGCGCGGTGACAGCGCGACCATCCGTGACCAGGCTCGAGCTTTGCCCGAACAACAGGCCACGAACGAGACGGCCGTACTCGGCCGATCCTTCGATGGGCAAGTAGGTCTTCGGGGCGCCCTGCGCGAGGAGCTTGGCCTCGGCACGCTTGACGCTCTCGAGGGTCGGCGTCTTGCCGCTCTCGTCCTGGAAGACGCCTACGCCAAGGTTGATCTTGTTGGGATTGGCGTCCTTCTTGAACGCATCATTGAGCCCGAGGATGGGGTCGGGCGGGGCGATTTGAAGATTCTCGAACATGCGCCTTGCTCCGGCTGCTGAACGTTGGCCTTCTTACTGCGTTTGATGGGCTTCGGCACGCAGGAAAAAGGGAGATTTGGGATTTCAGCCTACTCACGAAACCGCACAGCAAGCATGGCTAGGTGCCCCCTGTAATCCGCAGTGCGAGGGACAACACGGCCCGGTCAGTCAATCCGCTCAGGAAGTCGTTAATCCCGAGCCAGGCCTCGTAGCGGGACCGCGGGACATAGGTGTCGCCTAGAAGCTGCGCTATCAAACGCTCGCGCCCACGCAGCGCGTCGCGGACAAAGCCTTCTCTCTCTAAGGCGTGGACCACTGGAGCCATCTGGTCGAGCAGCTGGCTGAGCACGCGCTGCCCGCCCAACAGACGCTCGACGACGGTGGGAGCCGAGAAGATTCGTGCGGCGGCGAGTGCCTTGGCGCGCGCAATTCCGTCGCCCAGGCGCGTAAGCAAGCACAGCTCCCCGACCGGCTCAGCGCGCAAAAGCGCCGACTCGTGGTCCAAGAACACCTCGGTGACTTCGTCGATCATGCGGCCGATGGCCAAAGCGCGGAGCTTGTGCAGCTGCTCGGCACGCCCGAGCCCCGCAGGCGCCGGGGTGCCAGCCAGGGAGGAAAGCACATCGACCGCGTCGGCATGGTCCACGAGCCCGGCGTCGTAGCCATCTTCCAGATCGACAATCGCGTAGCAAATATCATCGGCGGCCTCCGTCAGATAAACCAGGGGATGCCGCGTACCTGGAGGCAGCCCTAGGCCGGCCGTGAGTTCCTCCATGTAGGGACGCTCCGCTTCGAAGAAACCGGCCTTTCGGCGCGCCAAGATCGGACCCTGCGGCTCGCGTTCCAGTGCGCCCACGCTGTACTTCATGAACGCGCCCAGGGTTCCCAGTGTGAGGCGCAGCCCCCCATCGAACCGATAGTTCTCCAGGGCCGTGAGGATACGGAAGCCCTGCGCATTGCCATCAAACGCGCACAATCCGGCTGCTTCTTCGGCGCTCAGGCCGCGAAGGTCCCCCGGATGCTCGCGATACCAGGCTTGAATGGCGTCTTCGCCACCATGGCCAAAGGGCGGGTTCCCGATATCGTGGGCGAGACACGCAGCGTGCACGATACTTGCCATGGCATGCGTCTCGGCGAAGCCGAGTGAGTGCCTTTCACCGAGTACGCTCGCGACTGCAGATCCCAGCGAGCGGCCCACAGAAGCCACCTCGATACTGTGCGTCAAGCGCGTGCGAACGCGACCCGCTTCGCTGAGCGGCTGCACCTGGGTCTTGTCCTGCAGGCGCCTAAATGCCGTGCTGAAAACGATCAGATCCGCGTCCTGCTGGAACGGACTGCGGGTTTTCGCGACCGAAACGTCGCTGCGCCGGAGCCTGCGGGGCGATAGAAGTTGAGACCAATCCATGCTGTGTCTGCTGCTTCCCGGGGTGACGACGAGAAAATCTTGACCGTGCTCAGACTCGATTGTAACCAAACCTAGGGGGAACGAGACATGAGCCTGGATTTTTGGTGGGGTGTGGCCGCGGCCACAGGGGCATGGATGGCGCTGGGGGGCACCACCGTAGTCACGTTTGCATGGATTGTAGGCCGAGATGATCGCCGTGAGCGCGCGCGCTGACAGCGCTTGTACAGCTCGTCGTATGCTTAGCCCGTGAAACGACGTAAAGGCGAAACCATCACGCTCTATTGCGCCAAGTGCACTTGGAGCACGGAGCTTGGCATGGCCGACACCGAGCACAGCCAAGTGGTTCCGTGCACACACTGCAACGAACCGCTGTATTGGCATTGCTGTGGCCAGTGCGGACTCAAGTACGTCGGGAGCAAGGAGCCGCTTTGCACGATTTGCGACGATCCTTCACTCGACGAGACGAGCGAAGACTTCGGCGTTTAGCGTCCGCGAGCGGCGCGGGCTTGGACCTCATGGTACACGGCCGCTCATGGCGGAGTCAGTCGTACCGTCGGAGGTTATCGCCGACGTCAAGGCGTTCGGGGTCGATCTCTCGGGGGCCGTAGGGGCGCAACTGGGCACGTATCTCGCGCTACTGCTCGAGACCAACCGTTCCTTCAACCTCACTGCGGTCACATCGATCGAGGAGGCCTGGCACAGGCACGTGAGCGACAGTCTGAGCCTCGTTCCGGATCTGAGCGTACTGCCCAAAGGTTCGCGCGTGGTCGACCTTGGATCCGGTGGCGGTTTGCCGGGGATTCCTCTGGCGGTCGCCCTCCCCGAGCTGCACTTTACGTTGGTTGAGGCCACCGGTAAGAAAGCGCGTTTCTTGACGGAAACAGCCACTGCGCTGGGCTTGACGAACGTCTCGGTCAAAAATGAACGCGCCGAGGACTTCGCCCACGGACCCGATCGAGCGCGCTTCGATGCAGCGACCTCCCGTGCCCTGTCGCGGCTACCTGTTTTGCTGGAGCTGAGCTTGCCCCTGTTGCGCGTCGGCGGCTTCAAGCTGGCTATCAAAGGGGAACAGGCGGAGCAGGAAGCACAGGAAGCCAAGCGTGCACTCGAGACCCTCGGCGGCCAACTCGATGGCTTGCGGCGCACGGCCACGGGAACCGTGGTGAAGGTCTTGAAGGTCGCACAGAGCCCTGCGCGCTACCCTCGCCCGTCCGGGGAACCCAAGCGCCGACCGCTCGTCTGATTTTCACGAACTTCACGTGTTCTAAAGTCGAATCGGCGCGATAATCGGAAGATGAAGGACAGCACGCCCGTCATCATCCATCGCGAAGACTATCGGCCTTCCCCGTATCGCATCGAAAGCGTCGAGCTCACGTTTCAACTCGATGAGGAAGCCACGGTGGTACGTGCCGTGAGCCACGTGGTCCGGGTGGAAGGCGCAGCTGCGGACGCCTCCCTTGTACTCGACGGGCAAGACATCCGACTGCTCTCCATTTCGATCGATGGCCGTGCACTGAAAGCTGGCGAGTACACGCTGGCCGACGAGAGCCTCACGCTGGCGGATGTACCTGCGCGCTTCACGCTCGAGACGCTGGGAGAAGTCTCTCCTGCGCGCAACAAGGCACTCGAGGGGCTCTACGTATCGGGCGGCAACTTTTGCACGCAGTGCGAGGCCGAAGGGTTTCGCCGCATCACATGGTTTCTCGACCGCCCCGACATCATGGCCCGCTACCGCACGCGCATCGAGGCTAAAAAGAGCGCGTTTCCGGTGCTGCTCGCCAACGGCAACTTGGTCGAACAAGGCGAGCTTCCGAACGGTAAACACTTCGCGGTCTGGGAAGACCCCTTCCCCAAGCCTTGCTACCTGTTTGCGCTGGTCGCCGGCAACTTGGTGGCTCGCACCGACTTCTTCACCACCCACTCGGGCCGCAAGGTGGAGCTCAAAGTGTACGTAGCCGAGGAGCACCTCGACCAAACCGAGCACTGCATGGAGTCGCTCAAGCGCGCGATGAAATGGGACGAAGAGGTGTTCGGGCGCGAGTACGACCTCGACATCTATATGATTGTCGCGGTGCGTGACTTCAACATGGGCGCGATGGAAAACAAGGGACTCAACGTCTTCAATACGAAGTACGTTTTGGCGCGCCCTGACATCGCAACCGACACTGATTTTGTAAATGTGGAAGCCGTAGTCGCCCACGAGTACTTTCACAACTGGAGCGGCAACCGAGTCACCTGCCGCGATTGGTTCCAGCTAAGCCTCAAGGAGGGCTTTACCGTTTTTCGAGACCAAGAGTTCTCAAGCGATGTCGGTTCGCGCGCCCTCAAGCGTATTCAAGATGTCCAGCGCTTGTTTGCCGCGCAGTTCCCCGAGGACGCAGGCCCCACAGCTCACCCGATTCGCCCGGATTCATATGTAGAAATCAACAATTTCTACACGCCGACAGTCTACGAAAAAGGCGCAGAAGTCGTGCGCATGCTGAAAACCTTGCTCGGCCCCGGCCCCTTCCGAAAGGGCACGGACCTCTACTTCGATAGGCACGATGGACAAGCCGCCACGTGCGAGGATTTCGTGATTGCCCTCGAAGACGCGAGTGGCGTCGACCTGACGCTGTTTCGTCGCTGGTACAGCCAAGCTGGCACGCCCAGTCTCAGCGTCCGCGGCCACTACGATGCGCTTCGCAAAGAGTATCGCCTGCGCCTCACGCAGAGCCTGAAACCCACGCCGGGACAAGAGCAAAAGCACCCCCTGCACATTCCTGTGCTGGTCGGCTTGCTCGGCCCCGACGGCCGCGACCTGCCGCTTCGGCTATCGGGCGAAGCCGACCCCGCCACGCAAACCACGCGTCTCATCGAGCTCACAGACACCGAGATCGAAGTAATCTTCGTAGATGTACAGACCACGCCGACTCCGTCACTGCTACGTGGTTTCTCGGCGCCCGTACGACTCGACGACGCGAGCCCAGACGACGCGTTGCTGCTGCGTATGGCGCACGACAGCGATGCCTTCTGCCGTTGGGATGCAGCGCAGGCGCTATCGTATCGCCGTCTGACGAGCGTGATGGAGACGCTCCGCTCAGAACAGCCCGCTGCGCTCGACTCGGCCTTTATCGCGGCGTTTGGGCGAGCCTTGGCGAGTGAAGCGGATCCCGCCCTATTGGCCCAAGCGCTAGCACTTCCGGGCGACGGCTTGATAGCCGACCGCCTTGTCGAAGTGGATCCGGGTCTTGTGCATGCAGCGCGCGTCTTCGTCGAGCGAACCTTGGCCAAGGCGCACGAGTCGCTCTTGCTCGAGCGCTATCACGCGCTTTCAGACCGCGGCGCCTACGATCTCTCCGCAGAAGCGATGGGACGCCGCAGCTTGCGCAATCTGTGTCTGCGTTATTTGTTTGCCGCCTCCGAGATGCGCGATGGGACGCTCGCGCTCGGGCACTATCAATCGGCCACCAACATGACCGACCGAGTCGCGGCCCTCGCCTGTCTCGTTCATCTCGAAGGTTCCGAGCGTCTCACGGCGCTCGACGACTTCTATACCCGCTTCCAACACGAGGCCCTGGTAGTCGACAAGTGGTTCGCGCTCCAAGCCGCATCGAGCCGCCCTGCGCTGCTCCGCACGGAGCTTGCTGCACTACTTTCACATTCTGCGTTCTCCCTCGAAAATCCGAATCGCGCGCGCGCCCTGATCGACGGCTTCAGCTCGGGCAACCCGTTCCTGTTTCACGATGTGAGCGGCGCTGGCTATCGGTTCTTACGTGAACGCGTGTTGCAGATCGATCCCTTCAATCCGCAGGTCGCCGCTCGCATGGTCGCCCCCCTAACGCGCTTTGCGCGCCTTGAGCCCACACGTAGGTCCAAGATGGTTGATGAACTCACACAAATGCTCAGCTCGGGTACTTTGTCGCGTGATCTCCACGAACAAGTATCCAAAGCATTGCGCTCGGTCGCCCCTGCATCCATTTAGCCGCTGAGACAACAATATTCTTTGTTGTGGGGCGGTCTGCGCTATGGTCCCGAGCGTCCCACCCCCTCGTAGTTTGTCGCGTCGTAAAAGCTTGCGCCCCTGCTGAGGGGTGGCGAGTATCAGGATACGGACAGGGGCGGTCCAAACCGTCCCCAATGGGCCTATGAGTAACCACGCCACCCAGCAAAGCCCCCAAGTCGACGAACTGATTGGACGCGTCGTAAACGATCGCTTCCGAATCCTCAGTGTCATTGCGCGCGGGGGGATGGGTCGCGTGTACCGAGCTGAGCAGGTCCCACTAGGCCGCCTGGTGGCAGTGAAGACGCTCGACCCACGCCAAGCTGGGGGCGATCAGGATCCGCTGTTCCAGCAGCGCTTCTTTCTCGAGGCCTCGGTAGCATCGAAATTACAGCATCCCAATACGGTGACGGTATTCGACTACGGCCGTACCGCGGACGGTATCTATTTCATCGCAATGGAACTTGTGGAGGGGCGCTCCCTCTACAATTTGATCCGCGAAGAGGGGCCGCTCGATCCGGGCCGGGTCATCCACATCGCGCTGCAGATTGCGCGCTCGCTACGCGAAGCTCATCGCCTCGACGTCATTCACCGCGACCTCAAGCCAGGCAACGTGCTGCTCACGCGACACGGCGACGAAGAGGACTTCGTCAAGGTGCTCGACTTCGGCTTGGTTAAGCACGTCGAAGACGAGTCCGAGCAAGAGCTCACGCAGGCAGGGCTCTTCATGGGGTCGCCCAAGTACATGTCGCCCGAGCAAATCCGCGGCGAACGCGTGGATGCTCGCTCCGACATCTATGCGTTGGGCGTCGTGATGTACGAGATGCTTACGGGCAAGGCTCCGTTCGAGCGCGACAACACAGTCAAAGTCTTGATGGCGCACATGCACGAGAACGTGCCGCCACTTGCCCGTGCTGGGGTGCCGCCGCTTCTGGCCGACGTCATCCAGCGCTGCCTCCAGAAGCTGCCGGAACATCGTCCCTCTTCGATGGACGATATCATCATGCTGCTCAAACAAGTCACGGGCGCGCCTCTGATGATGAGCGGCCAGTATCCGCTTTCGCAGGAATTCCGCCTGCCGGGGACGGCATCGATTTCGGGAGCGCTCCCTGCGCAAACCGTCGTCAGCCACATGGGCCCCCAGGTATTTCCTTCGGTTCCGCCCTTTGTGGCGACCCCATCGAACGGTTTTTCGGGCAGCTGGCAGCACACGACGGCTTTGGAAACGGCCGCACCCACGGCCTCGGGGCAGATCCCCCCGACCGATGCGGTAGCGGCGCCGCCGCAACAGAGCAACTGGCTGCCGAAGGTGGCGGTCATCGGCGCCCTCGCCATCGCGGGCGGCTTTCTGGCCTTGCGCGTGAGCGAAAAGACTACGGAAGGCGTGCGCAGGGACTCCCCCGTGGCGACCCAACAGCCGCTCACGGGTGCGACGATGGAAGCCCCAGCTCTGGCTGGGCAAGCACCTGAAGCAGCCGATCCTTCGCGTCAGGCGCCCCAAATAGATCCTGGCCAAGCCGCAACGCAGGTCGCCGAGCAAGCTCAGCATCACGCCGTCATCACCATCACGTCGGTTCCTGCGGGCGCAAAAATCACGGCCGATGGAAAAGCCTACGGCGAAACGCCAGCGGATATCGAGTGGTGGGGCGAGCTCGCGACGCCCGGTCGCGAAGTGACCTTCACGCTGCAGCGAGATGGCTACGACAAGGTTACGCTGGTGCGCAGTATCAAAGACGGCCGACTCATCATCGAGAGTACCCTGCCCCGCGCACGTCGACGGGCCGCTCCCGACGCCTCGCGTGCAGGCCAGCGAGGCCCCGTGGTTCTGCCGGACGACTTCAAAGAAGATCCGTACTAAATCCCACCGCAGCGCGATAAAGTGCGGCGGTTTAAGCGATCGCCCGCGCCCCTCGCAAAGTCGAAATCAGCGCCGGAACTCGCGGTTACGCGTACGATTTTCATTGGGGAATCTGGAAAGCCCTGCAGAACGAGCTTGCCCTTCTCAGAGCCCCCCATTACTCGCATGTCCTGACGATGCACGAGGACAGGCTCGCTCCGCGCAGTCCCTTCGGGACCGCCCTCATCCAGATGCCCACGGTTTCGGCCGGCGACGGGCCTACGGAACGTCCCGTTTCGCAGAATCCGGCGGAGGTTCTGGCCAGCTTGATGGACTTTCCGGGCAGCGTCGCCTTAGCCGAGCTGCTCGACGAGCCGCTGCCCCCGGTGACGCAGCACCCGAGGACTGTGGAGCTCGGGGAAAACCTGCTCGAGACAGTTCGGGCCCGGCTCGACGCCCTGGAGCCGCTCTCCCTGAAGCCGCTCTCGGGGCGCAGGGCACCCGCGCTTTTGCCTCCGCACGAATACCTGGCGCTGCTGCATAGTCACGGCTTTACGGGCAAATCTGTGAGCGCCCCTGAGCCCGCAAATGCATCGGAAGCGCCCGAAGCCGAAGCCACAACCCAGGCGCCTAGCCCCGCGGCTCTCCGCGCCTTGATTGCCGACCTCGGTGATCCGTTCGCCTCCGCGCTGGGCTCGAGCTTGCGCCAGGCCCAGGCGCACATCGGGACCTTGCGCTGGGAAATTGCCCATGAGATCCGTGCACTGAGCCCCACGGCCGACCGCCTAGAGCGCATCGACGCAGCGCTTACACGGGCCATGCAGGGCAAAATGGGTGAGCTCCTCGACCGTATGGAGTACGCAGCGCAGCTCACTTTCGAGCGCGCCTGTACCCACGCGCTGATGGAGCTGCCGGACGGCTTTGGCGAAGAAGACCTGGAAGATTGGGCCGCAGAAAGCGGCTGGCTCGGGCGTTATCGGGAGCGCTGCATCCGCATGACCAAAGCATTGTTCGGCCATCTGCGGCGGGGACTCGAAGGATTGCTACGCTCGGCGACCTACCCGGGGGTTTCTGTGGATTCGACGCAAGGGGAAGACGCATGAACACCAAGCAACCCAAGGGCGAGCGGGCCAGTCAGATAGCCGTGCTGTTGCCAGGCATCGTCGGTGCCGCCGTCATCGTGCGTGCGCTCACCGTCTATCTCGAACAGGACCCTGTCGCCGCGTTCATCATCGCCATCATGGGCGTGGGCTTCGCCGTCGGCATGGTCGAGCTCGTCATGCGCAATCGGCGAGCTTTCGCGTTGGGGCGCGAAGTCGATGCGCTGCCGCGCAAAGCCACTGAGACCACGCTCGACAAAGTGAGCGGCCCGCTCAAGGCGTTCTTGCGTGCCCGCATCGAGCACGCGGCCACGCCTCCGAGCAGCGAGAACCTGACGCCGTATTTGGTGGGCCTCATGGTCATGCTGGGCCTTCTCGGGACGCTCTTGGGGCTCTTCGAGACGCTGCACGGCGCAGGTCAAGCCCTGACGGCCAGCTCCGATGTGAGTGCGCTGCGCAATGGCCTCTCGGCTCCTATGCGCGGCCTCACACGCAGCTTCGGTTGCTCGGCAGCAGGCGTCAGCGCATCTGCCATGCTCGGACTCGCAGCGGTCTTCGTACGGCGCTCGGAAGCTATAGCGTGGGCCCGCGCCCAGAGCTACGCCATGGGCCCCCTGCGGGAACTGTCGCCCATGCGCCGGCAGCTCGATGCCTTCCAGCAACTGGCCGACCAGGGACAAGCGTTGCCGCGCGCAGCCGCCGCCCTAGAGCAAGCGACGTCGCTCATCGGTCAGCTCGCCGAACGCTGGGAGACCGCCCACCAGTCGAGCCAAGAGGTTCAGCGCAAGTCGGCCGAAGAGCTCATGGACCGCATGCAAGCGGCTCTCGCTCGCAGCGCCTCGGAGAGCGGCCGCAGTCTCGCTGCTACGGTCGAGCCACTGTTGAAAGAAGTGCTCGTGCAAACCGGCGAATCGCTGAACCTGCAGCTCAGCGCAACCCGCGAGGCACTCGACCGCGAGCTCGAAGCACGGCGAGAAGCAGACCAGGCCATGCGCGACGGCATGCGAGCGGAAATGCAGGCCACGCGTGAGGCGCTCGACCGTGAGCTCGAAGCACGGCGCGCAACAGAGCAGGCCATGCGGAACGGTACGCGCGAGGAAATGCAAGCCACGCGTGAGGCGCTCGACCGTGAGCTCGAAGCGCGGCGCGCAGCCGAGCAGGCCATGCGCGACGGATTGCGCGAAGAAATGCAGGCTACGCGTGACGCCTTCGACCGCGAGCTCGAAGCACGCCGTGGGGCGGATCAAGCGCTGCGCGATGGCATGCGTGAAGAGCTGGCAAACACGCGCCTTGAATCCCAGGAACACCTCACGACCCTCGCCGCTGCGGCTCGCACGCTCGTTGCGCAGCTCGAAGAAGAAGGTCGAGCAAGGCGTGCGGAGGCGGATCGTCTGCTCGGCGAGCTGGCTGGGAAATTCGATGCCAACGCGGCGCAGCGCGCAGAAGACAGCAAGCGGGAGCTTTTGGCTCTCGCCGATCTAAGCGCACAGCTGGTCTCGAACAGCGAAGCCCGTGAGCAAACCTTGGCGGCGCGTTGGACGACCCTCGTAGAGCGTCTGCAGTCTGATTTCGGCAATCTCGCAGAGAAGATCGACCAAGATTTCGGGGGACGCGCTGAACGGGATCGCTCGCTCAGCGATGCGGTCTCGCATACCGTGGCCGCCCTGAAGACGAGCGCCGACGGCTTGGTCAGCTTGATCGACAAACAGGAAAACGTTGTCGAGGAGCTCGTTGCGCGCAATGCCGAGCAGCTCAAGACCCTCGGCGCCGAGGCTCACCGCGGTGCACAGGTTGCGCTGGAGCAGCTGGTCAAGCTGGGCGAAGACTACGCCTCTCGCTTCATGCAGCTCGGCGACGAACACGCGACTCGGTTTGCCGAGCTCGAGGAACTCCTCAAGGGCACACAGAACCAACACACGCAGGCTCTGGCGGGCGAACTCACCAGTCACGCGGAGCGCTTGAGCAAGGGCCTCGAGTCGACGACTCAGTTGGTGCACGAAGCTGCCACGGTTCTGCGCGCTTCGAGCGTGGAAATGGGCGCCGTCGCGGGCCTGTTCCATCAGAGCGTGGAGCGCCAGCGCGAGGCCGCGCAAGCCTGGATGGAGAGTCTCGGCGAACTCGAAGGAGCCGTGGAGCGTGCTGGCCGCGGCGCCGCCGCCGATGCCCTCGGCGATCAGCTCGCTTCGACTCAGGAAGTCTTCGCGCGCCAGCTGCAGTTCCAACGCGAGCTGTTCGAGCAGCTCCGCACGCTGCGCAGCGGAAGCGTGGGAGGCGCGGCCAAGGGGGAACAAGATGTATCCGCCTGAGGAAGACGCGTCCAGCTCGGTCCCGGTTTGGGCCGCCTTTGGCGACCTCATGGCCTGTCTACTCGGCGTTTTCGTGCTGTTTTTCGTGTGGATCGTCAGCTTCGAAGTGACGATGGCCAACGACCTCGAGGCAGTCCGCAGCGAGCGTGAAGAGGCGACAGCGCGACTCCAGGTGCTCGAAAACGCGCTTGCAGGGCCGCTGCGTTCCGGACTCATCACCTTCGTCGGTGGCCGCATTGGAATTCGGGGCAGCGTGCTCTTCGACTTGAACTCAGCCGAGCTGCGCGGCGGCGGACAAGCTTTGCTGCGCGAAATGGCAGGTCCCCTCGCAACCTATCTCTCGTCTCGCGATGAATCCCTGATGGTGAGCGGTTTCACGGACGATCTGCCCATGCGCGGCGTCCTTCGCACCTACCGCGACAACTGGGAGCTCAGCGCCCAGCGTTCGCTCACGGTGGTACGGGCCCTCGTGGAGTCGGGCGTACCTGACGATGCGCTTTTTGCGGCCGGATTTGGCCAAAACCACCCAGTTGCCAGCAACGACAGCGACGAGAACCGCGCTCGAAATCGCCGTGTCGAAATGGCCCCCGTGCCGCGCCCGCGCCCGCTTTCCATCGGCTCAAGCGCGCCCTCGGTTCCAGGCGCGGCCCCCGGGGTAAGGAGCGAACCCTGACCTCCGCTGCCCCAGACGAAGCTTGCACCGATGCCGCAAGCGTGGAGCGTACGCTCTCGGAGCTGGAAGCCCGGGGTGCGCGCGGCTACGACGCACCGGCCTGCGACTGTGCGCGCGCGCTTCTCGCACGGGCCGAAGAGCTCGGTAGCGGCGTCGCAGCGCTTCTCGTCGCGCGGGCTCAGGTCCACGTGGAATCCCTGGCGGAACGCTTTGAGCGAGACAAGGCGCGAGTGGCAGCACGTCTCGCCCTGCTCGACAGCAATCATGAAGCCTATGCGTCCCTTCAGCGCTGCATGGAGCGCGGGGAGCTGCTCAAGGTCGCGCGTAGCGTCCGGCGTATCTCCGTGGAGCCTCGCGCTGCGCGCCGCCTGCTCGTCGAACGCATCGCGCCGGAAGACGAGGCGAAACCCGCAACTCCGACTCAGCGCCCTCCTCCGCGCCCCGCACGCAAGCAACGCGCGGTTGTGTACGAAGACTCGGTTGCGGCACTCGTGGCCTCGTTTGCACTCGCGCGCGCCGTAGACGTCGTCCCGGAAGACGCGGGTCCTTACAATCCCCTGCGCATCGCGAGTAGCACCCTCGACCGTATGCGTGAGGTCTCGCCTTTTTTCCTGACAGTGCAGCTCAATCGCTTGGAAGAGCTTGCGAGCCTACTCGCTCTGCCTGAGCTGCCTGCACCTCCGCCGGAGGTAAAGAAGGTGCTTCCCAAAAAGAAGTCCCGTTCCCCCAAGGGAGGGCGCTCCTAATTTCGGACGCAATTGAGACGGCAGTGTGAGCTTGCTGCCTTGCGGTCTTTCCAGGCACCAGCTAGTTTCGGGCAGAGCCTCCAGTCAATTCATGCTGTATAGCGCAAACACCAACATCAAGGTCGATGGGGACCGAACCCGGGGCGCCATCTTGCGCGCCGCCCAGGCTCTATTCGTGGAACACGGCTTTTCGGCCACGTCCGTGGCCACTGTGGCGAAACAAGCCTCAGTGACCAAGAGCCTCATCCACCATCACTTTGGCAGCAAGCGCGAGCTCTGGGATGCCGTACGCGAAGTGGTCATGGAAGACTACCAGCGGCAGCAACAACAAATGATAAGCGAGCGCACTCCCGACCTGTCGTTGGTCGCGGACTCGTTCGTGTTCTACTTCCGGTTCCTGCAGGCAAATCCAGACGTTCTTCGGCTCTGGAACTGGATGGTCATCGAAGGCGATTCGCAGTGCGCCACGATGACGCACAAGCTTAGTTGCGCGGGCGTCGAGACGATTCGACAGGCGCAAGCCTCGGGCAGCATACGGCAAGACCTCGAGCCTGAGTACGTGCTGGCCCAGTTCTTCGCGCTCGTGCGCGGCTGGTTTAGCGAGCGCGGCATCATGCAGGCCAGCGTCCTCGGCGGCCTACCCGACAGCACCTGCGATGAGCGCTATCTGCAAGCGACGGTGAAGGTCTTCATCGATGGCCTAAGGGCCCGTTAGCGCGCTTTCTTCGAGCCGCTTTCGCGCAGACTCTCTAAGACTCGCGCAAGGTCGCCTGGCAGCTGCGCCGCGATGCAGACCTCTTGCTCGTCGAGCGAGAGCTTACGCTCGGCACAGTGCACAAACGGCCGGCTCAGCCCGTGGCGCATTTTGAAGTGCGTCTGCGTGCCCCGCTCGGAGCCCTTTCGACTGCCGATCACAGGATGTCCAACGCTGGCAAGGAGTTTGCCGATGGCGTGACTCGAAGCGGCATCGAGCTCAACTTTGACGAAACTGTGCCCGCCCTCGACGCTCAAGCGTACATAGCGCAGGCTCACTTTGCGCGATGCTGTCCCCTCTTGCAGCGAGCGTTCAATGCGACCTCGCTTGTGCATGACGCCCTTGGCAAGCACCAGAAATGTCGCGGACGAGCGAGCAACCACTTGGCGTGCAGACTCCACATCGCTCGGCTCCCGCGCGAACAAGCACACGCCGCTTGTCTCCTCCTCGAGCGCCGTAAGCGAAACCGCGTGCGCGCAGCCGGGCAGCCTCCGCACGCGTGTTTCCAGTGTTGGTTCCGTATCTCCTGAGCTCTCCACGCGTTCATGAGGCCCCTTACTCACCGCAATGAGCCCTCGTTGCTCGAAGAGGATGGGAGGCAACGAGGCTTCACCCCGTGTGAGCCGAACCCATGTCTCCACCTGATCGGTAAGCGGCATCATGTCGAACGGAGCGAGGGTCTCAGCGCGATAGCCCACACGCGCAAAATGGGCGAGGTCGCGTGCCAGGGTCTTGGGATTGCACGACACGTACATGATTTCGCTCGGCTCGAGCGCGACGATGGCTGTTCGCACCTCGGTATCGAGCCCACGACGCGGCGGATTGACGATGACGATATCGAAACGCCGTGCGGCCTGGGCGAGCGAGCTGGCAAGAACCGCTGCATCGCCTGTGATGACTTCGAGCGTGAGCCGCTGCTCTCGTGCGGCCCGCGTGAGTCGTTCGCATGCAGGTACAAAGCTTTCGACTGCGGTCACCGATGCACCCGCTGCGGCGAGCGAAAGCGCGAGCGCGCCAGAGCCTGCGTAGAGCTCGAGGACCCTGGGCCGGCTGCCCTGGATACTTCGCACCTGCTGCCGAATCTGCTCGTAGATCGATGAAGAGGTGTCCGCGTGAACCTGCAGAAAAGCCCCGTGGGCTGCGTAGTGGAAACTCTCCTTGGATGGGGATTCCGCGCGCACCTCCGGGTCGCCCAGAAGCAGCTCATGGTTGCTCGCCAGTAGCTGCACAGCATCCGGTTGCCTGCGACTCAGTGCCACGCTGGCAACGCTCGGATCACGCAGCGCCAGGGCTTGTGCGAAGTGCGCAAACAAGTCTCGCTCCGCGTCGACGTCGACGATGAAGGTCACCATCACCCGACTTCCAATCAGCGCCAAGTCGACGCCGACAAAGCCGTCTCGCTGCCCGAGTTGCCGCAAGGTCGCGGTCACCCCGTGCAATATTGGATGCAGTACGCGGCACCCAGGCAGGTCGATTACGTCGTGCGAACCGCGTGCGTAGAGCCCCAGCGCGCCATCGCGACCAACCACCATTTTGGCACGCGTCCTGTATCCTTCCACGCGCTGCGCTGGCACCGTGGCGGCCACGCGAAGTCCGGAAAGATCGTCGAATCCCTCGAGCGCACGCTCAACCTGCAACGCTTTTTGCGCGAGCTGATCCCCGTACGGGGCGTGGATGAGCGGACAGCCCGGACAAATGCTCGCGTGAGGACACTCGCTTTGAAAATCGAAGGGCACCGGACTCATTGGAACCATCTCGCCTGCGCAAGCGGGCTATGAGACAGTATGGGTCTAGCGCGGGAATTGGCTCCAATAGGCCAACTCCGCTCCGCCGCTTCCGTCGAGTCGCCAGCGCGCGGACCTACCACCTCTCCCCGTGAGACCATGAAACCTCGCCACCTCTCCATTCGCGTCGTCCTGACTTCTGCCGTGGCCCTGCTGACGAGTTCTCCTCTTTACGTGGCGTACGCGCAACAGGAGCCGCTTCTCGAAAGCGACGCGACGCCCGCACCGCCTCCGTCTGCTCCGGAAAAAAAGGTACTTACAGGAGAGCTAGCGACCGACGCTCCCATCACCGAGTTCGACTTTCGGAGCGCGGTGGTCTCGGACACGGGCCTCACAGCAGACGAAGCAGCACAGCGCGCACGCGCACGCGCACCGCAAATTGCAAGTGCACAAGCCACAGCGACAAGCGCCTATTGGGACTCGCGCCAACAGCTCTCCGGTTTCGTGCCGCAAATCCGCATGTACGCGCAGTACAAGCGCATCAACTATGTCGACAACTCGTTCAATCTCTTTCCTGATCCCGCGAGCATCACGGATCCGGTACTCCGAGAATTCATTGAAGATCTCACGCCCGACGACGAACCAACGTTCACGCAGCCGGTACACAACTACCTATTGGGCGCCACAGCCAGCATTCCCGTCAGCGACATGCTGCTGCGCGTTTGGCCCGCCTACGAGGCATCGAAAAACATCTCGTCGGCGCGTAAGTGGCAGATAGAAAGCAGCGTCCAAGAGGTCGAGCTACGGGCGCGTGAGGCCTACTACTCGTACGCCCTGTCACTCGCCAATCGCGCCGTCTTCGACCAGTCCGTGAAGCAGGCCGAAGCACAGCGTGATCAGATTCAGCTCTTCGTCGATGCGGGCACGGCGGCCCCGGTCGATCTGATGACGGCCGTATCGCGCTACGAAGCGGCGCGCTCTGCCCTAGCGCGCTCGGAGGGAGGCGTAGCCGTCGCTCGCAATCGCCTCGCCACGCTGATGGGGGTGCCCTCGGCACAGGTGACTACGATAAGCGAGCCGATTTCCGAGCTGCCACAGGGCCCCTCCGAGAGCGGCGAGGACCTCGTACGCCGAGGCATCGAGCGCCGTCCCGAACTCAAGGCGCTGCGCGAGCTCGTCAATGCCGGCGACCTGCAAAAGAAGGCGGAGCGCGGGAGCGCACTGCCCCAGCTGTCGGTCGACGGGTCGGCCCTCTACGCCAACCCCAATCCTCGCTACATTCCACCCCTGGCGCGCTTCCGGCCCACCTGGGAAGTGGGCGCGACGCTCGCCTGGACGCCGCAAACCAGCCTGATCGGGTATCAGCGCACCCAGCGCGCAGACGCGGAAGTCGCCAGGGCGCGCGCCGACGTCATGACGCTCGAAGACGGCGTGCGCATGGAAGTCATCCAGGCCTACGAAGATTACAAGGCCGCGGACGCCGCAGCGCAAGCCTCCAGAGCCCAGCTAGAGGCCGCGGACGAAGCCTATC
>CAZEWA010000113.1:9564-16483 GCA_964515685.1 uncultured Polyangiales bacterium | reverse complement strand
GAGGGCGCGTGTGTCGCCTGCGCGATTGAGCGCCGAGGCGACTGCGGTGAGGGAGGCCATGACGATGCTGGGGTGGGCACCTACGCCGTAGCTGTGCTCGTTGCCGCGGCCGATGGTGACGTAGCAGACGGCGCGGGCGTTCGCGCCTTTACCGAGCGCGTGCTCGCTGTAGTTCTCGACCGAGAAATCGAGCTTCGCTTGCTGCTTGAGCGCGTTCACGAATGCGTCGATGGGGCCGGAACCGACTGCGCTGAGTGTGCGCTCGACGCCATTTACTGCGACGCGAATCTCGTGGCGCTCTTCTGATCCTTCGCTGCGGCTCGCGTAACCGATGACGCGCAGGGGGGCATCACGATTGACGAATTCCTGCTCGAAAATCGCCAAAATGTCGGCTTTCGGGACTTCGCTTTCCGTGCGCTCTGCTTCGCGTTGCACGCTCTGGCTGAGCACGATGGCGAGTTCTTTCGGGATGGCGTAGCCGTAGTCTTGCTCGAGCACGTACGCTACGCCGCTCTTACCAGACTGGCTGTTGACGCGGATCACAGCTTCGTAGCTGCGTCCCAGATCTTCGGGGTCGATTGGCAAGTAGGGAACTTCCCAGATCTCGCTTCCGCTCTCGCGCAGGGCCTTGAAGCCCTTCTTGATGGCGTCTTGGTGCGAGCCTGAAAATGCCGTGTAAACGAGCTCTCCGGCGTACGGATGACGCGGGTGCACGGGCAGCCGGTTGCAGTATTCGACGATGGCTTTGAGACCGTCGATGTCGTGAATCTCGAGCTCTGGGTCGATACCCTGCGAAAACAGGTTGAGGGCGAGATTGACCACGTCCACGTTGCCCGTTCGCTCGCCGTTGCCGAACAACGTGCCTTCGACGCGATCGGCGCCGGCCATGACCGCAAGCTCGGCTGCGGCCACGCCGGTGCCGCGATCGTTATGCGGATGCACGCTCAGCACCACGAACTCGCGCTTCTGCAGATTGCGGTGCATCCACTCGATCTGGTCGGCGTAGATATTGAGGGTGGCCATCTCGACCGTGGCGGGCAGGTTGATGATGACCTTGCGTTGAGGGCCTGCGTCCCAGGTGTCGATCACGGCCTCGCATACGTCTTTTGCGAAATCGAGCTCGGTGCCGGTAAAGCTCTCTGGAGAGTACTCGAGCACGACCGCGGTCTCGGGCATCTCGGCCGCGAGCTTTTTCACGAGCGCCGTGCCGCGAACCGCGATGTCCTTGATGCCGTCGCGATCGAGCCCGAACACCACGCGGCGCTGCAGGGTGCTGGTGGAGTTGTAGAGGTGCACGATGGCGCGCTTGGCGCCCCGGATCGCTTCAAACGTGCGCTCAATCAGCTCGGGACGCGCCTGGGTGAGCACTTGAATGGTGACATCGTCCGGGATGTTTCCGGTGTCGATGATCTGGCGCACGAAATCGAAATCAGGCTGAGAAGCGCTGGGAAAGCCGACTTCGATTTCTTTGAAGCCCATGCGGACGAGCTCGTTCCACATGCGGAGCTTGCGCTCGGGCCCCATGGGCTCGACCAGGGCCTGGTTGCCATCCCGCAGATCTACGCTGCACCAAAGAGGCGCGCGTTCGATCACGCGGCTCGGCCATGAGCGCTCCGGCAAATCAATAGGCTGGAAGGCGCGGTACTTTTGAAATTTCATTTGCGACATCGCGGGCTCCGAGAGTTGGGCGGGGAGTCGTCGCGGTCACCGTGCGTGGACCCCACCGGAAATTGAACCGAGGGGCAAAACGCGCGTAACTGAACCGTTCAGCGAGCGCGCGTGCCCCTACGCGATAGGCCTAGGCCTAGCGATAGGTAGCGGGAAGTGCGCGCACGCGACGAATTCATTTCAACCGACTTTACCCGTGGAAGCCCGGGCTGTCCAGAGATTGAACGTGGGGCCTGCTGCTAGCTGGACGTAGCCATCGAAGCACCTGAAAATGTGTGTCTCGGTTTTTTGGGCAGGGGGTTGTACCCTCGGCCGTCGTTGCAGCGGAAAGGATCGCTCCGTGGACTCTCGCTTTCGGCCGCATGCTGTCAGGCGTCACACAGGCTTTGTTTTAGGGGCCGCGCGCCTTCGGACTCGGGTTGTAGGTGGCCTTCTGGTCGCCCTCGGCCTGTGCACCGGGCAGCCCCTTGCGAGTGCGCAGCAGTTCGCGCTCGAGCAGTACCACCCCGCGCCCGTGCCGACCGATGGCTTCGGAGTCAGCCGAGCTGTGGGGCTTGAGCACCTCGAGCTTGGTGCGCAGCTCCAGCTTGCCTACGGGCACGACCCGCTCCTGGTGCGCGTACCTGGGGGCGGCCGGGCGCTCGAGGTCAAGCACCACCTCGTGGGTCACGCGGCGTTCTCGCTGGGGCTGTTCGACCGCCTGACGTTGTTTGCGGGCCTTCCGGTGCAGTTGGTCATGAAGGGCGACACCGGCCCCACCGACGGCGCAGGCTTGGGCGACGCATGGTTAGGTGGACGCTTCACGTTGCTGGGCGGCGCAGGCACGATGTTCGCCCTAGGATCCGAGCTGATTGCGCGGATGCCCTCGGCGAAGTGGAGCGATAGGTCGCAGCACCACTCGGGCGATGAGAGCGGCACCTACGACCTCGGTGTCACGGGCGAAGTGCGCGTCGATCGCTTTGTGTTCGGCCTGCGTCCAGGCGTTCGGCTGCGCGAACCGCAACGCATCGATAACCGTCTGCGTATCGGTCACGAGCTCTTGTTCTCGGGCTTTGCCCAGATGCGGGTCGTCAAGTCGCTGCACCTGACGGCGGAGCTGTACGGAAACTCACCGTTTCAGCAGTTCTTCCAAAAGCGCTCGACGCCCATTGAAATGCTGTTTGGTTTGAAGGGGCGCGTAGGCGATTTCCTGTTGGGGGCGGCTGCAGGGCCTGGACTCACGAACGGTTACGCAGCGGCCGACTACCGCGTGGTGGGAAGCCTTGGCTACACCCACAAGACCCGTAGTGCGCCGCGCGACCTCGATGCAGATCACGACGGCGTGCTCGAGCCCTGGGACCTTTGTCCGAATGAACCTGAAGATTGGGATGGCTTCCAAGATCAGGATGGCTGTCCGGACATCGACAATGACGAAGACGGTGTACCTGACTCAGAAGACCGTTGCCCAAACGAAGCGGAAGACCGCGACGGCTTTGCAGACGAGGACGGCTGTCCTGACCCTGACAACGATGGCGACGAAATTCCCGATGCCGAGGACAAATGTCCGCTGCAGACCGAAGACAAAGATGGCTTCGAAGACGAGGACGGTTGTCTCGACTATGACAACGACGGCGACGGCGTGCCCGATGCTCAGGACAAGTGCCCCGATACGGCAGGGGTCATTGAACTAGAAGGCTGCCCGGTGCCCGAGCCCCCACCGCCTGAGCCCGCTGCAGTCCTGGAGAAGGGCGAGATTCGCATCAAGCAGCGCATCGAGTTTGCGGAGAACAAGGACGCGCTCTTGCCGGAGAGCACGCCTGTGCTCGAAGCGGTGCGCGACGTTCTGAACGCAAATCCCGAGGTTTTGGTGCTGCGTGTCGAAGGGCACACCGATAGCCGTGGGGCCCAAGCGAGGAACATGTTGCTATCACGCAAGCGCGCAGAGTCTGTGACGCGCTGGCTGATTGAGCATGGCGTCGACAAGGCTCGCTTGAATCCCGTAGGTTGTGGCCCGAAGCGACCGATCGAGCCCAATATCACGGCCGACAATCGCCGGAAGAACAGGCGCGTGGAGTTCCACCTTGCGGAGCCTGCGCCGGCTGAGCCCGTGGATGCGTCGATGTGTCAGGCGGCGTCGCAGCGCTGAGCATCGCGTCTAGCGCGGCGTATCGTTCACAGTGAGAGGGCCCTTCCGGGGCCCTTTTCTAATTCTGCGGTGTCGCAGCATCGCACCAGAGGAAAGCGGACCCTTTCTATAAGGTGCCGACCGATCCTCGCGCGTCTGTTGCGGCGACGCTCACAGATCTCTTGGCTGCGGCCACTCGATCAGTCGCCATGGCTGCGCGAGAAGCCGCCAAGTGCGCCGGCGTAGGCAGTGAGATTCTGTAAGCACACAGGCCAAAACCCAGGGAAGGCTACCGAGCAGGCAGAATCGCACTGCGAGCAGGCTTACGCTAGAGCGGCACGCGACTGAGCTCGAGCAGGGACGTCGTCGCTGGCGAAAGGTGCGCGATTGCGCGCCCACGCCTGACTTTCCACCGAGTGTTGTGAACGACCCGTGAGCAGACAGTCTGCTGAGGTCGCTCGATGCACGCGGCTTCGGCACGCCGCCTGCAATGACCCACATCAGCTAGCAACCAACCAGATGCGTATCGACTGGAAGCGACCTGCTAGCTGGTTTCTACAACAAGCAAAAACAGGGGAAACAATCATGAAGAAGCAGATCCAGTTCGTGTCGGTTGATGAGCAGGCTCTTGAGACGGTTTCGGGCGGCCTTTTGGACATCGGCAACGGTTCCTTGAACGGCAACACCATCAAGTTCCTCAGCGACATCGCCGTCAACGTCAAGGTTGGCGACATCGCGTCCAACATCCTCAACGTGCTCAACGAGGTCAGCGGCGGCTGCGCAGAGCACCCGTTCGGCTGCTGAGTGAAACGCCGCTGGTCTGCTCCGGCGGGATCGTTCTCTCTCTATCGTCAGATTTCAGATTTTTAGAACAACAGGGGAAACACCATGAAGAAGATTGAAATGTTCGCTTCGGTTGATGAGAAGGCGCTTGAGACCGTTTCCGGTGGTCTGCTCGACATCGCCAATGGCTCGGTGAACGGCAACACCATCAAGCTTCTGAGCGACATCTGCGCGGACCTCTCGTTCGGCGACATCCTCAGCAACATCCTGAACATCGGCAACGAAGTTCGCTGAGCTCAGCGGAGGCTCTAGGAAAGGTCCTCGAGCCTCTCTTTCAACACGCAAATCGCGACAGATTACACAGGAGAAATCACCATGAAGACGCAAGAAATGTTCGTGTCGGTTGACGAGAAGGCGCTTGAGACCGTGGCCGGTGGCCTTGCCGACCTCCTTAACTACAGCCTGAATGGCAACACCATCAAGCTGCTCAGCGATTGGAACATCCAGGCGTGCGTTGGCGACGTCCTCAGCAACATCCTGAACATCGCGAATGAGGTCGGCTGAGCACTAGGTCTGCTCCATAAGGGCAGACCTGTGATTCGCAGACGAGACGCAGTTTCGACGTCCATCAAGCTATCTGGGGGAACACCATGAAGAAGAATGAAATGTTCGTTTCGGTTGACGAAAAGGCACTTGAGACCGTCTCGGGCGGATTGCTCGATGTCCTCAACTACGCCTTGAACGGCAACACCATCTCGGTCGGCAGCAACCTGCAGCTCGGTCTCGTCGTTGGGGACGTCCTGAGCAACATCGGGAACATCGCCAACGAGGTCACCGGCGCTGTCCGCGAGATCAAGGCTGCTCACTGAGAATAGAAGGCGCTCGCACGGATAGGCCGCCGAGTGCCACGTATCGCTTCGAAAAAAGATTGCCAAGAACACAACGGGGGGAACACCATGAAGACGCAAGAAATGTTCGTATCGGTTGACGAAAAGGCACTTGAGACCGTGTCCGGCGGATTGCTCGACATCCTCAACGGTTCACTGAACTACAACACCATCAGCATCCTTAGCGACATCAGCTTGAGCGCGACGGTTGGCGACATCCTCAGCAACATCGGCAACATTGCCAACGAGCTGAGCTTCTGATTGTCGAGGTGAGGTGCAGTGGGGCAGGGGGCCCTACTGCACCTCATTTTTTTGAATTTGTACTCTCTGCAAACTGGCCTGCACTGCTTGCCGTTTCTTTCACTTACAGTTCTGTTTCGCACCCATGATACTGAGGCCGTGTGCCGTCGCGCACCCACGCAGCGATAGAGCCTGCGCCGACCAAAATTTCCCGGGGGGAGCTTCCTGCCATGGCTGATCGTATGACGTTTGGACTTGCGGCCGTTCCGATGCTGTCGGGGGTCTTGCTCATCGGAATCTTACAGCGACCTCCTGTGGTGGAGCTGCAAGACAAGGCCGCGAGCGAGCATACGCGCACGCGCGTTCAAGTAGAGAAGGAGACAACAAAGACCGCGATAGGGGTCGTGACGGCCGGGCAAACGGCGGACCTGACCGCGGGATTCGAGGGCCGTCTGACCGAGATTTTGGTCCGCACGGGTGACCGCGTGCAGCCTGGCCAGGCGTTGCTGGAGATTGATCCGAGCATCGCCGCGCTCAACGTCGACCGCACCAAGGCGGAGCTGCTCCAGCGGCGCTCAGAGGCGCAGCGGGCCAAGGCGCGCTTAGATGAGGCGCGGGGCAAGCTCAAGCGCTTCAATGAGGGCGCAACATGGCTTTCAGAGCAGGACGTGGCGTCCGCGCGTGTTGCGGTGCGCATGGCCGAAGCCGACTTGCGCGCAGCCTACGCGAGTATCGACATGGCGCGAGCCCGATTGAAAGAGCAAAAGATCTACACAGAACGCCACAAGATGGTGGCTCCTATCGCGGGAACTGTGATCGTCTCGGAGGTGGGTCCGGGCGACAGCGTCACTTCCGGGCAAGTGCTCGCGCGCGTCGTGAGTGACGACCGACAGGTAAGATTTGCGCTGCCTCGCGATGCCTTGCCTGCATCCGAGAAGTTTGAAGTGCTCGTGCATTCCAAGGCGGACAACAGTCACATCCGTGCGCCGGTGGCGAGCGTGAAACCTGAAATCGATGCGTCGGCACAGCTTGTGTTTGCGACGGCCAGCTTGCCACCCGGTGCGGCGCAAAATCTGGCGTTCATGCCCGGTACGCGTGTGACCGTCGAACCGCTTCTCACAACACTCCCAACCTTGGAGAGCAGGTAACTCATGGCGCAAGCTCCGCTGTTTCGACGTGAAGCCATCGAACATCAGGCATCTCGAAACGCACTGCGAGCGGAAGTTTTGAACATCGG
>CAZEWA010000113.1:0-9464 GCA_964515685.1 uncultured Polyangiales bacterium | reverse complement strand
GAGGCCGCGTCGCGAGAGTTCGACGATCAGCTCCTCAAGCTCTTGCAACGGCCCGACGATGTGGCCGCCAAGGAGGCGCTGGTAACGCTGCGGACGCGCAAGGAGCTCGCGAGTAGTCGTTTGGAGCGGTTGACACTCAGGGCGCCTCGCCAAGCCATTGTCGGCGATATTCGGGTGCGTCCTGGTCAAGTCATGGAGCCCGGAACCTCTGCGCTCGAGCTCATCGACACAGAAGCCAAGGGCATGGTCGTGGCGCTGCTGCCGGGTCGCTATCGGCCGCTCATCAAAGAGGGCGAGAAGCTGCGCTTTGAGCTCGATGGCTTTCAGCGTCGAACGCATGAGTTGAAGCTCAGCCATGTGGGTGACCAGATCATCGGACCCGCCGAAGCAGCTCGCTTTCTCGGTCAGGACGTAGCGGGTGCCGTGCCGATAGCCGGACCCGTGGTGGTGGTACAAGCGGAGCTTCCGAAGGGAACGTTCGAAGTAGACGGGGAGCAGTTCAAGTTCGCGCAGGGAACACCAGGCAAGGCAGAGGTCATCGTACGTTCTGAGCCCATCGCCTACGCCTTCATTCCGGCTCTCAAACAATGGGTGGAACGTGTCTGGAAATAATTCGAAAGAGGGAAGTATAAAACCTCCGCCTCAACCGAATACGTCGCAGCCGAAGGCACCTCAGCCGAAAACCAAAAAGGAAGTCCCATTCGTCGCACAGCTGACGCCGACCGACTGCGGCGCTGCCAGTCTGAGCGCGGCTCTTTCCTACTTTGGTAAGGAAGTGCCGATTCACACCGTACGGACGACGCTTGGGGGCGGCCGGAACGGCGTGACGGCCAAGCAGTTACTGACGGCGGCCCGCTTGTTCGGTCTCAGGGCGCGCGCCGTGAATGTGGAGCTCGAGAAGCTGCCATTTCTGCCTCCTGCGAGTATCTTGCATTGGGATTTGAACCACTTCGTGGTGTTCGAGAAAGCCACGAAGAAAGGCGTGCAAATCGTCGACCCGGGGATGGGGCGCCGCCTACTCAAAATGGCAGACGTCTCGAAGTCCTTGAGTGGCGTGGGCATTTTGCTCGAGCCAGGAGAGGGCTTCACGCAGGTCGATGGCCAGCAAAAAAGCCGTTTCAAGCGCTACGTGAACTGGATTCTGGGCGTGCGCGGTGTGTGGCAGCGCCTGCTCCTTACCTCGCTGTTCTTGCAGCTTGTTGCGCTCGCGGTGCCAGGCCTGATGGGTGCGCTGGTGGACAAAGTCGTGCCCCGCGCCGACATCGAGTTGCTCACGTTGGTGAGCTCCGGCTTCTTGAGTATCGGCGCTTTCTATTTTCTCTCGACGTTCCTGCGCGTGCGTCTGTTGCTCCACCTGCGTACGCGCGTGGAGTCCGCGATGTCTCTCGATTTCGTAGAGCACTTGCTTGCATTGCCCTATACGTTCTTTCAGCAGCGTACAACGGGCGATCTGATGATGCGTTTGAGTAGTCAGACAGCCATTCGCGAAATACTGACCACCGGCGCTCTGTCTGCTGTGCTCGATGGCGCGATGGTGACGGTGTACTTGGTGCTCTTGCTAGGAGCCGCACCCATTCTCGCGGTGGTCGCGCTCGCGATCACGGCAGTGCAAGTCAGCATCTACTTGGTGATGGGACGCAGGAACGCCAATCTGATGATCGAGTCGCTGGCTGCGCAAGCGCGGCTCGAGGGCTACCAGGTAGAAATGCTGGCGGGCATCGAGACCCTCAAGTCGATGGGAGCGGCCGACAGGGCGCAGACGCGTTGGACCGACTTGTATATCGTTTCGCTAAACAACTCCGTAAAGCGCGGCGAACTCGACGGCATGTTCCAGTCGTTGGTCGGCGTTTTGCGCTTTTGCGGGCCAGTGTCGTTGATGCTCACGGGTGCGCACCTGGTGCTCGTCGGGGACCTGTCGCTCGGTACGATGCTCGGCCTGTCGGCTTTGGGTGCAGGATTTCTCGATCCCGTCGCAAACCTCGTCAATACCGGCATGAGGCTCGCGCAGCTCAAGGGTTACATGGAGCGCATCGAAGACGTGCTGGATACGCCTACCGAGCCAAGAAAAGCGGAGGGTAAGGCGGGGGGCAATGGCCGGCTTGTGGGAGCCGTGAAGGTAGATGGCCTCGGATTCTTCTATCCGAGTGAACCGAAGCCCACGCTGCAGGACATTACACTCACAGTCGAGCCGGGTGAGCGCGTGGCGATTGTGGGGGCGTCTGGTTCGGGTAAGTCAACCCTTGCGCGTTTGCTGGCGGGACTCTACGAGCCGGCTGCGGGCGAGGTAAGCTACGACGGAATTCCAGTCAAAGAGTGGGATCTCAACCAGCTCCGCGAGCGTCTGGGCATCGTCACCCAAGATACCCGGCTATTTTCTGGGTCTATCCGCGAGAACCTGACGCTGTTCGATCCTTCGGTTCCACAGGACGACGTGGAGCGAGCGGTGCGTCTTGCGGTACTAGACGGCGACATTGGGCGCATGCCGATGGGCTACGACACAGTGCTTGCAGACGGCGGAAGTTCTCTGTCTGGTGGCCAGCGTCAGCGCGTCTCGCTCGCACGTGCTCTATTGCGCCGACCGAGCATATTGGTGCTCGACGAAGCCACGAGTGCGCTCGATACCGTGACTGAGGCGCTGGTGCAGGAGCGGCTCAAGGAACTCAACTGTACGCAGGTCGTCGTGGCGCATCGCTTGAGCACCGTGGTGAATGCCGACAAGATTGTGGTGCTCGAGCAGGGGCGCATGATCGCGGTAGGCACGCACAAGGATCTGCTCAAGCACAGCCGCGAGTACCAAAACCTCGTGCGAGCTCAGCGTGAGGGTAACGGCGAAGAGATTCCCGGCCTTCCAGGCGAGACCATGACCGTCAAGTTGACAATTCCTGAGGCGCCGGTCGAAGAGGACTCGTTGCCGACGCGGGTGCAGCAGCGCTAACGCGCGTTGCGCGCGGGTCCCGCTAGAAGCTGTTGAGGCTACGTGCGTATCCCGTCAGCCTGTTGCTCCAGCGTGAGCCGCGCACTGCGACACGAAATCGCACGCGAGCACGCTGTAGCGTGCCACACGTGGGGCAAAATGGTGTGCGGCGAATCTCACTGCGGCAATCTTACCCATGGATGTTAGGGGAAGACTCAGTCTTCTCCCGACGCTATGGTCATCAGATAGGAATGGGCCTGCCGTCGAGATTTTAACCTCTCTCCGGGGTGCTATGGCGAACTCAAAACGAATTCTGGTGGCCGAAGACAATGAGGACCTTGCTCTTCTTGTCGCGGAGCATCTCGAAGAGAGCGGCCACGTCGTGCGCGTGGCGTACGACGGCTTCAAAGCTCTGGAACTCGCGGAAACATTCGCGCCAGAACTTGCGATTCTCGACATAGGCCTACCAGGGATCGGGGGGAATCAGGTGGCGCTCAAGTTAACGGAGCGCGTGGGCGATAAGAGGATTCGGCTCTTCGCCGTCACCGGGTCCGAGAGCGATGAGGATCGCGCACTCGCGTTCGAGGCAGGATTTGAAAAGTACTTCGTCAAACCCATCATGCCGGAGACGATTGAAGAAGCCGTCGATGGGCTCGAGGAGCTTTGACATGGCTTCCAAGCAACGAAGCGAGCGTGGGACGCGCCCGGCCAGTCGAGTAAAAGCTGGGCATGAGACATCCGCCGCGCAGAGGGATTACGGAAAAGCCAAGATTGTCCGAAGCCCCGCTCGCTCAAACAGCAGCGTTCACAAGGCAGGTAGCAGCGATCTTCGTCACCGCGCTGCGAGCTGGGAGAAGCTCCCGGCTGGCGTGCGGGCGGACATGGAGCAGCTCGAGGACGTGCTCCGCGCGTTTAGGCGTGGTGACTTCAGTGTGCGCGTGGAACACGAGAGGACGGATGGGCTTGGCAGCGTGGCGGAGTTGCTCAACGAGATCATTGATCTGAACGAGTACCTGCTGGGTGAGCTTGTGCGCGTGGGAGGCGTCGTGGGGCGCGACGGACAGATGCGCGAGCGGGTGTCCCTCGGATCTGCCAAGGGAGCATGGGCTGTGGCGATGAGGGCTGTCAATCAGCTGATCTCGGACTTGGTGGCGCCCACCAACGAGGTGGCCCGCGTTATCACGGCGGTGGCGCGCGGTGACCTCTCTCAGAAGATGGAGCTCGAGATCGAAGGTCGGCCCGTGCGCGGTGAGTTTCTCCGGATCGGCAATACGGTGAACTCGATGGTGGACCAGTTGAACTCCTTTTCCACTGAAGTGACGCGTGTTGCGAAGGAAGTAGGCACGGAGGGCAAGCTCGGCGGGCAGGCTGACGTGAAGGGCGTTAGCGGGACATGGAAGGACCTTACGGACAACGTAAATGGACTTGCTGCGAACCTTACGGCTCAGGTGCGCAACATCGCCAAAGTTACAACTGCTGTGGCCAAAGGTGATCTGTCTCAGAAAATCGCGGTCGACGCCAAAGGCGAAATCCTCGAGCTGAAGGACACGATCAACGTGATGGTGGACCAACTCTCTTCTTTCGCGGCGGAAGTGACTCGCGTCGCAAAGGAGGTGGGCACAGAAGGTCGGCTCGGTGGTCAGGCCGAGGTCTCCGGTGTGAGCGGTACGTGGAAGCACCTCACCGACAACGTCAACGGGCTCGCCGCGAATTTGACGACGCAGGTGCGAAACATCGCGAAAGTCACGACTGCTGTGGCTCGCGGTGACCTCTCCCAGAAGATCTCGGTCGATGCGAGAGGCGAGATTCTCGAGCTCAAGAACACGATCAACGTGATGGTGGATACGCTGAACTCGTTCTCTGCAGAAGTCACCCGCATGGCTAAGGAAGTGGGAACGGAGGGCAAGCTCGGAGGGCAAGCAGAGGTTAAGGGCGTCAGCGGGACCTGGAAGGATCTGACCGAGAACGTAAATGTGATGGCTTCCAATCTTACGACTCAGGTGCGGGGGATCGTCCGGGTCGTCACCGCGGTGGCGGACGGGGACCTATCGCAGAAGCTTGTGCTTGAGGCCAAGGGCGAAGTGGCAGCGCTTGCTGAGACGATCAACAACATGACTGACACGTTGCGTACCTTCGCAGATCAGGTGACGTCGGTGGCACGCGAGGTCGGCATCGAAGGCAAACTGGGAGCAGAAGCCAAGGTCCCCGGAGTATCGGGGGTGTGGCGGGATCTGACAGAAAACGTGAACATCATGGCAGCGAACCTCACGCAGCAAGTGCGAGGAATCGTAAAAGTGGTGACCGCGGTAGCCCATGGAGACCTTTCCCAGAAGTTCGTGCTCGAGGCCAAGGGCGAAGTGGCTGCCTTGGCGGTGACCATTAACAATATGACGGACACGCTGCGGACATTTGCCGACCAAGTGACTTCGGTGGCGCGCGAAGTGGGCATCGAGGGCAAGCTTGGAGGGCAGGCGAAGGTTCCTGGAGCTGCAGGCACGTGGCGCGATCTTACGGACAACGTGAACCAGCTTGCCGGAAATCTCACCTCTCAGGTCCGCGCGATCGCAGAGGTGTCTACTGCGGTCGCTGAAGGAGATTTAACTCGCTACATCACGGTTGAGGCGCAAGGCGAGGTTGCCGCACTCAAGGACAACATCAATCGAATGATAGGCAATCTCAAGGACACGACGAACAAGAACCAGGAGCAGGACTGGCTCAAGACGAACCTTGCGCGGTTCTCGAGCATGATGCAGGGGCAGAGAAATTTGGTCTCTGTGGCGCAACTCATGATGAGTGAGCTGACCCCCCTTGTTGATGCTCAGCATGGCGCTTTCTATTTGATGGAGCACCGGCACGACGGTGCGGAGCCCATACTGTCATTGATCGCGAGCTACGGCTTTAGCGCACGCAAGAACGTGACGACCTCGTATCGCCTGCGCGAGACGCTCGTCGGTCAGTGTGCTTTCGAGAAAAAGCGAATACTGCTCGTCGATGTACCGGATGACTTCATTCACGTGACATCGGGGATGGGAGAAGCGCCTGCGCGCAGCGTCGTGATTCTGCCGGTCCTCTTCGAGGGGGAAGTCAAGGCGGTCATCGAGCTGGCGTCGTTCAAGGCGTTCGTTCCGAATTACTTGTACTTCCTCGACCAGCTCATGGATTCGGTGGGTGTGGTGCTCAACATGATCTCGTCGAGCATGCGCACGGACGAGCTTCTCCAGCAGCTTAAGAAGTCGAACGTGGAGCTGGGGGCACAGGCGACGGAACTTAATGAAAAGGCAAAACTACTTGAAGTGAAGAATAGCGAGGTGGAGCTGGCGAGCAGGAACCTAGAGGAGAAGGCAGAGCAGCTTCAGCTTATCTCGAAGTACAAGTCTGAGTTCCTAGCGAACATGTCCCACGAGCTCCGTACTCCCTTAAACAGTTTGCTGATTCTCTCAAAAATGCTGGCAGAGAATCGAGGAGGAAATCTGACGAGCGAGCAAGTGAAGTTTGCTCAGACGGTTTACTCGTCTGGTGATGACTTGCTTTCGCTGATCAACGAGATCCTCGATCTTTCTAAGGTCGAGGCGGGAAAGATGCCAGTTGAAGCGCGAGATGTTTTGGTGAGCGAGATAGGGGACTATCTTGAACGAACATTTTCCCATGTTGCCGAACAGAAGGGGATAGGCTTCGAAGTGCGTACGGAAGGGTCCGCATCCGTGCGTATGTTCACCGATGTCGAGCGTTTGCAGCAGATTCTCAAAAATCTCTTGGCCAACGCATTTAAATTTACGTCCCAGGGAGAGGTGTCGTTACTCATTGAGCAGGCCGCCAATGAAAAGCGGGAGGCCAAGATGCGCTTCGTCGTACGAGATACAGGAATTGGAATTCCGGCGGACAAGCAGAAGCTGATCTTCGAGGCGTTCCAGCAAGCAGATGGCACGACCAGCCGCAAATATGGAGGAACGGGACTTGGTCTTACCATTTCCCGCGAGATAGCGGGGCTCTTGGGCGGATCCATTGATGTGGTAAGTTCTCCTGGCTGGGGAAGCACATTTACTCTCACTTTGCCGGTTGCTTATTCGGGGGCCGACCAGGGAGAGCCAGGTCAAACAGGAAGCGGCTATGCGGGAGGAACAAAGGTTCACGATCCGGCGGCCACACAGGAAAGTTTCTCCGGCAACACAGTGCTCGTGGTGGACGACGACTTGCGTAACGTATTTGCGCTCAGGAGTATGCTCGAGTCTCGGGGAGTGCATGTCGTTCATGCGGAAAATGGTAAGATTGCCTTGGAAGTGTTGCAGACGGCGCCAGATGTGGAGCTGGTGTTGATGGACACGATGATGCCCGAGTTAGATGGTCTCGAAGCGACGCGAGCCATCCGCGATATGTTGCAATTTCGTAGTCTTCCTATTGTTTCGCTGACAGCAAAAGCGATGAAGGGAGATAGGGAAAAGGCACTTGAAGCGGGCGCCTCCGACTACGTGGCGAAACCGGTAGACCCGGAGCGACTGTTTTCGGTGCTCAGCCGATGGCTTCCTAAGAAGAGCACAGGGTCGACCAAGAGCACGCCGTAAAAGGGAATGAGGAAGACCATGCTTGCAAGCGAGCAGGGAACGTTGCAACCGAGCGTCCTCATCGTGGACGATACGGGGACGAATCTCATGGTGCTTTCGGCTGTCCTGAGTCCCTTGGGAGTGCGCTTGGTGGAAGCCCTTTCCGGAGAAGAAGCGCTGCACCATGTGCGGGAGGAGGCTTTCGCGGTGGCCATCCTGGATGTCCAAATGCCGGGTATGGACGGCTTTGAACTTGTTCGGCGTATGAGAGAACTCGAAAATGGGCGCGAAGTTCCGGTCATCTTCGTGACCGCGATTCATCGAGACGAGGCTTTCGTCCGTCGCGGCTATGCGCTCGGCGCCGCTGACTACGTGACCAAGCCGTTCGATGTCGAGGTGCTGCGTGCTAGGGTGCGAGCGTTCGTCGAGCTGTTCCAGCAACGCGAGCAAGTTCGGCGCGTCCAGGTTGCGCTGCGGACTCGTGAGCGTGACGACGCGCTGCGGCGAGTGGCCGCGTTTGAGCGTATTGCTGTGGCTGTCTTGGACTCGAACGATCTAGAGGCGCTGCTCGAGGAGCTTTTGCGCATTTTCTTGGATGGCTCGGAAGCGGCTAGCTTCGCGCATGTCTTGATGGGCGGGGCCAATGGCTTGCATCTAATTGCGAGTGTAACGCGCTCGGGGAATAGAGAGGTAAGCGGGACCACGTCCCTTGCTGAATCTTCCTTTGAGGGCCGGATTGCACACACAGGCCGCGCGCTGGAGATCCATCGTGGCGACTCTAGTGATGCGCATCGAGATGACTGGTTGAACGCGCACGATGCGGGGGCCCTTTTTGGCGTGCCCTTGTGGTTCGATTCTGAGCTTCTTGGAGTAGCGTACACTGGCACCATCGTCGCGGATGTCTTGCCCGAGCGGGAACGTACACTGTTCGTCGCGGTTGCAGAGCGAGTGGCATGGGCCATGGGTAAGCATCTACGTCAGGCGAGGCTTCAGTCCATACTGGGCACCGCACCCGCGATTATTGCGATCTTTCGGGGACGCGAGCAGCTTGCTGAATTTCTGAATGAAGCGGGGCAGAAGTTTCTCGGTGAACGAAGCTACGAGGGGAAGTCAGCGCGTGAGCTCGGATTTCCTGAGAGTGTCGAAGCGATCATGGAGGGCGTGTTGCATTCTGGGCGGGAGACGTCCCGCGAGGCTCTGCCGGTGAACGCGCAGCGTCCTGGGTATGAAATCGCCTTTCTGAAGCTAACGGCGCAACCCGTGCGAGGCCCGAGTGGAGACGTAGACGGAGTGATCATGTTTGCGGTCGACGTGACGGCTCAGGTGCGCGCGCGGCAAGAGGTAGAGCGACATCAGGCGGAGCGCGCAGCGCTTTTGGAGCGCGAGAAGAGAGCTAGGCAGGAGGCGGAACTCGCGAATCGCGCCAAGGATGAATTCCTCGCAACCTTGTCCCACGAGCTTCGAACGCCGCTCAATGCAGTGCTCGGATGGACGGCGCGCGCACGGTCTAAGAGCGGACACGAGTTAACACGAGCGCTCGATATCGTGGAGCGAAACGCGGCGGCCCAGGCTCGCATGGTGGACGACATGCTCGATCTCTCGCGAGTCGCTAACGGTCAAGTTCGCCTCGAAATGGCCTTGGTGGATATCAAGGAGCCCGTGAGAGGCGCAGTGGAAGGCCTACGTCCTAGTGCAGAGGCAAAGGGAGTGAGCCTCGAGCTGCTGCACGAAGAGGACCTCGAGGTACGTGGAGACGCAGATAGACTGCAACAGATCATTTGGAATCTGCTCGCAAATGCCATCAAGTTCACTCCTGGTGGCGGCAGAGTCAGTGTGACGGCACGCGCTGAAGGAACAGACGTAATGGTCACGGTTACGGACAGTGGTCAAGGCATCGCTGCCGAGTTCTTGCCCAATGTGTTCACGCCCTTTCGACAAGCGGATGGGTCTTCCGCGCGGCGTCATGGCGGCTTGGGGCTCGGGCTTGCAATTGCCAAACAACTCGGCGAAGC
>CAZEWA010000112.1:10137-16522 GCA_964515685.1 uncultured Polyangiales bacterium | reverse complement strand
AAGCCCGCACGCAGCGAGACCTTCGCTCGCGGCGACAAGCCCGTGCGCGGCGACAGACCAACACGGGTTTCGCAGAAGGGCCGGCGTGGTACGGCTCGCGTTCAAGAACGTCCGATGCGATCCAAGGAGCGTCCCCAGCGTGCAGACCGCCCCCAAAAGGGCGGGGAGCGAGTGCGGCGCGATGCGGGCAATCGCTTTGATGCGCGCGACGAACAAAGCGCTGGCGACAAGCCGCTTCGCGCACGCGGCGAGCGCTCTGCGCGCACCAGCCAGGCTGCCACACGCAGCGGAACCGCAGCAGGCAAGCGCAGCGCGGGCTTCGGCGAAAGAAAAGCCTGGGGCGGACGCGATGCACAGCCCGGCGCAGAGCGAGGCGCGCGTGAAGGCGGTTTTGCCCACCGCGAGGAACGCTCAGAGAAGCGAGCAGTCTCCCGCGGCGCAGAGCGTCCTACACGCTTTGACCGCCCGGCATTCTTTGCCGAACCAGACGCCTATATCGACGAGAGCGCGAGCGAGACCAAGCCTGAGGAGCGTCCGCGCAAAGGTGGTGCGCGCTCCAAGCCGAAGCCGGCTTCGGAAGCCGTGCGTACGGCTCGCCTTCCCTACCCCAAAACACCCGAGCCTGTCTCACAGCTTGCCGCGGGCATGCCGCACCCTGGGCAATGGCTTCTCACCACGCGCGAAGGCTCCGAACAAGACCTCGTAGACGAGCTGATGATCGCCAAGATCGTCGACCCTGCGCCACGCGTCTTTGCCCCTGGCCTTGTGCTCTCACCCAAGGTTCCCAAACGCGAGAAGCGCCCCGTAGAACTGTCCTTCGCGCGCCAGGGCTTCGAGATCCTCACGAGCGTAGAAGCCCAGGGACTCGACGCCCTCGCCAACCGACTCGTGCGCAGCTTGCGCAACAAACTCGAGCGCGCGAAAACCTATGGCCTACACGTGTGGGTTCCCGACACGGCCGACACGAATCCGCTCTCAAGCATGGCCGAAGAACTCGAAAACATGCTCGCGGCACGCCTCGCTGCACTGCTTCCCAATGCCAAGCGCGTCGACGACAGTAGCTTGCGGCGCCTCAACTCGATGCCCTTCGCGCAGGTATGTCTCGTGCACGCGGAGCACGCAGTGGCGGGCGTCATGCACTCCAACGCTACGCCTTCGCTGGCACGCGGCGGGCGCACACGCGTACGTGTGACCGGCGAGTTTCCCTCGCGCGCAGCCCGCAAGCTCGAAGAAGCACTGGCATGGCTAGGTGTAGAACCCGGCGCAGGCGATGTGTGTGTGGACTTGGGCGCCGCGCCCGGTGGCTGGACCTACGTACTCGCTGAGCGGCGCGCACGCGTCATAGCGATCGATCCTGCAAACCTTCGCCCAGATATCCTGGCGAAAAAAGGTGTGCGCCACCTCAAGGAAAGCGCATTCACCTACGCGCCCGATGAGCAAGTGGACTGGCTCTTCTGCGATATGGCGTGGCGACCGCTCGAAGCCGCGGCACTGCTTGCCAAGTGGGGCCGCAAGCGTTGGGCGCGCATCATGGTCGCAAACATCAAGCTGCCCATGACGAAAAAGGCCGAGATCTTGGCACGCGTCCGCGCAATCCTCGAGACGGAAGGTGAATGGAAGGGCCTGAAAATCAGGCAACTCTATCACGACCGTGACGAGGTTACGCTCACCGCGCACAAGTCGTAAGGCCCGCAGGGGTGCTGAGTTTTCGGCGCCCTGCCTTCTGATACGGCTCCGCTACGTGCCCGTCTGAGGGCTACGCGCCTGCGGTCACTATACTTCGCGCAAGCGGCCCGTTTTCACGTCGTACACGAAGCCGCGCACAGAAATGTCCCGACGCACGAGCGGCGATGCCTTGTAGGCCGCGAGGTCGTCAAGCACGGACGCGTCGAGGTCCTACGAACTACGGACGCTCGCTCGCAGCCTTGGCGCGCGCCCTCAGCGCGGCGAGCACGGACTCAAGCTCCACAGGAAGCTGTGCTTCCACGCGCAAGTTCGGCTGACCGGGTCGTGGCAAGTCGATGCGCACCGCGTGCAAAAACAGCCGACTCAAGCCCTGCCCCTTGAGCACCCGATCGAACGCCGCGTCGCCGTACTTGTCGTCGCCCGCAATAGGATGCCCCGCGTGAGCCGCGTGCACGCGAATCTGATGCGTACGACCTGTGACCGGCATGGCTTCCACCAACGTGGCGCCATGGAAACGCTCGAGCACGCGGAACAGCGTGAGCGCCTCCTTGCCGTCGCCATCCACCTCGACCATGCGCTCGCCGCCGCGCAAGGTGTTCTTCGCCAAGGGTGCTTCCACCTTTTTGACCCGGTCCGGCCACGCGCCCTGCACCAAGGCCTGATAGCTCTTCTTTACGCTGTCTCCGCGCAAAAGTTCGTGCACGTGCATCAAGGCGGGCCGCGTCTTCGCCAACACCAACACGCCGCTCGTCTCGCGGTCCAAGCGATGGGCGAGCTCAAGGCCCTTATCCTCGGGCCTCAGCGCGCGCAAGGCTTCGATGACGCCGACCGCCACGCCGCTCCCCGCGTGCACCGCAAGACCTGCGGGCTTGTTGAGCACCATCAGCGCTTCATCCTCGAACAAAATCGCATCGGCCAACGTGCCCTTGAGCGCCTCGCCCACGCGCACCGGCATCGCTTCCGCGAGCCGCAGCGGCGGAATACGCACCACATCACCTGCTTGCAGCCGCGTATCGGGCTTTACGCGCCCCTTGTTCACGCGCACCTCGCCCGTACGCACCACGCGGTAAACGAGACTTTTGGGCGCACCCTTGAGCTCCGTACGCAAGAAATTGTCGATGCGCTGGCCCGCGTTCTCGGGGCCCACTGTCACCATGC
The DNA here is from genome assembly GCA_964515685.1 of uncultured Polyangiales bacterium. Taxonomy (GTDB): domain Bacteria; phylum Myxococcota_A; class Polyangia; order Polyangiales; family DASUME01; genus DASUME01. The sequence goes on along the minus strand of CAZEWA010000112.1, from coordinate 13,678 downwards.
GTACGCTCGGCTTGTCGTCCTCTTCGCTCACGGGGCCGGAGGTAGCACATGCGCCCTGCCCCCACGAGATGCCCGTTCACAGCGAGCGACCTCGCGCGAACACTTCCGTAGACAGCCTGCCTATCAGCGTGCTTGCTCGGATTTCCTCGGACCGCCTATCGGGATATCCAGGCCGAGCATGACGTTCCAGTTTCGAATGGCGCCGTGCGGATTGTTGCGGATGGTATCCACAAGCCCTACGTAGCCCGTGCCGCGTATCCTCAGGCTCCGCATTTTTTGCTCCTTCCAAAATGAGTAGTCGAGGCTCAGCACAATGCCGGCATCGACGCGGCGCAGCTCATGGGCCACCGAGCGTGACAAGCTCACGCGCGTGGCGCCCTCTTTTTGCGAGGTAGTGTCCTGTGCATGCACCAGCACGCCCAACTGCGGACCTATGCCCAGTCCCACAGGTCCCAACAGAACACGCCCCAGGATGGGCAACGCGACGTAGCGCAGCTCACGCTTGACCTTCCCTTCATTCACTACGCCATCGATCGTCGGCTCGCCGACGGCTGCAAAGGGATAACCCGGTATCGACGAGCTCAGGTCGTCCGCGCCGCCTGGGAATTTCAGCGCAAGCTCGGGCTGCAGATGGAAACGCTCGTGCAGCCGAATCTCCCCGTACACACTCAGACTCCACCCGGGTAACATGCGGTCCTTGAAGCCCATGAATGCGCTCGCGGCAAAGCTCGCGTTGACGCCGAGCTGGAAGCGCTCCGTGGACAGCTTTTCCCCAAATAACAGTGCGATGAGCACTTGCCCCTGTGCCGCACTTGGTATCAGCAAGAAGGCGATAAGAAACCAGGCCCCAATCCCCCAAGACCGCGTCATGCCCCATGAGGACACAAAAGGACCGCGAGACTCAATCCAGATGTGAGCACAAAAACGCGCATATTCTGCAGCTTGTCCCGGACCGGAGATGCGAAGAACGCGTTGTACGACGCTGCCCACTAGGGTCGCACTTGCTGCTTTTTCTTGTGGGAATCCTGCTATTTCGCGGCGGCGGCCCACATGCGGCGGTCGCTACGGCTTGGGCGCAGCTACCTCGGACGCACTGGCGGCGGACTCGGCCGCTGCACGCTCGAGAAATACCAAGCGCTCATCGCCCTCACTGAGCGTCAGCGTCTGATCTCGCCACGCAACGCGAGGCTTTGCGAGAAAAAACCCACTCAACCATGCGTCTTGCGTCTGCTCGGCGTCCCCGCAGCCCATCTCCGTGCTGCCAATGCTCATCACGACGAGACGCCCACCATCCACCTGATAGGACCCGAAATGCCGATTGCAGTTGGCCGTGAAGTTGAACTCATCCGCCGAAAACCCGAGCTTGAGGGGCACGCCCGCAAACAGCTCGACCCCTTCTGCAGACTGCAGCAAAAACTCCTGCCCCACGAGCGCTTGCCCCACATCCTTCGAGCGCAAGCCGTGACAAGCGCTGAGGCCACTCGCGCCGAGCAACGCTCCTGATAACACGCCCAACAACTCCAAGGATAGTCGCCGATTCAAGCCGGATCGCATACCCGAACCGTAGATTGCCCGCCCCGACTCAACAAGCCACTTTTCGCACAGATACCGGCCCGCGCGCTGCCCTCCTCGCCAGCGCGCGCAAAGTGCCGTAGAAGAACCGGATGTTAGTCGCGACCCACTCCGGCCCCTTCCACTGTGACGATGTGTTTGCCTGCGCCCTTTTGCGCGCCTTCCGCGAGCCCGACCTGAAGCTCATTCGCACGCGAGACCTGGCGCGCATCGCCGAAGCCGACATCGCAATAGACGTCGGAGGCGAATACGACCCCGCGCGCGGTCGCTTCGACCACCACCAGCGAGACTATACCGGCGGCTTCTCGTCTGCGGGCATGGTGCTGTCCTGGCTCGAAGCCGAAGGGAGTATCGACGCCACCCTTGCAGACAAGCTGCGAACGCAGTGGGTCGACTACATCGACGCCGTAGACAACGGCAAGCGCAAGCCCGACTCCGACGTGCCCTGCTTGCCCTCAGTCGTCGGCGCCCTGTGCGAACAGGCCAACACACCCGCAGAATTCGACGCACGTTACGCGGAGGCCGTGCAGCTCTGCATCGGAATCTTGAATGGTCTAAAGCTCTCCCAGTTGCGCACGGAACAATCGCGCGCGGCGGTGCGCTCAGCGATGCAAAAGGCCGAACAAGACGGCACGCGCGTGATGATCTTCGCCCAACACTACAAATGGAAGCGCGCTTACTTCGAACAGGGCGGCGCCGAGCATCCCACGGACTACGCGCTCTTTCCGGACGGCGAACGCTGGCAGTTGGTCGCCATCCCCCCCACGCACGACAGCTTCGACAAGAAGCGCCCGCTACCCGCAGCATGGGCGGGACTCGTGGATGATGCACTCTCCGAAGTGATCGGTGTGAAGGGCGCGAAGTTCTGCCATAAGAACCTGTTCATCGCGGTGTTTGACAGCCGTGAGTCGGCGCTTTCTGCCATCGAAAAATGGAACCTCGCCAGGCTTCCCGAAGCAACTTGAGCCGCGAGCGCTCGCTCTGGATCGAGCAGGCCCCGAACGAAGCCACCGCTTTAGGAAAAAGTAAGCACGACTGAGACTTGCTTTGTAGCTGGATCCCGGCCCAGGCTTTAACCGATGACTACACGCGTTCTCAGCGAGGTCGTGCTGTGAAGCAGCTGCTATTGCTTCGCCACGCGAAGTCGAAATGGAAGGGAAGCGCAAAACACGGCTCTGACCACGACAGGCCTCTCGCACGCCGCGGCGTAAAAGATGCCCGTACCCTCGGCAAACTACTTGCCGCAAGCGACCCGAAGCTCGACCGCGTCCTGTGCTCTTCGGCGGTGCGAGCCCGGCAAACCTGGGAGCTGCTCGAAGGGCGTCTCGGCACAGGAGTCGAGGTACAAACACAGCGCTCACTGTACATGCCCACGCGCGAGGCCTTACTCAGCCACATCGCGCAGCTTCCCAAAGAGCTCCAGACCGTACTCATCGTCGGCCACAACCCTTCGCTCGAAGCGCTCGCACTCTCGCTCGTGAAAAAGGGCGAACGTGCCCTGCGCGCGCGTCTAGCGGAGAAGTTCCCTACCTGCACCTTGTGCGTTCTGGTTTGGCCCGGCGACACGTTTCAAGATGTAGCGAGCGCCGAGGTCAGCCTGCGCACCTTCGTGACCCCGCACGAACATGCAGGTCCAGCCCCGAATGTGCACCCCGCTCCGCGCAAAGCGCTCCCCCTGGTGCTTCCGCGTGAGCCCCGCGTGCGTGACACCGCGTGGCTCGTCTTCGCAGACGCACTTGCCCAGCTACGTGAAAATGTTGCGGGAGCCCACGCCGGCCAAGAGCCAGAGTTCGCACATCAGCTCCGCGTGGGCGTCCGCAGACTGCGCACTGCCTTACGCTTCTTCGGACCCGCGCTCGACGAGGCGCGATCCGCAGCGCTACGCGAGGAGCTCACCTGGCTCTTCCGATTGCTCGGTGCCGTGCGTGATTACGATGTTTTTTTGGCGGAGCATGTGGCGCCTCTCAGT
>CAZEWA010000112.1:0-10037 GCA_964515685.1 uncultured Polyangiales bacterium | reverse complement strand
TCGAGGCAGACGACGCACACGCGCTTCACGAGCTACGCAAGCAGGTCAAGCGCCTGCGCTACACCTGCGAGTTCGTGCAAGCCGCCTTCCCTGCTCGCTTGGCGCGGCGCTTTGTAAAACGCCTCGAGGGCTTACAGAGCGTGCTCGGTGAGCTCAACGATGCCGCAGAAGGAAAGCGCTTGCTCACGCGGAGTCTGCCGCGCAATACCCCGAAGAACGAGAAGCGGCGCCTGCGTGAGCCAGTTCACACGCACTTGTCGGAACTTGAAGCGGAGGCACTGGCAAGCTTCAAACAGGCCTGGCAGAAGTTCGAGCGCGCCGAGCCCTTTTGGCGCTAACTCACGAGGTGTCCTCACCCCGCGAAGCAGCAGGACAACCCGAGCAGCAACAATCCGCTTTGTGTCAGCCTGTGCCAGTTTCCAAGCAAGAAGACCCAGCTATTCTCGCATTGATGTGATGCTCACGCTTGGCATGTGCATTGCTAAAGTGAGAACTCATGCGCACACAGGCCCAGGCTTATCTCACTGCAGTCATCCTCACGAGCGGGCTGCTGGCAGCTTCACCCCAAGTTGCTCTGGCCTGCTCCTATTTCGAAGGCACGTTTGTCCCGGATACAGTTCCGCTCAATGCGGCCTTGTACATCGAGCGCAGCTGCGCCCCGTCCAGCCCCGCGTGCCCACTTCCCGATGAGCTCGAGGTGTTCGAGCTTGAGACGGGAACTCAGATTTCTGGCAGCTTGATTCACTTGTCAGACTACACGGGTCGGGCCTACTGGAAGCCCGATCAAGCCCTCACAGAAGGCGCAACCTACGAGGTTCGCAACGCGGGTCACGCGGAATGGGTGACGGAACCCCGGAGCTATCCGCGCTTCACAGCAGCACCGAGACTGGCTCGCGATCTGAAAATGACGTCCGCTACGCTGAGTGCCGAAGCGCAGCCCACCGCGAGCGGCGAGTCTATCGCCTGCCTCGGGGGCCCAAGTCCATGTGACTCTACTCCTCCGGAAGTGACAGTCTTTACACGCCGGCAGTATCGCCCGTCGTTAAGCATCACGTTTCGTGGGCTTCCCTTTCACTGGGACTCCAACGCACCCGTCCAATATCTGATCCAGACGACGTTCTACGCCGATGGTGAAACCGTGTCAGAGCGCCTGACAAACTATGCGGACGCAGGTTTTGTCTTCGAGCAGGACGCTGCCTCCTATTGCTACAAGAGCGTCGTTCGCTCCTTGCTCGATGACCAAGAAGAGAAGATTTTCGAAGGCTGCACGCCACACAGTGCCTTCGATCTGCGAGAAGAAGCGGTGCCAGAGCAGGAGCTCAAGCAGGCCTTGTACTCGGAGTGTTGGGAATTGCTCGACGAAGCCTACCGGGAGCAGTGGTGTCAGGCACAGCGCCTGCTGTGCGACCTGGAGCAGGATTCGTGCGAGCAAAGGCTAGAGGAGAGCTGCCCTCCGGCCACTGAGAATGAGGGCGAAGAGGAAGATGCCTCTGACACACCGAAGGGTAAGAAGCCGAGGTCGAAAGCATTCAGTTGCGCCATCGATCACGCGACGCCATCACGGGATGGCTTCTTGTTCGCACTCGTGCTGTTTCTCCTGGCTCTCGCATCACGCCGCAGACGCGCAGCCTGAGCACTTCGACACAAGTGAAATAGCCACTGCCAACGCGAAGCGCCGCAGATACGGCGTTCTGCCCTTGAGTCCTACATCAGCGAGGTCAGCGCCTATCCGAGCAGTTCTCACGGCTTGACATCGGGCTAGCTCGAATGGTCCCATGTTTGGGGTGCTGAAGTCATGAAGCACACGAAGGGGAATCGATGGCGCGCTCGGGACAGATCCTCGGAATCCACTTTAAAAGTGCGATCGGATCCATGCTGATGACTCAGATGTTGTTTCCTGAAGTGAAGGAAACTGTAAACGCCATGAACGAGCAGGGCTGGTATCCTTGGGATTTATACGTCGAGCTAACCCGTAAGATCGCGGCCGAGCTTCCACGTGAAACGGTCGTGAGCGTAGGCAAGCGCAACATCGTCAAGGCCAAGCAGCACTTCATCGATCAGCGCTTCGACTCCACCGAAAAAATCCTGAAAGACTGGGCGGGCATTTACAACCAAAACCTGCGCGGCACGCCCAAGGAAGATTTGATCCGGACAGTAGAGTTCGAGCCCGGCCGCGTGGTGATCGAAGCGGGTAATGCCCACGTACCTCAGCTGGTCGAAGGCTACATGCGTGGCTTCGTGGAGATCTTTGGCAACGTCGTCTCGGAGTTTTCCGCGCGCTCCGTCCACCGCGAAGGCCATGGCTACCATCATTTCACGATGAGCTGGCGCGCAGGCCGCGCATCCGCCCTGTAGGTTTACCGAAAGTCCATTTTTGCAACGGGCGTGCGCGTCTGCGGGCTTTGATCGAGGCTCGGCTGCAACAGAATGTGAGCCGGTTCGTCACGGCGGACAGAAACCACGCAAATCACCTGCAAAACGGCAAAAATGTGCAGGAGCAAACGCGAGTAGATCCGCAGCGTGAGCGCTCACAAACTGCGGCGTGATTAAACTCTCGAATCTTATTGGCCCCTGCAAGTTCGCAGCGGGGCACAACTCCCTCTTGCTCACCGCGGGCTTGCTCGCAGTAAGCCTAACCGCAGGCCAGACCGCGAGTGCAGACTTGCCGTCCTAGCTGCGACCTGAGTACACCCCACCCGCCGACTGGTCGACGACCACGGCCCACAACGGCGAACTGATCGCCCCTGCGACACCTATCAGCTTACCGTACACCATCGACCGCGCCGCGAGCGTCGAGCTTCTTCTGTATCGAAGCCGCTCGGCCCATGGCGAAGCCATCCCTGCCTCGGCCACGCTTATCAAGTCCACCGCCAACCACGCGGGTGTGCCGCATCCGCTGGTCGCCTTCGCACCGGGCACGCAAGGCATGGCCAACGAATGCGCCTCGTCGGTACTCTTGCGAAGCGCGCTCTTCTACGAGCTTCCACCACTTATCGCCCTGCTTCAGAAGGGCTTCGACGTCGTGATCCCCGACTTCGAAGGCCTCGGCGTGATCGATGGCAAGTACGAAAATGGAACGTTCGTAGACAAGCATCACACCTTTGTGGTGAACCGCTCTAACGGACAGACGACGCTCGATGCGTTGCGTGCCGCACGCGCACAGCTCGGCGTCTCCACGCAGAAGCTCGGCATCTTCGGCTACTCAGAAGGCGGTGGAGCTGCGGCATGGGCTGCCGCGTATGCCGACGAGTATGCAGCCGACCTGACTATCACAGCCGTCGCCGCGGGTGGCGTGGCTGCCGACGGAATCGCGATGGGCAAGCTCCTCAACTACGAGTCGCTCCCCGCGACCAGCGTACGGCCTGGTTATCCGATCGCGGCACAACCCGTGAGATGGTATGGGATTCCGGGCAATCCCTACGCCTCGCTGCTGCTGATGGCAGGCGTAGCCTACGACAGCGTCTATCCCGAGCTCGATGTATGGGGCAAGCTGCACCAGCAGGGTACAGCCTGGGCGCGCAAAGCAGCCAAGGTATGCTTGGTAGAGGCGCTCGGCATCTCGGCGTTCCAGGGACTCGACTATTCGCTCAAGCCGGGAATCGAGAACAACGTGCTCCTGCATCCCTTGTGGATCGACCGCTTCGACGACAACAACCCAGGCTTCAAGGCTCCCACTGTACCTGTCTTCCTCTACCACGGTCGTGCAGACGACAGCGTGGCTTTCCAACAAGCGGTGGTGCTGCGCGAGCGCTGGTGCGACCAGAACGCCAACGTGCACTGGCGCCGCTACAACGGAAACCACATCGACGTCTGGGGCGTTTACGCTTCGCCGATTACCTACCTGCAGCAACAGTTCTTCGGCAACACCTCGCCGTATCCAAACAACTGCGCAGATCAACCCTGAAAGCTCGCCGAGCTGTTGCTCAGAACGACAGCCCGAGCCAGGCGCTCGCTCGCAGCGCAAAGTTCGGGCTGAACGCGCTTTCGCTGCCGGCCAGGCGCAACAGGTGGGTTTCGCCCGCTGCGTCGACGCCGAGCGAAAAACGCTGCAGCGGCCACAGTACACCGCCGTGCACGAGCAGATAGGGACTCAGCGAATTGATAGGCTGCGTCTGCCGATTGCCCGCAAAACGCTGCGTGAACAGCGCGCCTCCCGCTCCGATGCCGAGCCTGAAGGTCAACCCGTAGAGGTCCCAGGCATGGTGGAGGCGCAGCTCGAGGTCGTACGCGTTGACCTGGGCGCGCAGGCCGTCGTTCGCGAAGCTCGAGCCGCATGCGCCGCCGCGCAGCTGCACACCGAAATGCGGAAGCTCCAGCCCGTAGGCCACAAAGCCTCCCAGGCACAGCGTGTTGGCGTTGCGCATCGCCGTGCGCAAGGTTGGCCCGCCTTCCATCACGAAAGCCCGCCCGCGGGCGGGCACATAGCCCTTGCGCACGAGGCGCGCGTAGTCGATGCGGGCGAGCCTTGAGACGTCCACCAGCGTGCTTGTGCCGAGCGCGGCTTCGACGCCGCCTTCGTACAGCACATCGGGGCCACGTCCTCGCACGAAGTAGCGCCCAGGCTTCACGCTCAGGCGGCGCCGCACATCATGTGCACCAAGCTCCCCGACCACAGCGCCAAAAGCGTCGTCGCGCAGCACCAAAAAGCCCATGCCAGGCGGGAAACTCAGGTCCGCGCGCGACTCGGCGTAGCCTTCAGGTTCGGTCAGGACGACGGCGCCTTGGCCTGCGATGTCGAAGCGAAATGTAGGATGCTGGCTGCCGTACTCGGTGCGGCTTGTGGCGCGCAGCGTGGCTGCGTAGGCGTACTGATAGGCTTCACTCAGGGAGATGGCACCATCGCCATCCTGATCTGCCGCGCCCATCAAGCCCGAGACGAGCGCATGCGTAAAATACGAGCCGCGGATCTCATCGGATTCTTGCGCGTCTTCGTGAGCGGCGCTGGCAGCCAGCACGGCAAGTCCGTGCCCCGGAAGCTCCTTGCTCGACAGCAGTGGCGAGCCCTGTGTAATGCGGCCGCCTTTTTTGCGCGTCAGCACGCCCGAGCGACACGCATCGAGCACCAGCAAACGGAAGGTGGCCGCCGAACCACTCACCAGCTGCGACAAAAGACGCGTCTGCAAGTGCGTGCCGGACAGATGGAATGCATCGCCGTCGGCATGGCCTGAGTAGTAGACCACGAGCAGCGCCTGCGTGCCCTCTTCGCCAAGCGAGCTTCGGACGCGCTCGTTGAAAGCGATCACGGTTTCTTCAACGGTGCGTGCACTCTGCCCTTGCAGGAGCACCATATTGGCGGGCTTGAAACCACCCAAGTCCCGGAAGACCTCGTAGATCCGAGCGGCATCGCTCTCGGCATAGCGCAGAAGCTGCTCGCTCGCGTCGCCCTGATTGTTGCCGATCACCACGGCAAAGCGCTGCACTTCCGCGCGTACGGAGGATGCGCCAAAGCCAAGACAGGCCAGCATGAGCAAGATCGCGCGCAAATAAAGAGTCAGGGCGCTGCCTCCTTGACCCATGACAGCGCTTCGAGCTGGCAATCCTCTGGCACGGCTTCGGTGAGTTCCGCCCTGGCAAGCTGTGCACGGAACGCTTCCACGGCGAATTCGGCCCCGCAGAACAGCGCGTAGATGTGCTCACGGCCGAGGACGTGATCGAGCTCTACGCCAGAGGGCAGCACGACATCCGCGCCTGCGGTGATCTCATGCGCACGCTCGCCTTGCGGGAAGTACACGCTGACCTGCTGCTCGGCATCGACTGCGTAGATAGCCAGGTAGGCTGGACGACTGCTGCTGTAGACGAAGCGAATCTGCTCCCCAGGGCGAACCTTGTAGTCGGGCGTGGCGCGTGTGCTGTGTCCAGCACGCGTGACGAAAAAGCCGATATGCGGGGCGCCTTTGACGCGCACACCCTGCTCCTCGATAGGCGGACGCCACAGCACGGCACAGGCCGCGGCAGCCAGCAACAGCGCAGCTCCGCTGCCTACCCAGCGCAGCGCCATAACGTGTTGCTTGTGCACAGCAGGCTCAGGACGACGCCGCAAGAACACCTCGCGCAGCTGGGAAAGCTCGGCGTGACGCTCGCGACAGCGCTGGCAGCTCGCAAGATGCTCAGACACCGCGTCTGCGGAAAGCTCGCTGGCGAACAAACGTTCGAACGTAAGATCGCTCAGGCATGTCTCGGGACGACTGGGTGGAGTCAACATCATGTGCCCCCCTCTTGCTGCTGCACGCGGGCCTGAAGTCGACTCAACAGATTGCCCACCGTGCGGCGCGAGCAGCCGAGGATTTCAGCTATCTCTTGCTGGCTGAGCTCGTCGACGTAGTAGTAGATCGCGACCTCCGCCAAGGGCTCGGGTAGTGTCTCGAGCACCGCGCGAAGCTGCACGGCCACATCGGTATTTGGCTGTGTCGTGCGCGGCAAGGGAGCCCCACCGCGCTCGTCGAGCAGCTTTGTGCGCCGCCTTTGGTTACGCAAACGCACCAGGCAAGCGTGGGTCGTTACGCTGTACAGGAAGGACGACATGGCACTCTTTCCGGCGTACTGCTGGGGCTTCTCAAAGAGAGAGGTGAAGACGTCGTTCACGATGTCGTCGGCATCAGCCTGATTGCCCAGGAGACGTAAGGCGCGCCGATACACGCCGGGTGCATAGGCCCGATACAGTGCCGCAAACTCACCGTGGCTGGGGATCACTTGGGCGCGGGCATGCCGGGCGCGAGCTCGATTTCGATCAGGTCATCGGGACCGAGCTCGGTATAGGAGGACATGATCGGGCAGTTTTGTTCGCGCATCACACGATAGATGGAGCGCTCGTAATCTCCCCGCGCTTGCCCGTAAGGGTCCTGACTCTCCGAAGGAAGCTCCGGTTCATGCGTGTATGCCGTCCCATGGCTCTCGTTGTAACGCCGCAGGGCTTCCTTTGCGGCAAGGTCCCCGCACGTGGCTGGGGGCAGGGGAGCGTTGGGATCGATTTCGATGCTCCCAGGCAGCTCGGGCTCCAAATACACGTGGTAGCCGGCCGTGATGGGGTTTCCCGCGTTGTAGGTCACAGCTACCATCGTGTCTGCCGCTACGGGTTCGGGGAAGTACACGAACTGCAGGTACTGCGAGAAGCCCGCCTTGTGTAGGCTGAGATCCCCGTCAACTCGCTCTTCCACGCAGGCATATGCGCTCGAGCCTTCTTGGACAGAGCACTCCAGAATTTGCGAGAAACAGGCACGGCCGTCCGGAATGTCTGCGTCGGACCACAGGTGAAGCGAGGGATCGTCGCCCCAAGGTTCACCCTCGCAGATCGTGGAGCGGTCACAACGCTCGAAATCACACGATGTCACGGGGCGGGCGTCGTGCCTTACCCAGGTGAAGACACTTGGAAAATCAGGACCGACCACGAAAAGGCGCCCTAGCGCGAATTGTGGTTCTGGTTCACCCCCCCAGGCTTCGCCGAAGGCCGCAGGAGGGGGAGGCTCGAGCAGATCCAGCGTAAAACCAGAAGGAAACTCACCTGTAACCGCTACCGACATCACGCGATGCGTAAAGCGGTGCTGTGGCCCATCCCGCATGGAGAACGCGATCACCGGCCGCAGGCCCGCGCCATCTAGCGCAAGCGGCACCGAGATCTTGCCGCGCATGCGCAGCATGGATCCGCCCTGGAAGTCCGAATCGACTTGGCGATCGCAGGCCGCAAGTAGTAAGGGCACAGCCAGCCACAGACCTTGGGAGAAAGCGAAACGGGGGAGTGGGAGCACGTTGGACCTCGTGGTTATATCCATGAGGAACCCGAGCGAGCAAATTGGGCAACGCTCTCTGCCTGAACTCAAGCTGCGATCTGTTGTTCATACCCAAGTGTCACCCGCTGCACGGCCCTCGCGGGCCTCTCAGCGCGGCCCCGCGCAGGCTCGGACACGCTGTGCCACGTTCTCCGCGACATCGTACATGGCCGCGTAGGGTGCCTTCCCAAACGCTACGCCGCCTCCCCCACTGTCCCGCTTGCCACTGGTGTTGTCGTAGAGATTGCCGCGGGCCGTGATGTTCGCCGTTTTCTGATCGCTCGCGCTGTTGAACTCGTGGGGGTTCTTCACGCCCTCAAACACATTGTGTTCGATCAATAGCTGAGCGTAGGTTCCCGCGCGCACGCAGTAGTTATTGCCCGGAGCGGCAAAGTAGTTGTTGTACACGTGCACCTGTCCGAAACGCACGCGCGGCATGCGCTCGATCACGCCTTCGGCCCAAAAGTTGTGATGGAAGGTGACCTTGAGTCGACCCTGATCTTCTTGGCTGTTGCCGTCCGAGTGTCCGAGCAAGCTCGAGAAGCGGTGATCTGCGCTCTCACCCTGGGGGCGCCGGTAGTCCTCGCTGTAGCGGAACTTGCTAAAGGAGACCGTGACCCAGTTGACCGCGTGGGTCATGTCGAGGTTGCCGTCGGGACCATCCCAAATCTCGACGTGATCGATCCATACATGATGGGCGAAGTAGAGCTGCACCGCGTCGCCGTCGACCTCCGAGCTCGCGCCGTTCACGCGCAAGTTCTTCACAATCACGTTGTGCACGGGCGCATCTTTGCGGCCGCGGATGCGAAGTCCTCCTTCGAGGGTGGCTTGCGCATCGACGCCAACAAGCGTCTTGTTGGACCCAAGCTGAAGACGAGGTACGGAGACCGTCCCCGCAATCTCGATCACGCGAGGCACATCATCGGCCGAGAGCTCCAACAACTGCGCCACGCTGGTAGGTCGCACGGGCTTCGCACTTCCGCCTCCGGTGGTTCCGTCGACTCCGTCTCCTTGAAGCGTGGCGAATCCCAGGAGCTGGTCTGGACACGCGCTGGGCTCGAGCGCGCCCTCATCGGGGCTCGAGGCATCGGCGTCGTGTGCAGGAACCATCGCGTCCGGATCGTCAGAAGCGTCTAGGTCGCGCGGCGTCTGATCTTCAGAGTCGCCATCGCCCGTTGGAGCAGCTTCGACCGTAGGCATCCAGTGTCCTGCGTCGAAAGGACGCGAAGGCGCCTCGCCACATGCAGCGGAAAAGACGCACAGGGATAATGGGAGACCTCGGATCGCAGCTAGGCTCTTCATGTGCTCGTAGCGTGGACCCAAGTCGGGTGAACGGGTCAACCAGCGTGCGCTTTTGCTGGGCGATCCTGTAAGGCCGTAAACTTGCGGCGTGTTCGGCCAAAAGTCTCAACAGATGTGGGACGAAGGCGAGCCCCCCGGTGGGGGTCGACAAATGCATCGCCGATTACATGTGGATGAACTAGGACTTTGGCTAGCCTCGACAAGCGAGTCGATGAAGCCGCGCGAAACCTCCCCGTACGCGAAGCCCGCCAAACAGGCACCAAACCGGGCTTCTGGCGCGCCTAACGGCTGAGCTTGCGCGCCTTGCTCACCCCGCGCGAAACAGGCAAGGCTTTCTTGGTCGCGGCTCGTAAAGCCCCCGGTGCGCCAGAAAGCTCCGCGAGCTGCTTCTTGTTGGCCACGCGCCGAAAGCTCCCGACCACCAGCGCGGAAAGCTCACCCTTCTGCAGGTCTTCGTGCGCGATCGTCACCCAGCCGTGCTGTCCGATATAGGGCGTCTTGGCGAAGCGAGTGTCGTCCAGGAACTCGTGCTGCATCTCGTGTCCGAGATTGATCGAAACGGTGGCGCCCTTCGTATCTTGCTGCATGCCAGCGATGACGAACGGCTTCTTCCCAACACGAAACGCAGGATGGTGAACCATCACATATTCCTCGGCGGAGGGCAGTTTCGCGCAAATTTGGCGAAGCTCCGTGACGACCTCCAAAACCGCCTGACTCTTGCGATCCTTCATTCGCACAAGTGAACCATGAGACGCCCGATTTGTCTGCTGCGGCGGCGTGCCGTAGCTACACAAAGGCAGGACAGTGCGGATCGCCGCCGCTCTCGGTCATGGCAGGCGCGACGCGTCGTCTGCAGCGGCGGGCCATACAATGCTTACGAGGATAGCACTCTCCTCGAGCGCTTCGACATCATGCGACACACCTGGAGCGAGCTCCAGCAGACAGCCCGCAGACAAGTCCACCTTTTGTTCG
>CAZEWA010000111.1:0-16634 GCA_964515685.1 uncultured Polyangiales bacterium | reverse complement strand
GAGAGGCGGGCATGCCGCGCATCCACCACGCTACTCGAGAAATTCAGTTCAAAGTCGTCTACTACGGGCCTGGGCTCGGCGGGAAGACTACGAATCTCGAGCAGATCCACAAGCGCAGCAATCCTGCACATCGCGGCAAGTTGGTGTCCTTGAACACCGAGAGCGAGCGTACGCTGTTCTTCGACTTGCTTCCTGTCGATCTCGGCTTGTTTCGTGGCTATACGGTGCGGTTGCACCTGTGCACGGTGCCGGGGCAGATAGCGTTCGACCAGACGCGGCGCCTCATCCTGCGCAACGTCGATGGAATCGTGTTTGTCGTCGACAGTCAGCGCGACCGTATCGATGACAACATCGCGAGCATTCGCAACCTCGAAGCGAATCTGATGCTGCAAGGGGACGACCCAAGCCGCATGCCGCTCGTCGTGCAGTACAACAAGCGCGACCTCCCCACGAGCTTGCCCATTCCGGTGCTGCGCGAGTCGCTGTGCGTTCCGGAAGGCGTGCCGGAAGTGGCGGCCTGCGCGGTCAAAGGCGAGGGCGTCTTCGAGACGTTCAAGGCCATCGTGAAGTCGTGCATGAGTCTCGTGGGCGATCCAGCGGACAAGCCAGAGGGCCGCATGACCTCGGTCCTGCCCACGCCGCGTCACTCGAGCATGTTCCCTGTCGCTGCGATGGGGCTTGCAGGCAACGATACCGTGAGAGAGTACGCGCGCAGAATGGGCATCGAAGTCCCGAAAGCGCCGCGCCTTCCGAACTTTGGTACCGCTTCCTAGGCAGCAACCATGGGCGTGTATGTCGAGCCTACGGAGGTCGCAGACAGCATCACGATGCTGTCTGTTCGGACGCCGACGCTGCCCCCAGCCACGCATACCAACGCGTACTTAATCGGCTCGCGCGAGTTCGTTTTGTTGGAGCCGGCGTCAGCGTATGCAGACGAGGTCGACAAAATCGTGGCCTGGGTAGATGCGCGTCTTGGCACGGGGGCGCAGCTTCGCGGCATTGTGCTCACCCATCATCATTACGATCATGTGGCGGGTGCGGCGCAGATAAGCCAACGCCTGGGCGCGCCGATTTGGGCGCATGCGAAGACCATGGAGCGGCTTATGAGCGTCGTGCCGGTGGCGCGTACCCTCGAAGACGGCGAGTGCATCACGCTGGATGGCGAGCGCCCTGTGACGCTTGAGGCGATTCACACGCCGGGCCATGCCCCAGGGCATTTGTGCCTGCTGGCAAGAGAATCGGGAGCCATGTTTGCAGGCGACATGGTGGCGTCGGTTGGAACCATTTTGGTGGAGCCGACCGATGGCGACATGCAGCTCTACCTGAAGTCGCTCACTGAGATGGCCGCGCGCAATCCCCAGCAATTGCTACCCGCGCATGGTTTGCCTATCGTCGATCCGCAGGCGCGGTTGAGTTTCTATGTGCAGCATCGTTTGGCGCGGGAAGCCAAGGTGTACGGAGCGTTGGTCGGGGTTGGGCGCGCGGCACGCGTCGACGAGCTCGTTCCCGTGGCCTATGCCGATACGCCGCAAGTGGCGTGGCCCCTCGCGAGACTTTCGGCGGAGGCACACCTGATCAAGCTCGAGCGCGAAGGTCAGGTCGTGCGTGTCGGCGAGCTGTGGCGCGTCGCTTAATGGGCATCGAGAGGCGCATCGCTTTGCACGTAGCTTGGGTCTAGCGTGCGGGGCGACGGTAACGCACGTTGAGCGTCTGACGCGAACGCAACAAGCGCACGCGCGCTACGGTGCTGGCTGGATCGCGCAGCATGCCCCGGGCGTGCGCGACCGACAAAACGGGTTCTGCATCCACCTCGGCGATTACGTCTCCTACTTTGAACCCGGCCTTCGCAGCCGCGCCGCTGGCGAGAAGTCCGCTCACGATGACTGCGTGCGGACGTTGTTCGAGCGAGAGTTGCTCTGCGGGTTTATCGCTCTCTTGTTCGACATCCACTGGAGCGCGGGCAGCGGGCGCCTTGCCTTCGTCGTCGTCTTGCGTCGCCTCTTCCGTGAAGCGCCTCGGAAGTACCAGCCGAACGTCGGTGAGCGTCTCCCCGGGGCGCGCACGCACTTGCCGACTTGGACTCTCACCCGCGCTCGGGTGAACTGCCCAGAGCGTGAGGGGACCTGGTGATACGTACGCAAGTACGAAGTTCCCGCGCGCGTCGGTTTCGGTGCTCACATCCTCGTCGTCGGAGCTGATGAGGGCCTGAGGAACAGGCGAACCCAGTGTGTCGACAACGGTGCCGGTGAGCCGTGCAGCGCGGCGCAGTGTGACGCGAACGTCGTGGGCTGCCTGGGCTACCATTTCGTCGAGAAGCGGCAGGTATCCTGCGAGATCCACGCGCATGCGGTACGGAGGTGCCGGTAGGTCGCGGAGCAAGGCGCGTCCATCGCGCTGGGTCACTTGTGAGAATGTGCGTCGCTCGCCGCTCGAGCGAACGCTGACGAGTGCGCCCTCGAGACCTAAGCCGTAGTCATCCACCACGCGAATAGGGAGTTCGTGGAGTTCACCCGAGATCGTGAGATTGCAGTGCGCGAAACCACGGGAGGGTACCGACACCTTGCACAGCAAAGGCTCTCGTCCTTCGACCTGGACTTGCACCGTGACATCGCCCAACAGGTCGCGCAGCAGAAACTCGCCGCGCTCATTGCTCAGGCTGCTTTGTTCCGTGTGCTCTGCTTGCAGAGCGGAAACGTAGACGCCCTGTAGCCCGTGACCTTTGTCGTCGGCGATGCGGCCTTCCACACGGCCGGCGTCGCGGAGCACCAACTGGACGTCCTCGCGCGTGCTGTGGGGCGCGAGGTTTTCAAGGGGCAACATGGCTTGCGCGAAGCCTGCGTGACTGGCGCGCAAGACGATGCTGCCCGGCTTGAGGCCTGCGATGTGAAATGCGCCGCCGCTGTCGCTAGTACCGGCGAGGGCCCCCAATGTGAACGCGGCATCGGGAGCCAGCGGGATGCGCGGCACAGGGCCCTGCGTCACGCCGAGTTCACCGAGAGTCGCGTCGGTTTTCTGGGGCAGCATCACGGTGGGAGGTAGGCCATCGCGCGTCGCGACGCTCAGTGTGGCTCCGCGAATGGCGCGTCCGCGCTCATCTACGACGCGGCCGCGGATAGACACCGCGCCATCGAGATGAATCGTGAGCGGCTTTTGTGCAGGCAGACGAAGTTCGTGACTCTCGCGGGCGTAGCCATCGCGCGTCACATCGAGTCGCATCATGCCTGGCCAAAGCCCACGCAGCACAAAAGCGCCATCTTCTGTGCTCTCCGCCACGATCGCCGGAAGGCCGGGCGTCATGTCAACGACAGCAATCTTCGCGCCCGACAAAGGTTGCTTCGAGGCGCTGTCCAACACGAGCCCGCTCAACTGTGTGCCCGCTCGCAGCGTGAGCTCGACGCGTGCGCGTTGTCCCGGTGTGATCTCTACGGTGGGGGAGGGCAGCGCCACGCGTTCCTCGTGCCGTGCCCGTGCTTGGTATTGCCCGAACGGCAGCGCACGAAAAAGGCACTGGCCCAGGTCGTCGACCACGCAGCTTGCCGCAGGCCACACGCCTGTACCCGTGAGCAAAACCTCGGCACCCGCAACGGGATTGCCGGGAGTATCGCGCAATGTGACGAGCAGCTCGCCTTGGCGCTGAAGCACGAAGGTGAGCGCCGACGGGTCTCCGGGTTGAATCGCACGCTCCGTGACATCGTGCCCGATGGCGCTGACTTCGATGGCCAACAGGTGCTCCGGTAGGTTCTCGACGCGGAAGCGGCCGGCAGCTTCTGAACGGACCTCTCTTGGCGCGGCGTCAGGTTCGTCGAGCGAGGTCACGCGGATCAGCGCGTCCGCAATAGGATTGCCAAGGTCATCGTGCACGGTTCCATCAAGGACGCGGTCGCCGTGCAGCGTAGGCGCGGGCTCGGCCTTCGGCGGGGCTTGCTCGTTTTCTTCGCTGGGGGCGACCTCGGGAAGCTGCGTTGTTTCGGGCAGAACCAATGTGAACCAGCCCAAGCCGGCCACGAGTGCCACGCCTGAGACGCTGAGAAGCAGCCATGAGCGCCGCTTGTACTGCTTGGGTGCAGGCTCGGCGGCGGTGGGAGGAAGCGAAGGAGGGGTCGAGGGTGAGGTCATTGTGCGGCTTTGCCGGGGCTCTCTCTCAGTGCTAGGCGAGACCTTAGCCTCATTTATGGCATCTGTTGAACGGTTCATGCTGCCTACGGGCTGCGCTGAGAATTCCATCATTCTCAACTTCCCGGTTGCCGCTGAGTTTGCGGGCATGCGGCTCGACCTGTTCATTCAGGCACGTATTCCGCGTCTTTCCCGCACGCGTGCCCAGAAAATCGTCAAATCGTGCGCCTACGGCGAGGACGGCAAAAAGCGTCGCGCGAGTGATCTCGTGCGCTCGGGTGAGACCGTGTACTTGGTGCGCCCGCCCTTTGAGGAGCCCAACGCGCCGCGCGATCTGCCCATCGTCTACGAGGACGAGGCGATGCTTGCGATCAACAAACCGCCGGGCCTGCCCGTCCATCCATCAGCGAGTTATCACCGAAATACGGTGTCGTTCATACTGAGGGAGACCTACGGCGCTGAGCATGCGCCGCGCATCGCACACCGTCTCGATCGGGAGACCAGCGGTCTCTTGCTGTGCGCTCGGACGCTCGAGCACGAACGGCTGCTCAAGTATCTGTTCGAAAATCGTCGCATGCAGAAGACCTATCTCGCGATCGTGCGCGGTGAAATGGCTGCAAGCGAAGGCACCATCGACCTGCCCATGGCGCGCGCGAGCGTGGGTCTGCACATCCTGATGGAGGTGCGTGCGGGTGGTTTATCGGCGGTCACCGATTATCGGGTTCGGGCGCGGATACCGGGCTACACGATGCTCGAGCTCTTTCCGCACACCGGACGGCAACATCAATTGCGGGTACACCTCTCTGCGCTGGGGCACCCCATCCTTGGGGATAAGTTGTACGGGCCTGAGCGCGAGGCTCCTTTTCTTGAGTCCATCGAGACAGGTTTGACTGCGGAGCTCGTGGCGCGCTTGGGGCACGAACGGCACGCGTTGCACGCGCATCGACTGGTCTTTGAGCACCCGATTCATGGGCGCACGATGGAGCTCACAGCGGACCTCACGCCCGATCTCAAGGCACTTTGGAGCAGGCTTGAGACCGGCAGCGCTTGACGTTGCATGAGCGTCGTTGACTGTTCGCGTTCGAACCGTAGAGTGCATGGACATGCGTTTGCCACGACACGTGAGGATTCGTCTTTCCACACTCGTTCTAGCCACTGCGCTGGGCTCGGGTGCGTCGCTCCACGGTTGTGCTTCGTCGCAATCCCACGGGCAGACAGCCGCGGCGCTGTCGGCTGAGGATGCGCGTCTGTTCGAGTGCGGAGTCGACTTTATCGCTAGACCCGACGGCCTGGCGGGGCGCTGGCGGGAAGACTGGTCTAACGACCTCGACGAGCGCGTGAAAAAAGCCGACGCAATCGCGAATGTCACGGTGCGCACGCTGCGCACGGATACCGCGCCGGACCGCCGGGTGACGCATCGGCTGCTAGTCCATGTGGACCGCGTGATTCACGGGACGCTTTCCGAGCCCGAGCTTGAGCTCACGGTGCGAGATGGATCGCAAGGGTTTGCCAGCGTGGACCAGGCCTCCGCTCGTCTCACTTCGCAGCCGTTTGTCGCCTATGTGAAGCGCGGGCGCACCGAGGCGGGGGAGCCGACGTTGTTCTTCCACCTGTCCCCTGCGTCCGAGGAGGTCATCGGGGAGACGGAGGCCGCCGTGGTCCGCAACGACCCGAGCGCTCCGAAGGTGGCGACCGATCGCACCGTCGTACACACGCACTGAGTCGCTCGATGCGCGGGCGCGGTGCGTATCGGCCAGACAGCCGCTAGACTTCACGCATGCGTTTTCCCGTAGTCTCGAAGCTTGGGACCGTGTTTGGTTTTTGCGCCCTCGCTTGCAATGCCCAGCCAGCAGAATCGACACCGAGCGAACCGCCAGCAGTCGTAGCACCAGCGGCGAAGAAGGCTGTCGCTCCCACTCCGGTGGTAACTGACACGAGCTTTCAGCTCACCCTTGAGAGCCAACCTACCTACACCTCGGGCGAGGCGGGTACGGTCAAGCTGCTTATTTCTCCTCGGGGCGGGTATCACGTCAATCTGGACTATCCCGTGCGGATCGACTTCTCGGGACCCGAGGCTATCAAGCTTGTGAAGGCCAACCTTGGCAAGCCGGATGCGGCCGAGTTCAGCGAAGAACGTGCGCGCTTTGAAGTCGGATTCACAGCCGAAGCGGGCAGCCACGAACTCCTTGCGGACGTAGATTTCGCGGTGTGCACCAAGGAGACATGTCTGCCTGAACAGCGCACGCTGGCCGTCGTCCTGAACGTTCAGTAGTGGCATCGACGCGCTTCCTGACAAAGGCGCGCACGCAGGTCGCCACTTGCAGTGTAAGATGAGGAATGGCCGACCTGAAGCTAACGCTCGAAGGGATCGGGGCGCGGGTTCGTGAGCGTTTCGACGCTGAGAAACGCGTTCTGTCGTTCGCCGAATATCTCGATGAGTTCGCCAAGCATCCCCACCGCCATTCAAGGGATGCGGCCCGTTACCTGCACGACTGTTTCGACTTTTACGGAACGTACGAAGTTCGACGGCCGTGGGGCGTGGTCAAGCGTTTCAAGCTGTTCGATCTTGAATTCGAGCGTGAAGAGGGCCTGAGTCCCACCGACTTCCTGGTGGGCCATGAGGCGATCCAGCTCGCGTTCTATCGCGCGCTCTCGAACTTCGTGCAGGAGGGACGAGCCAATCGTCTCCTGTTGCTGCACGGTCCCAATGGCAGCGCCAAGAGTACGTTTGCCGCGTGCATCATGCGTGCGCTCGAGCACTATTCGACCCAGGCCGATGGCGCGCTCTACCGCTTCTCGTGGGTATTTCCGCGCGGCACGGACGGCAAAACCATCGGCTTCGGCTCGCGCGACGACGGACCGAAACCCGGCGAGACCTACGCCCATCTGCCCGAGGGCCGTGTCGACGTCAAAATGCGCAGCCCCCTGCGCGAACATCCGTTGTTGCTTGTGCCGCTGAACGAACGCACGGCCCTGATCGAGCAGGCGTATCGCGCACGGGAACTGCGCGAGGCACCGCCTCTCAACATCTTGCGCGGACAGCTCGGTCAGAAGAACAGGCAGATCTTCGAGGCGCTTTTGACCGCGTATCGCGGAGATTTGGCGCGCGTGCTCGCCCACATTCAGGTGGAGCGCTATTCGATCTCGCGTCGCTATCGTGCAGGAGCCGTAACCATCGGGCCGCAGATGGCGGTCGATGCGAGCGAGCGTCAGGTAACGGCAGATAACTCGCTGAGCGCACTGCCTGCGTCGCTCAGTTCGCTGACGTTGTTCGAGCCCTACGGGGAGCTGGTCGACGCCTCCGGCGGTCTCCTCGAATACAGTGATTTGCTCAAGCGGCCTCTCGATGCCTGGAAGTACCTCCTACTGGCCATCGAGACCGGTGAAGTTTCGCTCACGTTCTCGACCTTGCCGATCAATGCCGTGATGATGGCAAGCTCCAACGAGCTCCATCTCAACGCGTTCAAAGAGCACCCCGATTACCACTCTTTTCGCGGGCGTATTCAGCTGGTTCGCGTGCCGTACCTACGCGACTACCGCGAAGAGCAACGCATCTACCAAAGCCAAATCGCCTCGCAAGTGCGCGTTCACGTGGCGCCCCACGCGATCTACGTCGCTGCGCTGTGGGCAGTGCTGTCGCGACTGCGGCGAGCCGACCCAGACCGTTACGCCGACCATCAACTTGGTGCAATTGCTACAGACCTAACTCCGATGGAAAAAGCGGAGCTCTACACCGATGGCACAGTGCCTAAGCGCATCGGAGCGGACGAGGCATTACGGCTGAAAAACGGCATCCGCGACATCGTTCAGGAAGCGGAGCAGGCTGCGGTATACGAGGGACTTACGGGTGCATCCCCACGCGAGATGCGCACGCTCTTGCTCGATGCTGCGCAGCATCCTGACTACACATGTTTGTCGCCGTTGGCCGTGTTGACGTGCATTCGCACGCTATGCCGTGGCGGGGATTACGGCTTTTTGCGGGAGACGCCATCGGCCGGCTACCACGATCACGCAGGCTTCATCGAGCAGGTGCGTGAGCGATGGCTCGACCGCGTCGACCGCGAATTCCGCGACTCGACCGGCTTGGTTGAGGAGGGGCGGTATGGAGAGCTGTTCGACCGCTATATCACGCATGTGTCCCACTACATCAAGAACGAACGGGTCTTTCATCGCGCAACGGGACAAAGCGAGGAGCCCGACCGCGAAATGATGGCGAGCGTCGAGCGCACGCTAGGTGCCGGCAGCAATCCCGACACGTTTCGGCGAGGGCTCATCAACGCTATCGCAGGTTACGCCATCGATAATCCCGGCGATAAGGTGGCGTATGGGAACCTATTCCCTCGGCATCTGGAGCGCTTGAAAGAGGCCTATTTCGCAGACCATCGGAAGCAGCTCGAAGAGATTGGGAAAGACATCTTGAGCCTGCTCGCCGATGAAGAAGACCATAATCTAGGGCAAGACCGCATCGAACTCGCGCGCGGCGCCTGCGAGCGCCTGTACGCGCGCTACGGATATCGAAGCGACAGTCTGCGTGATGCGTTGGGCGAGCTGCTGCCGCGCCGATACAACACCTGAGCCAGGAACTGCCATGATACCGCTGCTCAGCCGAGACAACGTGCGGGCGCTCGACCATCGGGCCATCTCCGTGTTCGGCGTGCCAGGCGTTGTGCTGATGGAAAACGCGGTGCTCGGCGCAACCCAGGTACTGTTGCGTACGTTCGACGCTGCCGATATCGCGCAGCTGCTTATCGTGGGCGGCGTGGGACAGAACGGAGGTGATGCGTGGGGCCTGGCTCGCCAGATGCTCACGCGTGGACTGTCGCCGCGCTGCGTTTTGGTGGGAGACCCAGAACGCGTTCAGGGCGACGCAAGGATTCAGCTCGATGCGTTGCGCGCCCTCGGCATCGTGCCCGACGTGTGTGACTCCCAGGACCTGAGCGCGCTTTCTGAACACCTCAGCGTGTCGCGCGTGGTGGTCGATGGCTTGTTTGGCACCGGGCTCGATCGCGATATTACCGGCCTATACGCTCAGGTCATCGCCCTCATCAACGAAAGTGAGCGGCGCGTGCTCGCGCTCGACTTACCGAGCGGCGTCGATGCGAACACAGGCCAGGTCCGGGGTATCGCGGTGCGCGCGGACTGCACCGTCACCTTTGCGGCGCACAAACCGGGCTTGCATCAGTTTCCTGGGGTGGAGCTGGCCGGGTGCGTTTCTGCGGTCTCCATCGGTGTGCCGCTTCCGTCGACCTCGTGGGGCGTGATCGAAGCACGGGATGTGGCGCATGCGGTGCCGCGGCGCCGCGCCAATGCGCACAAAGGAACGAGTGGGCGGGTATTGGTGCTGGCTGGCTCATCAGGCAAGACAGGGGCGGCTGTGCTGGCTGCAACGTCTGCACTGAGGGCAGGCGCGGGGCTTGTTACCATCGCCACGGATGTCGAGACGCAGCGCGCCCTCGATCACAAAATCGTGGAAGTGATGACGGCTGCGCTGAACGTGGCGAACCCCGGTGGCGACGCCCTGGCGCTAGCAGGCGGTCAGGATGCGGCGGTGTTGGGGCCAGGCTTCGGTGTCACAGCAGAGCGCATGGCACTGAGCTTCGCACTCGCCAAAGACTTGCCGGTGCCTACGGTGATCGATGCCGACGGGCTCACGGCGCTCGGCACGGAGATTTCAGCGCTTAAAACGGTGCCCTTTGCCCGTGTGCTCACGCCGCATCCGGGGGAGGCCGCGCGCATGCTCGCTTGCTCGGTTTCCGCAATCGAGTCCGACCGCTACGCCCACGCACAGCGCCTCGCTGAATTGAGTGGTCACGTGGTGGTGCTGAAGGGGGCGCGCACGGTGGTTGCGGCGCCCGACGGCAGACTCCGTGTGTGCACCTCCGGGACTCCGGCGCTCGCGACCGGCGGAACCGGCGATGTGCTCAGTGGCATGATTGGCGCGTTTTGCGTGTCGCTGGATGCCTTCACCGCGGCCTGGGTGGGGGTGGAACTGCACGCTCGGGCGGGCGCCCTTGCTGCGCCGTTCGGCACGGGCCTTCTCGCCGGAGAGGTCGCAGCCAAGATAGCGTTGGCGCTCGAGGCATGTCGTACCCAGCCCGTCGACCTGGTCTAGCTGACCCGCACGCCAGTATCCCATGTGATTCTAAAGCGTGCCGAGACACTGGTTTGGCGACATCAACTGCCATTTATTCCCGCGTTGGCTTCCATGTGTGAAGGATTGGACTCACCCGGCACAGTCCCTATGGCGCGGATGTCATGGTTCAGCCGGAGTGGTCGCCGCTCTCGCGTTTAGTCAGCAGTGTTCGAAGTCGAAAACTGATTTGGTTTCAGTAGGTTAATGCGGATGGCATCGTCGTTGCATTGGACCCCATGGACGCCAGGGACATCCCCGGAACCAGGAGACAAGCATGGAGAGCCAGCTCGCCACGCATCAGGATGATTCGTTCGACGCAGCCGTGGCACGACACGCCCCGGCGCTTCGGGAAGCCGCACGCAGGCTGACCGGAAGCCTCGATGAAGCCGACGACTTGGTGCAAGAGGCCGTACTCCGCGCCTGGACTTTTTGGGACCGGTTTGAGCCGGGTTCCAATGCGCGTGCCTGGTTGCACCGCATCCTGGTCAATACATTCATCAACGCCTACCGCAAACAACGGCGGGAGCGTGAATTGTTCCGCCTGGCAGGCGAAGAAGCACGGCGCGAGGCGACAACGTCCAGCGTGGTTCGTGCCGCCGAGCGCGACGGTCTGGGCGATGAAGTGGGAGCAGCGCTCGCTTCCCTGCCCTCTGAGTTCCGGACAGTGGTCGAACTCGTCGATCTGGGTGATTTGAGCTACCGAGAAGTGGCAAGCGAGCTCGGCTGTCCGATAGGGACCGTGATGTCGCGTCTGCATCGCGCTCGGAAGCAGCTCCAGGAACTCCTCTCCGACTACGCATTCTTGGAAGGTTATATGCCGCTTTCGGCGCCTTCCGCCGCAGCTGTCGCGGCTTGAGCTTCCGCATGTAGCCTGCGATTGCTCGTAACGATGTCCCGCCCGCCCGCGTCCTACTGCGATAGAGCAGTGAGCGCGGGCGCTTTGTTTTGGGCCTTCGTTTAGGCAAACAAGCGTGAGCCTAGGGAATTCATCGCGGACCGTCGCTTGACGCTGCGTTCACTGGTTCCCATATTCGGGCCTCGCCTGAGCACGGGGCGCTTGAGGAGTCGCGACATGGCCAAGACCTATTCAGACCTGCTGCAAGACGTAAAGGGCCGCATCACGCAGGTCAGCCTGGATGAGATGAAGCGTAGGCTCGAAGCCAAAGAGGACTACGTGTTCGTCGATGTGCGCGAGAAGGACGAGACCAAGAACGGTTTCGTTCCGGGCGCCGTCCTCTTGCCCCGCGGCTTCCTCGAGATGCAGGCGGAGGGCAAGCTCCCGGACAAAAAAGCCAGGCTGGTGGTGTATTGCGCCGGCGGTGTTCGGTCTGCATTCGCAGCCAAGCTGCTCGGTGATATGGGGTATGAGCACGTGGAGTCGGCCAACCCCGGTTTCGTGCGCTGGAAGGACATGGGGTACCCTGTGGAGACCCCAGCGGAGCTCACACCCGCGCAGCTCGAGCGCTATTCGCGCCATCTGCTGTTGCCCGAGGTGGGCGACAAGGGCCAGGAGAAGCTGCTCAAGTCGCGCGTACTCTTGCTCGGTGCGGGTGGCTTGGGGGCGCCGGCTGGCCTGTATCTCGCAGCCGCAGGCGTAGGCACGCTCGGCATCGTCGACGCTGACACGGTCGATTCGTCGAACCTGCAGCGCCAGGTCATCCACGGCACCGATCGTATCGGGATGCCCAAGGTCGACAGCGCCGAAAAGACGCTGCAGAACCTCAATCCCGACGTGAAGGTCGTGAAGTTCCAGGAGCGCATGAACAGCTCCAACATCGACCGCATTTTGGATCATGGCTGGGACGTCATCGTCGACGGCGTCGACAATTTCCCCACGCGCTACCTGCTCAACGACGCGACGGTCTGGCGCAAGATTCCCGTCGTGCACGGCTCGATCTTCCGCTTCGATGGGCAGGTCACCACGTTCTGGACGGGTAAGGGTCCCTGCTACCGCTGCTTGTACCCGGAGCCGCCGCCCGCCCACCTTGCGCCCTCCTGCGCGGAAGCGGGCGTGCTCGGCGTTCTTCCCGGCATTATCGGCGTAGTACAGGCCACCGAGGCGCTGAAGATCATTCTTGGCCAAGGCGATCCGCTTGTGGGCCGCCTGTTGACCTACGACTCGCTCAAGATGAACTTCCGCACGCTCAAACTGCGACAGGATAAGACCTGCCCTGTGTGCGGCGATCACCCGACGATCAAAGAATACATCGACTACGACGGCTTCTGCGCGCGCTGACCTCGGCGCAAAGTCGCAGAAGCCGGACTGGCTGATCTTGCCGAGAACCTCGGTCGTTCGCTAGTGTCCGAGCCTCATGTCGCGATATTCGTTTCGGCTATTCACGCTGCTCTTCTGTGCGCTGGTTGTTGCTTGCGGTCCTGACGGCGCCCCCAACGCGCAGAAGATCATCCGCGAGCAGCATGAGCGCGAGGTGAAGGGCATATTGAGCGACGACCTCGAGCGCCATCTCGTAGGCGTAAAGGCGGCGGGCGTCCGCATTGCGCCCGGCTTTGCCGTGGTGGAGCCCAAGACCCGCGAAAGTCAGATGCGCACTGCACTGCGGCTTCTTACCAAGCTGCCTCGCGGTATCCCGGAGCTCGTGGCATCGGCGCGTACGTTCATCGCGGCGGTGGAGCCAGGCGGTGTGGTCATCGCGACCGACGCCAAAGAAGACAAAGACCGCATGACCGGCGTCAATCTCGGCGCGAAGTTCGAGCTGATTCGAAAGGCCCTAGCCGGAACGCCTGGTCACGACATCGATGTCTTTCCTGCGCTTGAGGAAGGGGGCGAAGGCAGCGCGGCGTTGCTGTTCGCAGCGCCTTCGTACAAGGACGAGCAAGTGGTGGGCGCGGTGCTCGTGGGGATCCCGCTTTGGCGCTTGTCACAGCGGCTTACCAAGCAAATCCAGCTCGAACACGTGGGGGAAAAGGGCGCCATTCTTTGGGTCTACATGTATCGCGGAGACAAGCTCCATCACTTCGGAACGCCTCCTGATCTCGACGCCAAGGTGCCGGATGCGGCCGCCCGAAAAGCCGGGCTCGCCAAAAGTCCGAGTGGCTACACGGGCGATTTTCTGCTGTTTGGTCGTTGGTATGCGTACGGCGTGATCCCGCTGCCCGAGCTGGGCAAGGACATGGGTGTCATCGTCTTCCGCTCGGATCCGGTCTGAGCGGCTGGCCCGTCAGCGCTCAAGCCACTTCATCACGTCTTTGGGACTTAGCTCGAGCGTCCAGCGACCTACGCGTGTTTCCGACTCGAGTGCGTCGCGCAACGCCGCCAAAAATATGGAGCGCGGCCACTCGACAGCACCGAAACGCTCGAGGTGCTCGGTGTGCACCTGGCAGTCGACGAGTGTGAAGCCCCAGGCGCTCAGCTGCGCGAGCAGGAAGGCGAATGCACACTTGGAGGCGTCCGGTTCGAGGGAAAACATCGACTCGCCAAAGAACACGTTTCCCAGGGCGACGCCGTAGAGGCCACCCACCAAGCTATCGCCGAGCCAAGCTTCGACGCTGTGGGCGTAACCGCGATCGTGCAAGGCCTCGTAGCCGTCTACGAGTTCACGCGTGATCCACGTGCCGCGCTGCCCTGGGCGATGCACTCCCGAGCAGCTACGAATCACTTTACTGAAGGCCGTGTCGAAGCGAATCGTGAACGGCTCTTTGCGCAGCGTTTTGCGCAGCGATCTCGGTACGTGGGCTCCGCTCGGACGTAGCGCAAAGCGCGGATCGGGCGAGAACCAGAGCAGTGGCAATCCCTCGCTCGGCCAAGGAAAGATGCCCTGCGCGTACGCCAGCAGCAGACGCTCAGGACGAAAGTCGCCTCCAATGGCCACAATGCCTTCGGCTGAAGCACCTTCCGGCGGAGGAAAGCGAAGCTCGCTCGTCAGCATGTGGATCGGCATGGGAGGCGCTCAATCGTACTTCAAACTGAGCCCTTCTGCGGCCATGTCGACGCGCACCGCCCCGTTCTCCTTCAGGTCGCCGAAGAGCAGAGCCTCTGCCAAGGGCCGTTTGATGGCCGTTTCGACCAAGCGGGCCATGGGCCGCGCCCCGAACTCAGGCTGGTAGCCATGGTCGGCAAGCCAGCTTCGCGCCTCAGGGCTGAGCTCAATCCGAATCTGCTTGTCCTCGAGTGTCTTGGCCAACAGGGCGATTTCCTTGTCGACCACCTTGAGGATGACTTCGCGTGAGAGGCCGGAAAACAGCACCCAACCATCGAGGCGATTGCGGAACTCGGGAGTGAAGGTGCGCTCGACGGCCTGCCTGGCGCGGCCGGGATCGGTACCCAAGTGGTCTGCGCCAAAACCGACCGACTTTCGCGACATCTCCTGCGCGCCTGCGTTGGTCGTCAGGATCAAAATCACATTGCGGAAATCGGCCTTGCGACCGTTGTTGTCCGTCAGCGTGGCGTGGTCCATGACCTGCAGCAGGATGTTGAAGAGCTCGGGATGAGCCTTCTCGATTTCGTCGAGCACCAACACCGAAAACGGAGACTTGCGAATGTCGTCGGTGAGCAAGCCGCCCTGGTCGAATCCGACGTAGCCGGGTGGTGCGCCGATGAGGCGAGACACCGTGTGGCGCTCCGAGTATTCGCTCATGTCGTAGCGAAGGAACGGCACGCCCAGCGACTGTGCAAGCTGCTTGGCGAGCTCCGTTTTGCCTACGCCGGTGGGACCTGAGAACAGGAACGAACCGATGGGTTTGTCGCCTGCGCGCAAGCCTGCGCGCGAGAGCTTGATGGCGGAGACAATCG
The DNA here is from genome assembly GCA_964515685.1 of uncultured Polyangiales bacterium. Lineage (GTDB taxonomy): Bacteria > Myxococcota_A > Polyangia > Polyangiales > DASUME01 > DASUME01. The sequence goes on along the minus strand of CAZEWA010000111.1, from coordinate 1,638 downwards.
ACTGGATGGCGTCGTCCTGACCGAAGATGCGCGACTTGAGCTCGGTCTCGAGGTTCTTCAGGCGGTCTCTATCTGACGCGGAGACCCGCTTGACTGGAACGCCAGCCATGTGGCTCACGATTTTTTCGATCGCTTCTTCGTCGACCACGTTGGTGCGCTCGCTCGCAGGCTTCAAGCGTTCACGTGCGCCGGCCTCATCGATGACGTCGATGGCCTTGTCGGGAAGCATCCGCTCGTTGATGTGCACGGCAGCAAGCTTGGCGGAGGCTTCGATTGCGCCGTCGGTGTACGTGACGCCGTGGTGCTCTTCGTAGCGGCCCTTCAAGCCCTTCAAGATCTCGATGGTGTCGGCCACGCTGGGCTCGCCCACGTCGATTTTCTGGAAGCGACGCGCGAGGGCGCGATCACGCTCGATGGCGCTGCGAAACTCTTGGTGCGTTGTGGATCCGATGCAGCGCAGCTTCCCTGCCGCTAGCGCAGGCTTGAGGATATTCGAAGCATCCATGGTGCCGCCGCTCGTCGCGCCAGCTCCCACGATGGTGTGAATCTCGTCGATAAACAGGATGGTGTTTTCCTGTTCGGTCAGTGTTTTGATCACGCCCTTCAGGCGTTCCTCGAACTGGCCGCGAAACTTCGTTCCAGCCAAGAGCGCGCCCATGTCGAGCGAGTAAACGCGGGCTTCGCGCAGGACGTCCGGCACTTGGCCGTGATGAATGCGGAGGGCCAAGCCCTCAGCGATGGCGGTCTTGCCCACGCCCGGATCGCCCACGAGAATCGGATTATTCTTGCGGCGACGACACAGTATCTGAACTGTGCGCTCCACTTCGCGGTCTCGCCCGATGAGCGGGTCGATGCGGCCCAGCGCGGCCTCAGAAACAAGGTCCGTGGTGTACGCTTCGAGCGGCGTTTTTTGCGGTGCGGGCTCGGCCTCCGTCTCCTCGTCCTCCGAGCGCGCTTCGCGCTCACGCTGGGGGCGAACGGCAATTTCGTTCACGCCAGGTACGATGCCGTGCGAAGCAAATTGCTTGAGGTCGAATGGACTGACCCCAGCCTTTTTCAGGAGGTACACGGCAAACGACTCGGGTTCTTCGAAGATCTCGATGAGCACGGCGGTGCCGTCGATGGCCTCCTGCTCGCTGTTCATCACGTGGATGGCCGCACGGCGCAGCACGCGCTCGACGCTGAGCGTTTGTTGCGGGGGGACTTCCACACCCTTCGGAAGCTTCACCGCTTGCTCCGTCAGGTACTTTACGAGCGACTCGCGAAGCATGCGCAAATCGGCTCCGCATGCTGTCAGCGCGTGTCCCGTGCGACGGTCGTCCGAAAGAGACATGAGTAAATGCTCGAGCGTGACGTACTCGTGCCGCGAGCGCGCCGCCTCCTCGAACGCGTTGCGCAAAGAAATTTGCAGAGCTCGCGTGATTAGGGGCGGCTGGGCCATACTATTCGTCCTCCGGTTCCAATGAGAGTTTGAGCGGAAACTCGTTTTCTCGCGCGAGATCTTCAGTTTTGCGCACTTTCATCTCCGCAACTTCAAACGAGTAAACACCTGCGACTCCCACTCCATGGTGATGCACGTGCAGCATGATGCGCGTGGCGTCCGTATCATTGTGGTGAAACACAGAACTCAAAACGTCG
>CAZEWA010000110.1:12802-16645 GCA_964515685.1 uncultured Polyangiales bacterium | reverse complement strand
TCCGTAACAAAACCCCGGCCTCGCTCCCATTCACCTTTGAGGGGGTCAGCTCCGACAGGGTGAATCCTCCCCGCGCCGTGCAAAGCGGCGTAACGGCTCAGGCGATCTTCCGCGAACATGCGGGGTTCGTGCTGCGCATCGTAAGGCGGCTTGGGGTAGCCCCCCGGGACGTCGAAGATGTCGCCCAGGAGGTTTTCGTGATCGTGCACAGGAAGGTCGACACCTTCACGGGCGAAAGCTCTGTGCGCACCTGGCTGTTCGGCATCGCGAGCCGCGTGGCCTCGGATTACCGTCGGCGCGCCTACGTAAAGCGCGAATGCCTCGAAGCCGAGCCGCCCGCGGCAAGCTTCGAAGCACCTCAGGCACAAAGCGTCCACGATCGCGAATTGCGTCAAAATTTGGACTACGCCCTCGACCAACTCGACGAAGCAAAGCGCGCGGTCTTTGTTTTGTACGAGATGGAAGGCGTACCCATGGCTGAGATCGCAGAAAGTCTCGGCTGTCCCTTACCTACTGCTTACTCACGCTTACGCGAGGCCCGGGAACGTATCCGCCAACACTTTGCTCGCGTCTATCCCCGCGAGGATACCCAGTGAATAACTTAGACTCACGCAGCCCGCATTGGCTTACCGACGACGAACCCTTACCCCCAGAAGTACGCGACGCCCTGCGCCTCGCAGATCAGGAAGATGGCCAAGCTGCGCAAATCGCGCGGCTCGAAGCGCGACTTGCACCGCTATTTTTGTCGCCGGACGCTTCGTCCGCAGTGGGCCACAGCACCGCAGCTGCCGCCACAGGACGCTCGATTTGGAGTGCCGGCACCATGCTGGGCGCCGGTGCCGCCTTGCTCGGCATCGCAGCCCTGGTTTGGCCGCAACGTGAGCATGCCCTGCGAGGCATGCCGAGCCTGGTCGCGACTTACCAAAACGAAGCCGAGCTGCCCCTGCGTCCCCTCAAGGGCCTGGAATTCGCGGCTTCCGAGATGAACCTTCCCGCTAAGGACAGTAGCGCTACGCCCGCTGTGCCTCATCCCGCAAGGGAAACGCCGACGCTTACAGAGAGCCCTAGCAAGCTCGCTCAGCGCGCGCGGACCTCGGTTAAGGGAGCGCCGCCTGCTATCGCCGAAAACACGCTGGCCCTCGAAGCGCGCTTGCTCGGTCGCGCACGCAAAGCCTTGCCCCTCGCACCGGACGAAGCGCTTCTACTCACCGAGCGCCATCGCGCCCGCTTCCCGGACGGCGTGCTCGTGGAAGAGCGCGAAGCCATCGCCATCCGGGCCATGCATCAGGCCGGTATGTTGGAAGGCGCACGCGCCCGTCACGTGCAGTTTCTGGCGCGCTTTCCGGCCTCTCCGCATGCGCGTAACCTCGACGCCCTGGCGAACGCGAGTCGCGTAAGCCGCTGACGCGCATGGCAGTCGACACCCGCTTTCGCCGCTTTGTTCCTGCGTGTCTCGGGCTTTCGTTGTGGAGCGCCTGTGGCATCGGGAGCGAAGTGCTGCTCGGACGCTTCAAAGACTTACCCGCGCTGGACGCTGGGGACACAGATGCCGGGGACCTCGCTCCGACTGCCGATGCTTCCGCGGACGCAGGGCTCGAAGATGGCGGCGACGATGCGGGCATGGTGCGCCCAGAATGCGTGGTGCCTGCGGAACGAACGCCCGTGCCCTGCACGCGCAGCACAGAGTCTTCCACCTTCTCACCGCGCGTAAAATGGCGCTTTCCGCCCGCGTCCCTCGACCTCGCCCAAGATTCCCCACCAGGCACGCCGCTCGTCGCGAACCTTACCGACGACAACGACGACGGCCGCGTGGACCTGTGCGACATCCCCGATGTGGTCGTGACCGCTGGCAGCAGCAGCCGCGGCACAGCGCTCTGGATACTCGCGGGCGACACAGGTCGCGTCGAACAGGTGATAGACCAGCCGCTTTTGCCAGGCGTTGCCCCGGCCATAGGCGACCTAGACGGCGATGGCGTGCCTGAAATCGTCGCAATCGACGAAAACGGACGCCTCGTCGCCTTCAGACCCGATGGCTCTGTGTTCTTTCACGGCGCTGAGGTCACACGGCTCGCAGAAGTCAGGCCGCGCTGTTACGCCATTTCCATTTACGACATCGACGCCGATGGGAGTCCCGAGATTCTCGCAGGATTCGAAGCCTTCGATGCGCTCGGAAGCCGCAGATTTGGCGCCGGCACCTATCTGCTGGGCCTCTTAAATCCGGCGGTGTTCAACAGTTGCCTTGCTCCCATCGCGCACGACCTCGATGGAGATGGGAAGCTCGAGGTTTTGTTTGGCCATGAGACCTGGAGTGCGTCCGGCAAGATGCTCTGGAGACACTCCTGGACGCCGAGCATTCCGGTAGTGGGCAACTTCGATGCAGATCCGGAACTTGAGATTGCCCTGACGACCCCTACATCCCTCGTGGTTCTCAACGCAGATGGGACCGAAATCACGAGCCTGCTCCGCGCCTGTGGTGGCAACGCACCGAGTGTGCAGGACTTCGATGGCGACGGTGTGGATGAGCTCGCCGTGCCGGGCTGCGATCCCAACACGCGCGCGGCCATCTACGGAGTCACCGCCACAGGCTTCAAGTCGCGCTGGAGTGCCGACAATGTGCTCGGCACAAGCAACTTCAGCGGGACCGCAAGCTTCGATTTCGGCGCAGACAAGCGTCCGAGCCTCCTGTATGCAGACACTCAGTCCGCCGCCATGTACGACGGCAGCGACGGGCGATTGCTTTTCGAAGGTGTGCGCACAGAACATGAGTTTTTAGGCACGCCCATCATCGTAGATGTCGACAACGACGGTCACGCCGACTTGCTAGTGCCCGCGTTCGAGTCGGGCGCGTCCGCTTTGCTCACTGTGCTCGAAAACGAGGGCGAGGGGTTCCTCGGGACACGCCGGATCTGGAACCAGCATGCCTACCACGTGACCAATGTGCACGAAGATGGACGCATTCCACGAGGCTCGCGCGACGCGCCGCAGGTTGCGCCTCGCATGCGCAGCAACGCCTTGGCCGAAGGCAACAGACTCTGCGTGCCGTAGAGAACGAGTAACGTTACGCAGACAGGCGACCGCGGACGGGCACATGGCTTGCAGCACACTGAAAGCATGCGCTCGCATTCCCCGCTCGCAATCAAAGCACCGTTCGCGCGTGAGCACGGCGCGCAGTTCTTGTATGCGCTGTATCGCCTGCTGGGCAAGCCTGTCAATCTGCTCTCACTACACAGCGAAGGGCACGTGATTGCGCCGGCAACAGAGACCGACGTGCACGCCGCTATCTTCGAGCCGTCAGATCTCCGGGGCGTCCTAGCCGTGGCGCCTCACACTTCTTGGGATACTGAAACAAAGCGCATTCAAGCTGGCTGTGTTTCCCATGCCGAAACGCGCATCTACAAACTCGACCACGCCATCGTAAGCGGAGGCTACGTGTACGCGGGCCACAGTCGTTCCCAGGTCGCGCTAACCAGCAGCCCGCTCGCCTGGCAACCCGTCACGCGGGAGCGCTCAGGCATGCTCTGCTGCTCCGTTTTCTCGTCTCAGTTTTTCGGTCACTGGCTGACAGATCAGCTCACGACCGAGTTGCTGGCGCAAGAGCTCTGCCTCACTGCATATAGCGCGACCCGACAAAGCCCATATCGCCACGAAGCGGCCATACGGCACGCAACGGATTTGCGCGTGCGCCAGGTTGAGTGCGCTGCCTTCGATTCGCTCTGGATGGCTGTGGATTTCGGACAGAATCCATCGAAACTTGCTCGCTACTTGCGCCTGCGCGCGCGGCTTCGTGAGGGGGCAAAGCCCACGCCTAGCCGAGGCGTGTTCATTCTGCGAGGTCAGTCCGGC
>CAZEWA010000110.1:0-12702 GCA_964515685.1 uncultured Polyangiales bacterium | reverse complement strand
CAGAAGGCGGCTTCGAGCTGCCCCTACCGAAAGTACTCCGCCTGCTCGACAGGATTGAGAGGGCTCTCGCGTAACCGACCGCGCCGTGACTTGCCGGAGCCCGCCTGCCCCTCACCATGCCCAACATAGTTGAGGGTGAGTCTCGTCGTGCATTGCTGCTCTGCCTCAGCGGAGCTGCACGCCTGCGTCGACCTGCACCAGCAGCAACGCCTTATCCAGACGATGCAGCAAGACTTCCTGCCCTAGGGTCCCCTCAACCACGAAGCGATCTCGCACGAACGGCACGCCCATGCCAAGGCTCGCTCGCAAAAAGTAGCGCGCCCAAAAATCCCACGCTCCGCGCACCTGGGCGGTCGCGCCAGATAGCGGCGTTACGCGCGAAAAGTCTTCTACGGAAAAACCTGTCCCCCGCGCACGCAGCGCGCCGTTCCACAAGCCTACGCAGGCATCGAAATACACCTTCGAGCGATACAGGGGGCCACAGCCCCGCAGCTCCGCGTAACCCGCCCGGAACTCCGCACGACCCTCCGACGTAGGTACGCGTCCGTAAGGGTAAAAGACCGCCGCGAGCTCGATGGCAAAAAGCGAAGGCGTTCTCCAGCCAAGCGTCGCCGTGGCAGCCCCCGCCGCAGCGGGCATGATCCCCGTGCCGACGCCGCCTCCGACCGCGAGAACCAAACCAAACGCGCTGCCCGAACGTACGATGCGCATGGAACTCTCGCGCCGAGCTGTAGGTTGCGGCTCAGGCGCCTCGACGACCGCCACTGGCCCGCTCTGAAGGGGCTCTGGAGCCGTAGGAGGAGGAAGCTCGGGCAGAGGAGCCGGTTCCGGAGGTTCTGGAGCCGCCAACGAGAGCTCCACGAGATGCGTATCGATGGCCAGGGCCATTACCAGTGCCAAGGCCTCGCTCAACGCACTGCAATCGCTGCCCTTGGTCTCCACATCGCGCCGCCCCAGGATAAGCCCCTCGCGGTTTCTGAACTCGACCTCGGCCCGAAAAAGCGCCGGCGCCGTTCGGAGCACGCTGCCGTGCACGCGCAGGGCGCCATCGGAAGCGAACGCTGGGTATCCCAAGTGCCCTTCGATGGCCCCCGTCAAAGCCGTAGGCGAAATGCACGCCTCCGCACCAAGCCCGCGTTCCCATGTAAGCGTCGCCCTCGGCGGCGCTGATTCCTGTGCGTCGGCCGAGGCCGTGGAAGTCTCGCTAAAGACCGACCAGAACCAGCACAAGCCGCACAAAAACGAGGTGAGGGACCGCACGGAGCAGGCGGCAGCGTATCTCACGTGGGGTGTTTGGTACCAGCCTGACGAGAACTGTGCGCCCCGAACGAACGTGGAGGCACTTTCGGTCAAGGGAAGTCACTCGACAATTGCGCTGCGCACTGGCTAGATGAAGGAGTGAACGCCCGTCGCAAAATGTTCGCGGTGCTGCCCGCTGTAGCGACCCTCTGGGTTTCGTCAGTGAGCGTAGCCGAGGCCCCAGGCAAAGAGTGGAACGTCATCGACGAACGTCGGGGCATCACCGTTAGCCGCAAGGAGCAGCCCGACTGCGGCCTGCCAGCGTTTCGCGGCAAGGGCACTATCCAGGGCGACGTCGTGCAGATCCTAGCGCTGATGCTCGACTCCGACGCAGTGGAACAATGGGCCTACGGCGTCGATGACGCGCGGCGCCTGAAGCGCATCAATGAAAATCAAGACCTGATCTACCTGTACTCGGATATCCCGTGGCCGGTTCGCGACAGGGATATGATCGTTCGCCGCACCGTGACAGTCATCAAGCCGGGTGAAGAATTCCGCATCGATCTCAAATGCGAGCCCGACGCGGTGCCCGAAAAGAGCGGCGTGGTCCGCGTCCGGAAGTGCAGCAGCGGCTTCCATCTGCGCAGGATAGCCGCAGACACCACCGAGATCGACTACGACATGAGCCTGGATCCAGCCGGCCTGCTGCCCAAATGGGCCGCAAATTACGTGGCCAAGACGGTCCCGTACAAGACCCTGATCACGCTCGAAGAGCGCGCCGATAAGTCGCGCGCCAAGTACGAAGCCGTGATCCAGCGCTGGTCGACCGCCACTTTCTGAGTCCTGACCGGGAACCTCTTTTGGGGCCCAGCGTCGGGAACGCGGCAACCACGAATCCGTGCTGCTACGTTCTCCCTCGATGGCGACGGGATCAGCACAGCGAAACGAGGTCAGCCAAGTCGGGTTGCTGACCAACCTCTGGCAAAAGTACGGCCTGATTGTGGTCGGAAACGTCGTTTTCTTCGCACTTCTGTACTTCATCCAGTACCGACCCAATAGCCGAGACAACCGGGCCACGGAGCTGCTCACACTGGCCCAGCGCGAAGAAAACGAAGGCCGCCTCGAAGCCGCCGAGACCCTCTACGCCAAAATCGTGGGCGACTACCAGGACTCGAGCGCCATTGCCGTTGCCGAGGAACGCCTGCCCAAGGTCCGCACGCTGGCCCAGAAGAAGCGAGACACCCAGCCGCCGCTCCCCGCAGCCTGCACACCCCAGATCGACGTGCGCGAGCTGCTGGAGCTCAAGCCGAGCCTGTACCTGGCAGAGCTCGTCGCGGGCCACTACCCCACCGTTTCGCCCGCAGAACGCGAGCGCTTCTTCGGCGTGCTCGACGGCTACGTGTGGCTGAGTCTCAACCGCGACTCTGTGCCACTCGAGAAGCTGCAAAAGAGCCCGACGTTCGTCGACGGTGAGCTCAAGCAACGCTACTTCAGCATCAAAGCCTCTGCAGGCTTTAAACCGGACTGGGTCTACGACGACTTCAAGGTCACAAACCAGTCGTACTTCACGCTCCACAATGCCGTGCTCGATCTGACGGTTCAACAGGGAGACCGCAGTGAAACTGAGAGCGTCCGGGTGGGGGAGTGGAAGCCGGACACGGCAATCGACGTGTTAGAATTCAACGTCGACAGCAAGGGCGGAGCCATCCGAATCACTGGCACGATTCAAGCCGATGAAGGCAAACTCGAATGGGAGCAGAGACTTTGACCATGACTGTCAGAAAATATGATGTCGTGTTGTTCGGAGCCACGGGCTTCACGGGGAAATTGACGGCTGAGTATCTGCGCGATGTTCGAACCGAAGCTCCCCTGCGCTGGGCTCTGGCCGGCCGCAACCTTGCCAAACTCGAAGCCGTAAAGGCCCAGCTCGGCGAGCGTGCGCAACATGTGGAGCTCGTGCAAGCAGACCTTTCGGATCCTGCGTCCCTGGCCCGCATGGCGCGCAGCACGAAGGTCGTGATTACCACGGTCGGCCCGTACCTTCACTACGGTGAGCCGCTGGTGCGTGCGTGCATCGAGGAGCAAGCTCACTACGTCGACCTTACGGGTGAACCTTTGTTCGTGGACGCGATCATCAGTCGCTACCACGAAAGGGCGAAGGCCCAGCATGTGAAAATTGTCCACGCGTGTGGCTTCGATTCCATTCCTCACGATCTCGGTGTGTTCTTCGCGATCCGCGAGCTCGAGAACGCTGCGGGCTCGCTTGAAGACCAGAAGGTCAGCATTCAGGGCTTCGTGCAAGGACGCGGCGATTTCTCGGGCGGCACCTGGCACTCCGCACTCGGCATGTTGGGCCAACTCAGTAAGGTCCCCAAGTACAGCGCTCTCAAGCCCAAGACCGATGAGGACGGACGCCACGTCGAGGTAGTCCCCTTGCGCATGCACAATGCGCGCAAGCTCGGCAAATGGGCGCTCCCGCTTCCTACCATCGATCCCGATATCGTTTGTCGGTCTGCGCGCTTCGATCGCCGCTACGGAAAGGACTTCCGCTACGGTCACTATGTCGCGCTCCCCAATCTGTTCGTGGCGCTCGCGGCGGCGGCGGGCATCGGACTGTTGCTGAGCCTCGCACAGTTCAAGCTGACACGGGATCTTCTGCTCAAGCTTAAAGCTCAGGGCGAAGGACCCGATGCGGAGACGCGTGCGAAGAGCTGGTTCACGGTGACCTTTTTGGCGGAGACCGAGGGCCACGCTGTGCGCTGCCTGGTTCGAGGCGGCGACCCTGGCTACGGCGAGACCTCGAAGATGCTAGCCGAAGCTGCGCTCTCGCTCGCACACGATCAGGAACTACCTGGGAATTTCGGAGTCGTAACGCCCGTATCCGCTATGGGTGAGGCGCTACTCGTGCGAATGATACGCGCCGGCATGGAGTTCCAAAAACTCCCCGCATGACGCCCTAAAAAAGCTGAGGTTGTCGATGGTTAAGCGCTTTGCTTCGGGTACGCAGCACGCCTTTTGGGTCCTAGCTGCCTGTCTCTTGCCTCTTGCTGCCTGCGACGATGGCTCCTCCGGAGACAAAGCCCCTCTCGATGGAAGCGCGGGGGACGGCAGCGAGGATGCGAGCTCGTCCGACGAGGATGCAAGTGCACCTGCAGCCGATGCCACGACAGAAGACGCGAGCACGGAGCCCGATCTCGGATTCGATTCCACTCCGCTCAGCATTACGTCGGTCAGTGCGGGCATGCGCAAGGATCCGGAAAGGATTGCGCCGGAGTCTGCCACCAGCAGACTGACTTGGCTCGATGCTGCACGACGCGAGCGAAGTCTCGTGCTCGGGTCCTACCTCTACCAGTACGATTTCAGCGTCGACGACAACCAGCAAGTGATCTCCCGCAGCGCCAATGATGACGCGCATGGACATCCTGGGTTCGGCTACGTCGTCTCCCACAACTCTCAGAATGGCAACTCGCCGCTCGGCAAGGCCAACGCGCCAAGTAGCGTGAACACCACGATTTTCTCTGGCGGGCAACATGCGATCCACCGCGTGGAATTTCTCTATGACCGCAACAAAGAAGGCGGCGGCCAAGGACTAAAAATTCCTGTGGTGATCGACTGGTTTGTGGCTTCGGGTCGCGACCACCCAGTCTGGTCGGTGACGTACAAGCTCGGCGAGATCGCAAATCCGAACGGGGTCAATCTCAACAACTACCGCATGGACACACGCGCACCCTACGGTTCTATGAACTTCGATGGAGCCGCCACGCGAGCCGCCGGAGACGCCGTCGGCGGTGTTGCCTGGGGCGATGCGGACTACGCGTTTTCGACCTCGGGCAACGGTCTATCGTTGAACTCCGCCTGGACCTACAACCAAGCAAACCGCGTCAACTTTACCCGTACATGGACCAAGAACACGAACGCCGAGTTTGGCATTGTGCAAACCCGCGCGGGAGACAGGGAGCTCAGTTACGGGGACCGCGTGGTCGGCCGCGAACGCGGGACTACGTCTGCGAACAACTATCTGCTGAAGGGCGATTGCACAGGTCTCTCGGATGCACGCAACTACAGCATGCCCTGCATAGGCGGATGGCCGTACCAGCTCATGAACTACGACTGGGCTGGAGCAAAGCCCGTTGGGGAAGAGACCGGCACCAAGCTTATCGCGTGGGGATCCCCCTACGGTTACCTCGGTGCCTCGAGCTTTAGTCTCTTCGACTATTCAGGGACGTCGGACGGTCGAGGCGACAGGTCTTACGCCACGTTCATCGTGACGGGCCCCAAGTGCCGCTTCGACGATGCCGACGTCTGCAATCAACCAGGCGACGTCGCGCGTACGTTGGCTCAAGTAGAGGCCCTGGCGGATGCGCGCATCGTCGATGTGACTGAAGGGGCCCTCGTACAGGAGGCTCCGAAAGGGCCGGGCGCACAGAGCAACAAGCCTCTTATCGCGGGCTACAACGACAGCTACGCAGCGTTCTATCTGCGCGCGAGCGACAACCAGGTAGCCTTCACCTTTGTACCGGCCGCCAACAAGCCTGTAGATCGCCCCATCTTTGTGATCCAGAACTACACAGGCTCGATACCTCAAGTTCTTGCCGGCGGCGCCCCCTTGGAAATCAATCTCCAAGCTGGGGAGTCCGATGCATTCGTCTCGTACCGCGCCTCCACCAAGGAGCTGTGGGTCACGCTGAACCGCGTGGTCGATGCGGCGCTCGAGCTCAGCATTCGCCCTTGAGCCTCCCTTGCGCTCCACAAGCAAACCCGCAAACAGCCACTCTTGCGCCGCGCCCTTACGTGACCGGATAGAGAACGATCACGGTAGGCGTCCAAATCAGGTGCGAGATGAGTGGAGCCACAAGCGACCTTGTCCACCTGCGCTCGAGCGCCCAGATGGTCCCGCATACCACGGCCATCGCACAGACCACCCAGGAGCCGCTCCCAAGCTGCGCCAGCGCGTAGACGAGCACAGAGACGGGCCACGCGGTATGCTTTGGCAAGCGGCGCTCGAGGTCCTCGAGCAGAAAGCCTCGAAATAGAACCTCCTCGGCGAAGATGATCACCGTCACCCAGAGCAACGCGCCCCACAGCGAGGCCGTGGAGGCAGAGCCGTAAAGCTGCTCTACGTAGCTCTCGAGTCCGGGCAGCAGACGCGACGCGAGATCGAAAACGGGATAGGTCGCGAGCGTCATCACTGCCCCCACCACTACACCTATGAAAACCGTCTTCGCCGTAGGCGTAAACCAGCGGCGCAGCGCATGCGGACGCAAGAGCCAGAGCACGAAGATAACGGACGACGCGTAAGGTCCAAGCACGGAGTACACGTCTGCCCCTCCGAACTGGCGCATCAAGAGAAACCAAGCGCCGACAAGCGCAGCCAGCACCCACGAAACCCGGTGCATCGGCTTTCTTTTCTGAACCATCTTGGGCTGAGCGTGGGTCGAGTCCATCACGTATGCGCACCTGCGAGGCGCTGCGCGATGCGCTCACCGAGCCTTGCGCGCAAGGAGATGGGGCCTCGCTCGTCCGCGAGTGCGCGGCACACAGCCTCATCGAACGACAGACGCTCATGCTCGGGGCACAGCGCCCAAATGCCGAGGTCCGCCGCGACCAGATCATGGCCGAGCCCCTCCACCAACTGCGTCGCAACTTGACCGTCAGCGCGCGTAACCAAGCGAATCCAAAAACTCGACAAGTGCGGCGACACGAAGGGAACTCCTATTACGTGCGGCGAAAGCCCCATCTGCTTTGCGGTGCGCATGAGAATCTCGCGGCCGGAGAGGATCTCAGGTCCAGGCAGTGCGAGCACGCGACTCTGTGTGAGGGGAATAGAAAGCGCCGCCGTCAGCGCGAAGACGACATCTGCGATGGCCACGGGCTCGGTACACGTACTGAGCCAGCGCGGCAGGATCATCATGGGTAAGCGCGCCGCAAGATCCCGCACGATGCGGAAGCTCTCGCTCTCGGCGCCTACCACCATGCTCGCCTGAAGCTCGAGCGTCGGCACCGGACCGCGCCGCAAAATCTCTCCAGTCTGCAGACGGCTAAGCAAGTGCTTAGAAGGTCGACCGCTCTGAGGACGCGGGCCTCCGAGGTAGACGATGCGCGTTACTCCCGCGTCACGGGCGGCCATGCGAAATGTCTCCGCTTGGCGCGCCTCCACTTCGCTGTAATTCGCGTCGCCCCGATCCGCCATACCGTGCACGAGATAGAACGCCGCGGAACAGCCATCGAGCGCACGCCGCACCGATGCCGCATCGAGCAAATCTGCCTGCACCAGGCTTCCCATTGCGCCCTTTTTGCGCGCGCGCGCAAGGTTGCGTGTGGCGGCCACGACCTGATAACCATCGCGCTCGAGTGAGCGGGACAAATGCTTCCCCACAAAGCCTGTGGCCCCTGTCACCAGGATCTTCTTGCTAGACGTCATGTGGCCTCAATCTCCGGATTAAACCAGAGTGAGGACTGCAAGGGCGAGGCCACGCGGAGAGCCATATCAACACACCGCGATGGGCTTCCGCAAAGCCGTCACCCAAACGCGAACGCACATTTGCGATTGAACAGATGCACTCCACTGCGCACGATCCCGCGTGAGAACGCGCGCAAGCAACCTGCGCGTCGACTGAGCCCTAGGCCTTGAGTTTGATGCCGAACAGCGCAGCTTCGACGCCCATACACAGGTCCATCACCACCGTCAGCCCTTGCTGTTTGGCGGCGCTGGCCGTGTCCTCGGCGATGATGCCGCTCTGCAGCCACAGCACCTTGGCCCCGATGCGCGCGGCTTCATCTGCGAGCGGCCGCGTCTCCTCGGCCCTTCGAAACACGTCGACGATGTGGACCGGTTCCGGAATGGCGGACAGCGAAGGATAAGCCTTCTGGCCCAGCACCTCGGTCTCGTGCGGGTTGACTGGGATCACCCGATAGCCCACAGCGAGGAGCTTTTGGAACACGCCGTGGGAAGGCTTTTCCGGCTTGTTCGACGCACCGACAACGGCCACGGTGCGGGCCTCTTCGATGAGCTGTTTGAGCTGTTCGTCGGTCGGATTCTCGTGGGACATGCATGCTGTCTCTCACACCGCGACCGGCTTAGAAGGTGTTCCACAGAAAGTAGCCCGGATCGGCGTCGAGGCGCCTGGCTGGCGGTGCAGCGAAGCCGCAAGAAGACTGCCCGTCTCTTGAGGGTTCGCTGCGCCGCCAGCCGGGATGGATCGGCGTCGAGGCGGCCACTTTCTGTGGAACACCTTCTTAGCCACCAGCCGGTGGCCAAAGCGAAAAGCTCAGCCCCCAGCAGCCTTGAGCGCTTCGTCGATCTGCTTCGAGAGGCTCTCGAAGTTGGACGGGTCTGCCACGCGCGCGCCGTTGAGGAACATGCTGGGCGTGCCTTCTACGCCGACCTCTTCGCCGAGCTTGAAATCCGCGTCGACAGTTGCCGCGAAGGTCTTGTCGTCGAGCGCCTTCTTGAACGTGTCGACGTTGAGGCCCGCTTCCTTGGCGAACTTCTCGAGCGACGCGCGGTCGAGCGAGCGCTGGTTCTCGAACATCTTGTCGTGGAATGGCCAGAACTTGCCCTGGGCATTGGCAGCAAGCGAAGCCTGCGCAGCCACGTGCGCGTTCTGGTGGAACGACAGCGGGAACTGGCGGAACACGAAGCGAACCTTGTCCGCGTACTTCGCCTTCACCTGGTTCGCCGCTGTTGCAGCGCGCGAGCAGAAGGGGCACTCGAAGTCCGAGAATTCCACGATCGTGACCTTGGCATCGGCCGGACCGAACGAGGGCGCTTCGCCGGCAGCGAGCTTCTCGATCTTCTCAGACGAAAGAGGCTTGTTCTTCTCTTCCATCTTCTGGAGATCGGCGATGACCTCGGGGTAGCGACTCATCATCATGTCGCAGCGTTCGATGTCGAATTTCTTGGTTTCGGTGCGCACCATCTCGCAGGTTGCCGTGGTCTCACCGAGGTCTTTGCAGAGCTTCTCGACCAGCGTGTCGCACGACTTGCGCTGCTCTCCGAGCTTCTTGACGGCTACGTCGATTTTGGTGAGCGCGATGGCACAGGCTTCAGCCGGCATCAGCTCCGTGGTGCTCTTCACCGCGCCGCAGGTTGTGGACTCTTCCCCGGCCTCCTTGCACACGCGCGTTGCATAGTCGGCGCATGAGGTTGCACTCGCCGCAGGAGCTTTAGAAGAAGCGCCGCAGGCCGCGCCAAGCAGGCCTGCTAGCGAAAGCAGCATCGAGAGAGTGAGATTACCGGTTCGTTTCACGAAGAATCCTTTGAAAAAGTGCCTAAGCGTACGGGATGGGGGCGCCTGCGCCAGCAGGCACACGTGCAAGTTTTGGGACGCTCACCCCACTTAGCCGAGCCCCCGCGCCGAACTCTCAGCACGACGCGACTCCGGATCCAACATGGCCGACTGGGGTCGGGAGAATCTCTGGCCCTCGCAAGCTCTGCGCGATCGCACTTCGCACCGGCAAACCCAAAGCCCAAAGAGCTTCGCGCACGCACCGTAAAGAGCTGCGGCCTCGAGATTCTCCCGACCCCAAACAGCACCGCAAGGCCCCCACCTCGCTGCGCTGTCCGTCGACTCACTCAACATACGTTGGATTTTTGCAGCGGCCACACCCGATGCGCCGCTTTGTGTTTTTTTGCGACTCAGGGTGAATCGGCCTACACGAATTGCAGGCTTATGTTCCCGCTTTGGAAGCTTTACTCAGGGCACGAGCTTCGGGTCGATTTTGAGTGAGTCGAGCAGTGCACGGAACGCATCGCGAGCGCGTTCCACCGATACGCGTGGGCCGACCAACTTGAAGAACACAGGTCCCTGAGGGCCCTTCGCGATTGCACCGAGTAGCATCGCCTCGGGCAACGCTGCCCCCGCAGCACCCGGCATCGCCATGCCGCCGCTGAACGTCCCCGTGGTCTCGATGGTCGTCACCGCCACACCGCCTACGTTCAGCTCATCGCGAACGGCTTTGTCCGCAGTGTTGCTGCCATCGGGTTGCGTGAACTGACCGAGCCAACGCGTGAGGTTCGCATCGACTGAGCCGCCCTGATCGGCGCCAAAGTAGAACACGGTCAGCTCAGCCTGCGGGTCGAACTCGAGGCCGTATTCTCCGGCGCGCATGCTGTTCTTGGGCGCGCGCTTCACGAGCGGCGCTTTGCCCTCCCAGACCAGCCCGCCGGCCGACTCGAAAGACGCAAGAGGCGCCGACTTGGCGACAGGCGCAGCGGGCTCCTGGCTTACCGCAGGGGTCGAGACGGCTTGGCTCGGTTCGGACGCGGAACCTGAACAAGCGGCGAGCAGCACGAGGCTGAGGGCAGTCGGAACGCGCAAACCCGCGCGTGAGCAGAAAAACATGGAGCGCATGGCGGGTAGTGTAGCCAGAGGGCGTGCCGAGGCCCGTGGGGACCGGGGACCGCCGCAGAGCGGGCATAGCCAGAGCGTCGCCAAAGCAGGCCTCGGTGCAGGGGTCTCGACGTAACCCAGAATGCACTTCGACCCCCCTCCCCCCTCAGCAAGAAAGGCTCGGACGCGAAAATTTCCCCAGTTGACCTGGCGTCGCCGAACATGGACTGCAAGATGTTTTGTCCTGGCCCGTCGACCCCCTTGTTCAGCCGACCACGCCGCGCTCCTTGGTCGCTCCTCGTCTGCCTGATGAGCCTGGCTGCCTGTGGCTACCTCGGCATCGAACTCCAGGACTCCAACGCTCCGAGCCCCGACCCCGTAGATCCGATGGGCGGCCTCGATGGGTCCATCGGCGCAGACGGGTCCACGGGCCACGGGAGCAGCGACGGCGGCAGCGATACCCCAGACGGCAGCGACGCCCCAGACGGCGGTGCCTACCCAGGCCCCGTCGGCACGCCCCAGGAGACCGAGGTCTGCATAGGCTCCGTCTGCTCGAGCAGCGTCGATCGCTGCCCGGACGATGAAGCGAAGGTGTGGCCGGGCGTCTGCGGCTGCGGCGTACCCGACGTCGATCAAGACGACGACGGCACCCCGGACTGCATCGATCTGTGCCCGGGGACCCCCGACCAGCTCGAAGACGGCACCTGCGGCTGTGAGGCCGCCCAGGCGGACAGCGACCGCGACGGCGTGCCCAACTGCTTCGACTACTGCCCACAGGACAAAGACAAGACCGGCCCCGGCGTGTGCGGCTGCGGCCGGGCCGACGACGACCTCGACGACGATGGCATGCCGGACTGCGCGGACGAGTGTGCGGACGACCCGCTGAAGATCAGCGCAGGCCTGTGCGGCTGCGGACTCGAGGACAGCGAGATCGACTCCGACGAAGACGGAATCCCCGACTGTACCGACACCTGCGGCGGACTCGATGACTCGAAGTACGTGCCCGATGCAAGCTGCGGACAAGGCTATTGTCGCACCCACAACACGCCTTCGAGCTGCGAGGATGGCGAAGAGACCGCTTGTGAACCCGCGCCTCAGCTGGCGGCCGACGATGGCACCTGCGACGGCGTAGACGACGACTGCGATGGCAACGTCGACGAAGACTACGTGCCCACGCACACGGCCACTACCTGCGGTAGCGGTGCCTGCGAGCGCTTTGCTGAGATGCGCTGCGCGAACGGCGTGATGACCGAGGTTTGCCAGGCAGGCAACGGCGCCGCGAACGACCTCACCTGCGACGGCGTAGATGACGACTGCAACGGTCAGACCGACGACGGCTACCAGTCCATAGCCACCACTTGCGGCACCGGCGCCTGCGCCAGCACGGGCAGCTTGATGTGCACCGAAGGCGACGTCGTGGACACCTGCCAGGCAGGCACGGCCGCCCCCGACGACTCTGTGTGCAACGGTATCGACGACGACTGCGATGGTGACGTCGACGAGGACTATCTGCCCACGCAAACCGCCACCACCTGCGGCAGCGGTGCCTGCCAACGCTTCGGCACGCGCCAATGCGTGGACGGCTCCTTGGTCGAGGAGTGCAAGGCCGGCAACAGCGCCCCCAATGACGCCACCTGCGACGGTGTCGATGACGACTGCGATGGCTTGGTCGACGAAGACTACGTGCCCACGCCCACGAGCTGTGGCGTCGGGGCATGCGGGCGCACCGGAACGCTGAGCTGCCAAAACGGCAGAGTCGTAGACACCTGCGCACCTGGAACCCCGGCCGCGAACGACCAGAGCTGCAACAACATCGACGACGACTGCGACGGCAGTGTCGACGAGGATTACGTCGTCACCCCCACGAGCTGCGGCGTCGGCGCATGCGGACGCACGGGCAGTCGCTCCTGTCAGGATGGCACGGAGGTCGACTCCTGCACGCCCGGAGCTCCAGCCGCGAACGACCAGAGCTGCAACAATGTCGACGACGACTGCGACGGCCAGGTCGACGAGGACTACGTCGTCACGCCCACGAGCTGCGGTGTCGGTGCGTGTGGGCGCACCGGCAATCTTACCTGCCAGAGCGGCAGCGAGGTCAACTCCTGCACGCCCGGAACCCCAGCTGCGAACG
>CAZEWA010000109.1:0-16747 GCA_964515685.1 uncultured Polyangiales bacterium | reverse complement strand
GACGCTGAGGCCGTATTTACAGCCACACGTAAGCTCAAGGACAGCGGCCTCTACAAGCGCACAGCCTAAGACGCCCCCGTCTGCGCAAGTGCAGACAAAAGCCTGCGTCCAAGGCGCTATCAAGGTTCGCCCAGCGCCCACAAGCTCAGTGCCGTCACGGGCGCCGCGGTGGGCCTGCCGTGTTGCCAGTCGCCCCCCTCGGTCCCACTGCCGCCGAGGTCGATGTGCGTGAAGGGCAAGGGCTGCCGACTGTCGCTCGAGTGCTTGTCGAGTCCGGAGGCTACCGTCAGAAACGCAGCGGGAAACTGGTGCCCACGCGGCGTACCCACCGAGGGCAAGTTGTTGCAGGACAACACGTCGTCTGCGGCGGTACGCGGCTTGATGAAGTCGTAGTCCTCGCGACGCAAACGCGATATCTCGAACGGATCTCCCCAGCGTTCGCCTACTTGCTCAAGCTCCGCTGCGATTCCCTTGAGCCGAGCAGGAGCATTTTCGATCAGGATGGAGTAGGGCCCGACCGCCCGTCCTGCATGTCCCGTGAGCGTCGCGACAGAAAGGATATGCGGGTTCACCGCGTCTTCTGCGGCCACGCGCAAATGCGACAAAAGGTCCGCCAACACGAGCCGCCCCTCGGCGTCGGTGTTTCCGATACGCACGCGCACGCCGGCATGACTCGTGATGATCTCATCGCTGACGTACGAGTCGGCCCCGATGCTGTTGCGCAACACCCCGAGCGCGCACACCACGCGTAGCCCCTCGGGCTCAAGCTCTACCAGCGTGCGCACAAGCCCTGCCACAGCGGCTGCTCCGCCCTTGTCGCGACTCATGCCCGCCATGTGTCCCGACACCTTGAGGTCGGCACCTCCCGTGTCGTACGTCAGTCCCTTGCCCGCAAAGAGCAGCGTGCGCCGAATGGGCCCCTTCCCCACGTACTCCAGGTGCACCACGCGTGGCCTGTGACGCTCCACCGCGAGTGATGCGCGCGCCACGCCCATCAGCAGGGGATACTGGTAAATCAATGTCTCGAGGTCTTCGACCACGCGCACGCTGACGCTCGTATCGACGAAGGCATCGACGCATGCCGCAGCAAACGCCTCTGGACGCATGCGCTCGGGCTCGGTTCCAGCAAGGTCCCGCGCGAGCCGCTTGCCCTCTTCGATGGCCTTCGTGAGCCGCAGCAGCGCCTCCCCCTCGCGTGCCACCACGCCCAAGCGTACCACCGGCTCCATCGCCTCCTCACCGCGGGCTTCACGTGCCTCGAGCGGAGCCCACAGGCCGTTGAGTGCTCCCAAAATTGCGACGGGAACGGCGCGCGAAAAGGCGCTGCTGGCGTCGACCCACAAGAGGGGCGCCACGGCCCCCGCGTCACGTGCCCTAGCCACGCCCGCGCGAGCTGCCTCCTCGAACCTGCGTACGTCGTCGTACTCTCGCGTCAAAGGCCCCGTGGGCGCGAGGATGAGGCGCCCGCCCGGCACACCGTCCGCAGGTACAAGGACAACATCTTTCCCGACGCGTGCATCCAAGCTGCGCGCGCGTTCCATGGCTTGATCCACGGCCGTCACGCCGGTGGGAGCGTCTGTGACAACCGCGACCAGCGCGTCGAAACGCCCGTCGCTAAAAGCAGCCTTGGCATCAGATACAGCGATCAACGCAGGAATCGGCATACGGTTCTCCAAATCTCACCCGCAGCGGGCAGACGGCTGCCGACGCGTGCGTGCGCTGCACGATGCAGCGCGCGGAAAACGCCGTCAACAAGCTAAGCTTATCGCATGCTCCAACGCATCCGCTCGCGCCGCGTCCTTCTCCGCAAAGGTAACAGCCTGGTGACGGAACCTGCGGAACTAGAGATAGCGGATGGCCTCATCGTAGGCGTCCTGCCTGTACCCTTGACGTCTGCCCCAGAATCCGCGCCAGCCCCCGAGCTTGTGGACTTGGGGGACCTGCTCATCACGCCCGCCTTCGTCAATGCCCATACCCATCTTGCGCTGGCATTCTTGCGCGGCGTAGACGCAACCCAGCATCAGACGAATTTGGTAGAAGATTTGTACTTCCACTACGAGCAAAAGCTGAGTCCCGATGATGTGCGGGCCTTTGCGCGCATGGGCGCCTACGAATCGCTGCTGTCAGGGGTCGCTGTCGTTTGGGATCACTACTACGGTCATGAGGCTGTCGCGGAGGCACTCTACGAAACCGGCCTGTGCGGTGTGGTAGCGCCGACCCTCCAAGATGTAGCGGGCCCGGGCATGCGTGACTTCGATGCAGCGCTCGAGAGCACCCTAAAGCTCCACACAAATCCTCGTTACCGCAACGCCGGCATCTACGCAGCCCTGGGCCCTCACGCCACCGACACCGTAAGCCCGGCTCGAATGCAGGACATCGCGCAGCTCTCGCTCGCCCACGACTTGCCTGTGCACATGCACCTCGCGCAATCACTCGATGAGCTCAAGCGCGTGTTTGCGCGCGAAGGCTGCTCTCCTACGGCCCTTCTCGAGCGCGCTGGACTACTCGGCTGCCGCCTACTGCTCGCTCACGCCATCTTTTGCCCCGACCAGGACCTCGCGCGCCTCGACCCTTCGCGACACACGCTCGTGTTTTGTCCGAGCTCTCAGCTCCAGTTCGGCTTCCCTGCCGATGTCACGCGCTGGAACGCACACGGTATTCCCTGGGTCATCGCCACCGACTGCGCGAGCAGCAACGATGGGATGAGCTTGCAAAAAGAGCTGCGATTCGCGCTCGGCGCCGCGAGCCTGCGCAGCACCGGCAGCGCGTCGTTTACTGAGTTTCTGAGCACAGGTCAGCTCGCCCACGCCGAACGCGCTTGGAGCGAGCGTCTTTCCGTAAGCAAAAACGAGCAAGCATTCATCGACAGCTCGCAACTGTTGGCGCACGCCTTCGATTTACCCGGGGCACTCCATCCGAGCTTTCGCGCGGGCGTTATCGAAGTCGGCGCGCAGGCCAACCTCATCGCCTGGGATACAGACCACCCAGCGTTTTGGCCGAACCACGCCATCCCGCGCGCGCTCGCGCTCTCGGATGTGGGCCCCGCCATGCGCGGACTCTGGGTGCGCGGCAAACCGATAGGAGAGTTCGGCACCATCCAAGCGTCGGTTGTCGAATCGACTGCCTATCAGGCGGCCCAAACCGAGGCCAATCAACGCCTAAAACACCTGTTTGCGACCTGACAGCTCAGTAGCGTAGGAGCGCGCTTCCCCAGGCGAAACCACCCCCGAGCGCGCACATCAAGATGTCGTCGCCCTCGCGAATCGTACCCGCGCGGATGGCTTCATCGAGCGCTATCGGAATCGAAGCACTCGAGGTGTTGCCGTAGCGTTCGATATTGAGGACGAAGCGGTCGAGCCCGACCCCGACGCGCTTCGATACGCCCTCGATAATGCGCAAGTTCGCCTGATGCGGCACCACCCAGCGGATGTCGGCCGCGGCATAGCCGTTGGCCGTGAGCGCCGTGAGACTCGCTGAGGACAGCGCGCGCACTGCGTACTTGAAGACCTCTTGGCCGTTCATATGTACGTAGTGCAAACCGGCTTCGATGCTCGCATGAGTTGCGGGCGTGCGTGAACCGCCCGCCGGAATCGACAGCGAGTTGGCCTGCGATCCGTCGGCGTAGATGTGCGTCGACAACAGGCCACGGCCATCGTCTTCCGATCTACTCAGGATCGCAGCTCCCGCTCCGTCCCCAAACAACACGCATGTCGTGCGATCTTTCCAGTCGATAACGCGCGACAGCAGCTCGACCCCGATGACCAAGACATGCTTGGCCGCTCCCGAGGCGACAAAGCGTTCGGCAATGGACAAGCCGTAAATGAAGCCTGCACAGGCAGCCGCAATATCGAAGGCTGGACAATCGGGCCGAGCGCCTATCTTTTGCTGCACGAACACGGCCGTCGAAGGCAACGGCATATCTGGCGTGACCGTGGCCACGATGATGAGGTCCAGATCCTGGGCCTTGAGGTTGGCGCGTTCGAGGGCTCGCTTGGCAGCTTCGGCCGCCATGTCGCTCGATGCCTCACCCTCGGCTGCCAAGTGACGCTGCCGTATCCCGGTGCGCTCGACAATCCAAGCGTCGGAGGTGTCGACCATCTTCTCGAGGTCGTGATTGGTAAGCACGCGGGAGGGTGCGTAGTGGCCGGTCCCGACAATCTGCGTCCGTGGACGCGCTCGGCTGCTCTCCGCTGGGGCCATAATCCCTTCCACCCGGGCACAACAGCTCGCGCTCGGCTGCAATCACCTAGCGCATTATCGACCCCAATGCACTACCGAGGAGGCCTGGGGCTACAAACCATGCCCTAGAAAGGCTGCTTCGAAACGCTAGCCACTCGATGCAATAAATATCACACACGGCAGCCCCTTCCTGGCCGAACCCGTAGGGAACCTCGCCGAGTTCGACCGTTTTCGCAGCCGATCCCCAGCCTGACTTGATTGCGCGCGGCGGCTCGGGCTTGATTGTAGGTAAGTGGAGGTCGCGTGCCGCTACCCGTCGAGTTCACCTTGGAGGCCCTGGAGGATATCGAGGACATCGTCGACGTCGCGCGCAAACTTTCGCGCCAGGCGGACCACGGTCGGATCGCCTGCGGCCAAAGCGACCCCTCGACACGTGAGCTCATCATCGACCGCACGCGGCTCCTGTATCGGCTCGAAGCCACCCAGATTCTCGTTCTGAGTGCCGACCCACAAAAGATCCCCTCGCACTAGGGGGCCACTGCGCTTGCGCTTACATTACTGGCTCTCTCCGCACACCCGCTTGCGGTCCCGCATTGCCGAAACGCTACGCCCTAGGTAGTGTCGGCGAGCAGGAGGTGGGGGAGTTCATGACACGCGTGAGCGAAGAAGGGCCGTTCCGGGTCAACGTCGACGCATTCCCCCTGTTGCGCATCAGCTACCCGCACGTCCACCAGTTTGCTTCGCCGAGCAACGCGAGCTTCTTCAGCTGCCTCGACCGCGGACTCGCCTTCAACGCCCCGTTCGTGATTCTCCACGACGCGCGCGGCCTGCCTCAAGTGGACGACGCCAAACGTCGTGAGTTTTTGGAGTTCCTCGAGCTGCGCCGCACGCGCCTCGAGCGTCAGGTCGTAGCCTGCGCTTCCCTCTGCTCTTCGCCTGTGGAGCGCGGGCTCATCACTGCCTTCATCTGGTTCATGCGCATTTCTGTGCCTATTCGCATCTTCGAGCAAGAAACAGAGGCCACAGCCTGGCTGATGAACCAGTACGAAAAGAACGCGCGTTCTTCAGCGGCTACGCGAGCGCTAGACAGTGGCTCGCATAGCGAGCGCTAAAGAAGGCGTCGACCTAGGACGTCGTAGGCAGTGAGCGGTGTGCTTTTGAGCGTCGACTCGGCGTAGACGATGCGCGCGAGTGAGTACACGTGGACGTCGCGCTTTTCGCCGTCGTGTGTCGTACGGCTGAGGGGATCGAGCGTAGGGCCCACGAATCCAAGCTTATTTGCCAGTCCTGCGCTGCGCGTATTTTCCGGATCCATGCGTAGATCGAGCCCTGCGAGCTCTTCGATGTCGAAGGCTATGCGGATCAATGCGGAGACGGCCTCGGTCGCAAGCCCCTGGCGCACGCTATCGCTGCGAATCCAGTATCCCACTTCCCGTTCGTGCGCCTCGCCTGTCATCGCCAGCGCGACTGCACCGAGCATGCGTGTGTGCGTCTTGTCGAATAGGCCAAAGTGGTAATCCCCGCCTAAATCAAAGTGACCGCGCTGGGTGCGCAGGTAGGTCAAGCGCTCCTCGATAGCGATGGGCTCCCGCGACACAAACCCCATATACGGCTGCAAATGCGCGAGACTCTCGAGGATTGCGTCGTGCAGCAAGGGGGCGTCGGTCGGCTCAAAGCAGCAGAGCGAGAGCCGCGCCGTTTCAACCCGGTATGCAGGACCAGGCAACTTGCTCATGCTGTTGCGTCGGAGGTTTTGGGCCCCAAGAAAACGGGACTGGACCAAGCCATCTCGCCGTCTTCCTGCACGACGCGCGCGTAGACGAACGGACTCTCCACATGTGCGGAGAGCGTTCCCGTGTGAGCCCTAGGCTCGACTCGCGCCAGCACGCCCTGTGGGCCCACGAGCTCGAGTGCCGTAATTTTTGCAGTACCTACTGCAGTTACTTCGAAGTTCGCGGCATGGATCTCCGTAAGCTCGCTACCCATCGGCTGGCCGTCTGCCTGCACATCGAGCAAGATTTTCGCGCCGCTCGTCGCGTAGCAACGGCGCAAAACCAGCGCCTCCATGATGGCCTCACGCGTCACAGATGTAGCTTGCACGGCCGTGAGACCCGTTCGATACGGATCACGCTTGCGCGCTTCCCCGTGATGGTAGAGTAAGCCGTGGCTATCTGAAGAGGCCGTAAACCCGAAGCGGTGCCCCTTCTTCAGCATCAAGTCGGCCATCTGGTCTGTGAGTTCGCCACGCTGCCCGAGTGGATGGTCTGCATGCTCGTAGCAGCCGTGGCACGAACAAATCTCCCACAAAGGTTGCCCCGCGTCGTCGTGCCCCGCCTCGTCGGCTCCTGTCCAACCGATGTGATGCGGCGAAGCGAAGCCGCCAAGCTTGTGCACAGCTTCGACCAACTGCTTGCCCTCAGGCACGTCGTCTCGAGAGACGATGGGCAAACCCGGCCCTGGATAGTAGACGCACTTGTGCCCAGGTCCTGGGTAGGCTTTCCCCGTCCATTCATAGGCGTACAGCGTCGCGAACGCACCGGGGGCATCGTAGCGTTCGGCCACGCGCTGCAAATAGGCCCACTCGCCCGGTCCCGTACGTTTACCGAGGAACGACTCATGGTCCGTGAGCGCCACGAAGTCGTCACCGTACGTATTGCGGGCGCGCAAATACACCTCATCGGCTGAGCCCACACCGTCCGAGTGCGCGGAGTGCTGCTGAATGTCTCCGAACAACGTCAGCAGGCCACGCACTTTTGCCGGATCGGCATCGTGCGAGGACGCCGCCTGCGCAGGTTTACCGACGTGCAGCTCGACCTGAGCAGGCTCGAGCAGGGCTGCGCCTCCCACTGCCGAGGGCAGTAGGTCCACTTGGATGCCCTTTCTCTCCCGACGCGCCACGAGCACGCCGGACTCCGTGGTGAGCGCCGCGATATGCCGTCCGCGCGAGCCCCACTCGCCATCGCTCAAGGCCACGCGAGGCCCAAAGCCGTGCGCGCTCAAGTCCTGACGCCAAAAGTTATGCGAGCCCCGACCGAACACGGACAACGCTCCATCGGGTGCAAGGGCCAGGGCAGGAAACTCGAAGGACTGCTCCACCCCCTCGAGATCACGGTCGCGCTCTGCCATGGGCGCACTCGGCTGAAGCACACGACCGTCGTGGGTCACGCAGCGCAACGCAATCCACTTTGCGACATCCACTTCGCCCGTGTCTTCGCGCACGTTGTGATGGAAAGCGACCCACGTACCTGTCTCGCTGTGCTGCAGCGTGGGCGCCGCCACGTTACCTCGCGCGCGAAACACCAAGATTTTGGCCTGCCCATTTCTTTCGAGCCATACGCTACCCACGCCGCCGTCGTGCGACACCCAAGCGCGCGCGCCACCCTTTACCTCGCACAGCTCGTCGTCACACCGGTCGCTCGGCTCCACGCGCTCCCCACGCGTGAGGGTCACGATGGCGGCATGCGGCGCCTCGAGCGCCTCGCTTTCGACTTCGCCACTGCGCCCGAGCGCGACACGCAACACGCGCTCTTCTGACTGCTCCGGAAACCACGCGATGATGCTCAACTCCGGCGTCCCCTGTTCCTGAGCCTCGGGGTCCGACCTGCGCATGGAAAGACGCGGACAGTGCAAGTAGCGGTCTTTTTGCTGCGGAAGGAGGGGCATGCGTGGATGGTGCCTCGGCTTAAACGATTGTCCAGTGCCTAGCCCAAACGGGCAGCGCGCGATTTAGCGCGAGACACTTGGAACTTCTGGGCAAGTCATGCGTCAATCCTGTTCCATGAAGCGATCCTTCGTATTTTCTAGCATCCTGTTAGCCCTGACTGGCTGCGCGAGCGGCCCGGCCGTACGCGGCAGCAAGCACGTGCCCGTGCGCAATGTGGTCCTGTACCGGAGCGGCGTCGGCTACTTCGAGCGCGCAGGCTCATTCACCGGCGACAGCCTCGAGTTCAAAGTGAAGCAAGGCGAGGTGGGAGACTTCCTCTCTTCTCTCACTGCCATCGAGCACAACTCGGGAGGCGTGCGCAGCGTGTCGTTCGATGTGCCCGATGCGCCTGGTCCCGATGCCGCGCCCGATACGAACGAACGCGTCGACGTGAAGCTCGCACTGACGGGCGATGGCAAGCACGATGTCAGTGTGGCGTATGTCGTGGGCGCCCCGATTTGGCGTCCGAGCTATCGGATCGTCCTCGATGAGAAAAACCAGGCTTTACTACAAGCCTGGGCAGTCGTGCAGAACACTTCCGGTGAAGACTGGAAGGACATCAAGCTCTCGCTGACCACGGGCGCTCCCATCTCTTTCCGCTCTGACCTCGGTACGCCGATTCGTCCCGAGCGCCCGCTGGTAAGCGACAGCGGAGAGGTCGTCGCAGTGGTCCCCACTTCCGAGACTAGCGTCGCTCAAGCAGCGCCACCGCCACCTGTCGCGGATAGGGCAGCGGACATGGACGACGAAGCGGAAGTGCAGGAAGAGGCCCGTTATGCGAAGTCGATGGCGAAGCGCGACGTGGCTGCGGCCCCTGTGAGGACACAGGCAGCCAGAGCCCCTGTCCCCCAAATGAGCCCGCAATCGCTAGCGCAAAGCGTGCGGCCTGCAGCGAGCTTTGCTGTGCTTGGCGACAGCGTGACCCGCTACGACATCGATGGAGAAGTCACGATTCCCGATGGGGGCTCCACCATGGTGGCTCTGGTTTCCCAGCGCATTCCCGGCGAGCAGGTTCACCTGTTTGCTCCGGAGTACGGCGTCCCTCTCTCACAGCAGCATCCGTTCTCGGTCGTGCGACTTACGAACAACACAGGTGCGGTGCTCGAAAAGGGCCCGCTTTCCGTGCTGTCGCAGGGCGCGTTCTTGGGCCAAGGTTTGATGGACACCCTACCCCGAGATGCGCACTCCTTCGTGCCGTTTGCACTCGACAAAACGGTCGTTGTGGAATCGCAGCCTAGCTACAGTGAAGAGCAGGGAGCGCTGTTGCGCGTGCAGCGAAACCTCGTCACCGTGCAGCGTTTCTCGCAGCGCAAGACCCGCTACCATGTGCGCAACGGCGGCTCCGACAGCGTGAAGGTCTTCGTGCGGCACGAGCGCTGGAATCAAGCCGAGCTCTTGCCACTCGCACAAGACGCCGAGCTTTCGCCCGGCAAAGCCCTCGTCCCCGTCACGGTGCCTGCGCAAGGCAAAGCAGATCTCGAAATCGTCGAACGCACACCCGTGGAGACCACGCTCACGTTCATGGATCAGCGCGCTGCCGACGCGGTTGCGGTGTGGCTCTCTGGCGCTGCCGCCAACGACAAGGCAAGCCCCGCACTCACGCAAGCACTCGAACTGCGCACGCAGCTCGTGCAAGTGCAGGACCAGATCCGCACCCTATCGCGTGAGCAAAACGAGCTCGCGAACAGCGCCGATGAGACCCGCCGCAACTTGAAGGCCATCGACAAGGTAAAGAGCGCACAGGACCTGCGTGCTCGGCTGGTGGAGCGCTTGAGAACCCTCGACAACCGTCTGGGAGAGCTGACGAAGCTTCTCGTCGAAGCGGGTACACGCGAGAGCGAGCTCGGGATTCGCTTGAATGAAGCGCTCGACAGCGTGTCGCTCAGTGCTGCCAACGCGAAATAGCGACCCAACGGACTAGGCGGGGCCCTTACCGAGCTGCACGAGGCCCTTCACGGGCTGCGCTTCTGCTCCGCAGCTCGCAGGGGCCGCCGCAAAGACCGCACGCGTGATCTCCGCCGTGTGCTCGGCGCCGGTCTCGGTGTGCACAAAAGTTACGCGCTCGACTTCGCCTTCTGAAACCTTTCGTACCCACGCAAGGGCACGGATGCGGCGCTCCGACAGGCGCTCTCTGATTGCGACCTCAGCCGCCTGCGCGAAACCGCCGTAGCTCATGCGCCCGCGCACCTTGGAGAGCGCATAGATTTCGCCTTTCTCGTGCGCGCTGCGCAGGCCGGGAGCGTCCTGCTCCGTCACGCGGCCGTAGCAAATGCCCTCCGGCAAAACGACCAAGGTTGCGGCAAAGCGATGGCCTCCTAGGTGCGTCGTCTGGAACACCTGCTCGGCCCCTTGCGCCCGCAGCGCGTTGTACACAGGCAGGCCCTTGAGCGCGCAGCAGCGGTCGCGCTTGCCGTGCACACACACGAGGTAGAGTGGCTCAGTGCGCGCGACTGCCGAAGCAGGAGGCGTACCGTGCGACAGCCACCCCTCGAGCCCCAGGCTGCCCCAATCGGCAGGGCCGGGCAGCACCAGCTCGAACAGTGTGGCCTTCCCCTCACGCGCATCCGCGATGAACAGCTTGGGCCGGGAGGTGTCGCCAGAAGAACGACCTTCGCCGCGGCGAATGAGCTGAACGCGCAAGCCGGGCTGAAGCTTACCAAGCTGCCGCAGGGTAGAAACGACCTCGTCCGCAAGACCGCTGTCTTCAAGCCCCTTCACCCCCCAGGCACCTGCATGCTCAAGGACAATCCAATGGCTGGTTTCCGCAGCGGAGCCGGCCAGCGGCTCGCCCACTGCAATCGAAGCCTCAGCGCAAAACCCATCCGATGCCATGCCGTGTCCTCTAGCGCAGCTCAGCCCAGAGCGCTCATTTACGCAGGCTGCCCGCGCTTACTTCGTCCGCGTAGCCCCAGCAGCAGCAGAAGCCCGGCGAAGTATGCCCACGGCGCGTCCTCCGTGGGCCCGGCGTTGCAGCCGCCGCTTTGCGAGATTTTGCGCGTATTAAATGTTCCTGGCGCATACACCGCACACAAACCGTCTCGATCATCGTCACTCAAGGTGCGCTTGTTCACTTGCCCCGCGCGCGCATCGCACCACATCGTAGCCTCGGGATCGCGGTCACTGTGCGCGAGACCGAAGAAGTGCCCGACCTCGTGGGTCGCAACGTTTTGCAAGTCCGCCAAGCCCTGAGATTCCGGACAGCCTGTGGCGGGACACTCTCCAAAGTTCATACCGCCGTTGAAATAGATATCAGCGCCGACAATCTCGCCGATGCTCTTGGAGTTTTCCGCGCGAAACCACAACGATGTAAGCGCAAAGGCACGCGAGTCGTACCCCCCCCTGTCCCACTCATCGGCACTGAAGAAAATCATCGCGTTGTCGTTGGGCTCCTCGTACTCCGGCCCGACCGCATCCGTCGTCGTCCGAGCCTTGGCAGTCACCGATAGGCCGACGCTCACTGGCTCCTTTTGCTCACCCGAAACCGGCATACACTGCACCGACGTCCAAGCTGCAAACGAATCTGCAAAAATGCGGCGCACATCCTCAGGGTCGAAGCCCTCGAAGGGCCGCACATTGAACGCGTAGGTTAAATTTGGCTTTGCCCAGTAGAGCGGCGTCCCCGTTGTCGCGCAGGGTGAAGGGCACTCGACCACTGCTTTTCCAGTCGTCGAACGGCAGTAGGCTTGCCCAGTCGCGGGAAAACCCAGCAGCCCCAATACCCCCGCAAAAGTGCACGTGCGAACGAGACGCAGCATAGCCAGCAAGCTTAGCCTGAATGTGGGTCTATCCGCAAAGTGGGGGACGCTAAAGCGCGAAGACGACCCCGAGTTGCCACAACACCTGATTCAGCCGCAGATCCAAATCGCCTGGACCCGACTCAAAGCCGTGACTGAAGAAATGGCCGCTCCAGCCAAACGCCTCCATGAAAATGCCTACTTTTCGTGAAAACCACCACTCCACCCCGGGTGCGATAGCGGCCGCCACCCCATACCCTGGGCTGTCCGTGCCGAACGTGTCGTCGTTGAGCACGCTCAGCGTTGGCCCGATCATCAAGCTGAGCGAGAAACGCAAACTGCGAAAGTCGTAGTGGCCGGCCACACGCAAGCCGAGGTCGAGCAGAAAGCTTCGGTTGTAGAAGGCATCTTTGCCCTCCCACCAAGACGCTCGCACAAATCCACCAACGCTCACGTACCGGTGGATGTCGTAGTCGGCATGCAAACGCACGCCCGGCGTGAACTTGAGCGCATCGTCCCGCGACGATCCTGGTCCACCGAAACTGGGATCGGCCATTCCCGCGAAGTCGAATACGGCACCGCTGCCGATGCGCAGTTTAGAGCCTGCATGGGTCTGAGCGAGTGCGCGATGCGAAGCGCCAAATGTCAGGAGCGAAAGCAAAATCAGACCGAGCCAGCGCTTCACGTGTGGTCCTTCCCCAATGCTACGTCGACCTCAAGCCTACACAGCCGCATCTCGATCCTCGACCGTTTTAAAAGGGGTACCTCTCGCTACGCAGAGTGGTATGTCGCAAGCATGGCGTCCTCACGTAGCCAAGAAAATCGGCTGATCCAAGAGACGAGTCCCTACCTTAGGCAACACGCGCACAACCCCGTGGATTGGTATCCGTGGGGCGAAGAAGCGCTCTCTCGCGCGCGTCGCGAGGACAAGCCGATTCTGCTGAGTATTGGCTACGCCGCATGCCATTGGTGCCATGTGATGGAGCGGGAATCGTTTGAGAACGAGTCCACCGCTGCACTGATGAATGCTCACTACGTTTGCATCAAAGTGGACCGAGAAGAACGTCCCGATCTCGACGATGTGTACATGGCAGCGACCGTTGCCATGACAGGACAGGGCGGATGGCCGATGACGGTATTTCTCACGCCCGAGCAGAAGCCTTTTTTCGCCGGCACCTACTTTCCCCCTGACGAACGCTACGGTCGCCCGGCATTTTCGACCATCCTCACGCGCTTGGCCGAAGCCTTTCTCGAAGACCGCAAGGGCGTCGAAGAACAAGCCGCGAAGCTCACTCAGGCCGTCAACGTACGCATAGGGGGCACAGCGCCCAAGAAAGTCGAGAAGGACCTCGCACTACGCTTGGCGGCGGAACTCGAGGCTGCCTACGAACCGAGGTTCGGTGGCTTTGGTACAGCTCCCAAATTTCCGCAGCCCAGCGTCCTACGCTTTCTCTTGCGCCACCACGCCCGCACAGGCTCGGAGACGGCGCTGACGATGGCGCGCAACACCCTTGACGGCATGAAGAACGGCGGCATGTACGATCAGCTTGGAGGCGGCTTCGCACGCTATTCCACGGATGAGCGCTGGCACGTGCCGCACTTCGAGAAGATGCTCTACGACAACGGGCAACTGGCTCGCGTGTACTTGGAGGCCTTCCAAGTCACGCACGACCCTGAGTATGCACGCATCGCACGGGAAACTCTCGACTACGCGCTACGCGAAATGCAATCTCCCGAGGGCGGTTTTTACAGTGCCACGGACGCTGACAGCGAGGGCGTGGAAGGCAAGTTCTTCTGCTTCTCCAAGGCGGAAATCATCGCAGCGCTGCCGACGGACATCGCACGCGCGGCCTTGGTCTATTTCGACATTCACGACGAGGGGAACTGGGAGGGCAGCAACGTACTTTGGACCCCCCGCAACATGGCCGAGGTTGCCGGCGAGCTGGAGCAAAGCGAAACCGAACTCGCGGAAGCCATCATCTTGGCCAAACAAGCGCTGTACGCGGTGCGCAAAACCCGCGTTCCCCCGCTGCTCGACGACAAGATACTCGTCAGCTGGAATGCGCTCCTCATCTCCGCGCTGGCAGAGGGCGCGCGCGTGCTCGGTGAGCTTCGCTACCGACAGGCCGCAGAACGTGCAGCCGACGATCTCTTGCACAGGCTGCGCCGCCCCGACGGCGGGCTCTTTCGCACCGCACGCGGCCCCAAGGCGCAACTCGCAGCCTATCTGGAGGACTATGCCTTTCTCGGGGACGCGCTGGTCGATCTCTACGAGGCAGGCAGCGACGTAAGCTACTTGCGCGCAGCCGAGGGCTTGCTCTCCCGCATGTTGAAAGATTTTCGCGCCGAAGCGGGCGGTCCATTCTTTCAAACGGCTCACGACCACGAACCCCTGATCGCGCGCGCCCAAGACGCTCAGGACTCAGCGCTCCCCAGCGGCAACGCCGTCGCAGGTCAGCTCTGCAGTCGCCTCAGCCATCATCTGGGCCGCGACGATTTGCGCCTCGTGGCAGAAGAAGTCCTTGAGAGCTTTGGCGCATGGATCGAGCGAGCGCCTCGCGCCTTTGTCAGCTTGGCGCTTCTCGCCGACATGCTCGACCACGCTCCCGTGGAGGTCGCCATTGTTGGCCCCCAAGAAAGCCCCAAAACCACCGCGCTCGTAGCCGCCGTGGCCAGGTGCTTTGTCCCGCAGCGCGTCCTTTCGCACTCAAATGGCCTAAAAACCGACGCCTCCGACGCGAGCGCCCTACCCCTTTTGGAGGGCAAGACATGCGTTCGCGGCGCCCCGACGGCCTACGTGTGCCACAACTTCACCTGCTCTCCTCCCCTCACCGATCCCGAAGCTCTTACAATTACACTGCTTTCCGCCATCGATTCGCGTTCGGAAGCACTCTCGCCCAAGTCGCCTTGACCAAAGGCTTCTCTTCCGCTTGAACATGCCTTCGTTCGCTCGAAAGGTCTTCTCCATGTCCAAGGAACTCGACGTCGCTGGCGTCGGCAACGCCATCGTCGATGTGATTTCCCACGCCGAGGACGCACTCCTCGATCGTCTCGGTCTACCAAAAGGCGGGATGTCCCTCATCGACTCTACACGCGCTCAGAGTCTGTACGCGAAGATGGGCCCAGGTATCGAAGCAAGTGGTGGCTCGGTAGCCAACAGCACCGTCGGCGTCACATCGCTTGGCGGTAGCGCAGGCTACATGGGCAAGGTGCGCCAGGATCAACTGGGCGAAGTGTTCACGCACGACCTCCGCGCCGCGGGTGTAGAGTTCGAAACCCTGCCCGCCACCATCGGAGCCGACACGGCGCGCTGCCTCATCTTCGTGACGCCCGACGGCCAGCGCACCATGAACACCTATCTCGGTGCCTGCGTGGACCTCGGCCCCGAGGACATCGACGAGAAGCTCATCGCGCGCTCGAAGATCACGTACCTTGAAGGCTATCTTTGGGATCCACCCCGCGCCAAGGAAGCCCTGCTCAAGGCCTGCAACCTCGCGCACAAGCACGGCCGCAAGGTCGCTTTGTCGCTCTCCGATGCTTTCTGCGTCGATCGCCACCGCGATGAATTCGAGCGCCTCCTGGACGACCACGTGGACATCCTGTTCGCCAACGAAACCGAGGCCATGTCGCTGACGCGAACCGACAGCTTCGAAGCCGCTGCTCAGGCCATCCAAGGTCGCGCCGCAATGTGTGTACTCACGCGCGGTGCGGAAGGCGCCATCGTGCTCACAGAAAACGGCGAACGCTTCGAGACCGCCGCTGAACCCGTGGCCAAGGTCGTGGACACGACGGGCGCAGGCGACCTGTTCGCTGCCGGCTTTATGTTCGGCATCACCCACGGACGCTCGCCCGCCATCGCACTGCGCATTGGCGCGCTGTGCGCCGCCGAAGTGATCGGCCATTACGGCCCGCGCCCTGCTTGCTCGCTGTCGGCGCTGCTCTCCGAACGCGGCTTCTGAGCACCGAAACGCACGCGAGAACGGCTGCGATTGCGATGCTTAGGGGGCGCCCTTCATCGCTGCCGCTTCACCGGCGACATTCGAGCCAGCTTCCAAACAGATGAGGCGCACTCTGCCCGTCGCCACGAGCTCTCCAGCTTGATTGGTGATGTTCGCCTCCCAAAGCTGCGTGCGCTTTCCCTTCACGAGCGGCTTGCCGGTGACGGTGAGCACGCCCGTGCGCTGCGCTTTGAGAAAGCTCGTGTGGTTGTCGACTCCCACCACCAGACGCCCGGAAGAAACGGACGCCAAGTAGCCGCCCACAGAACACACCGTCTCTACCAGGGCACAGTAAACACCGCCGTGCACTATTCCCATCGGTTGATGGTGATGCGGAGAAATTGGCATCTCCGCCACAACCTCATCCTCACTGGTTCTGACGAACGTCAGATTCAGGGCCTGATTGAACCCCACTTCGGGAAGTTTGCCGTCGCTGCTCGGTGACCCGCCCTGAGAACTCGTCATTGGACACTCCTTACATCCCATTCTCGCATGTGATGTGCCCTACAGTCGACTGGGGCATCTGTGAGCGCTCAGCACTTTTCGCAAAATGAAATTCATGGGCTGCTTACCCTGCGATGGGAGCACTCACTTTGGGCATGGCCACTCTGCAACTGGGGGCAAGCACTGTGCGTCAATGAAGCGGGGGCCCTCATTGTTCACATGGAGTCGCTGAAAGAACGTCTCAACTTCACTGCGAAAAGCGCTCGGTAGAGCGCCAATTGATTCAAGTTTTGCGCACGCTTTCTCCCATGTTCGCACAGAAGCGCGCGCGCGACCTTGAGCGAGCTGTTGATATGAAGCTGCGAGCTGCGCGAGCGCATGGAACAGCGTGCGTTCACGGCCTTCAGCGCTGCGCCATGCATCTTCGAAGCGCTCGTGGGCGGACATGAAATGTCCCTCGGAGAGCATGCTCAATCCGAGCTGGATCACAGCCGTCGTGTTTTCGTCGAAGTCCCACATTCGTGTCTCTTTTGCGAGGAAGCCTACGAGATTTTTCGGCGCTAAGCCGTACTTATGAGTGAATCGTCATCAGCGCACGGTGAGGTCCCACCCGTGAAAAAGGGTGACCACTATCACCACCCCGATCTGCGTGAAGCGATGATTCGTGTCGCGCAAGACCTGCTCGAATC
>CAZEWA010000108.1:0-16760 GCA_964515685.1 uncultured Polyangiales bacterium | reverse complement strand
CATTCGTGGAGCTGAGGGGGATCGAACCCCTGACCTCCGCACTGCCAGTGCGGCGCTCTCCCAGCTGAGCTACAGCCCCGATTACTTCTTCTTGCTCTTTTTGTTCCCTGACTTGCCGCCAGAGTTCTTGTTGGAGCGGGGCGCAGTCTTAGCCGTATTCGACTTGGCTGCAACCTCGACCGTAACTTTTTCGTCTTTTATTTTCGCTTTCGCGACAGGCTCGGCGACCACGGCTTCCACGAGCGCCGCCGCTCGTGCCTGTTCCGGCTGAGCGCTGACGCTCTCCGCAGCCACCGGCAGTTCTTGGGCTTTAGGCTCTCGCGCTGGCTCGGACTGCGCTGCACTCACTTCGGGGGCTGCGCTGACTTCCTCAACTGCGACCTCTACAACGACTGCAGGCTCAATGATTGCGGGCTCGAAAGCGGCGAGCGTCTCCTCTACAACTTGCGCACTCGAGGCCAGCTCCGCCGCGTCCTGCGTGATTTCGGCGGTGCTACCAGTGAACGGACAAACTCCAGCCTGTCCCGCGTGCGTCAGTCCATCGACAGCGTGCGGCGCGCGCTCGGCAACCAAGCTCACAGGAGCGCGCGGCGCGCGCTCGGGCACACGCAGCAAGTCCGCGATGCGCGCGGCAGCCGGGCGCAAGGGAGCGGGAATAGCGCGGCTCCGAAGCGTGCCGCCGAACTCCTCCACAACACCTGGAAGGCCTCCAGTTTGTACGCTCTTTTTAGCTCGCGCGATGACAGCGACTATCCCCATGAGTCCCCCCTCCTTAGGCAGAGGGCGAACTAGCACCCACAGATCTGGCAGTCAACGCTCGGTTTCTTGACCAGTGCATGTCGCATCCTCTATCCGATTACGATGGATCGACCGGGTCATTGGGACGGCGCAGAATCCGCAGCCGCGTGTCGTAAGGCGCGGCCCCGCTCCATGTGGCGCTCGATCTTCTTCGCATCCGTGCTCGGTCTGGGAGCCTGTGATGCACGCTCGACAAGCAGCCATTTGGTTACGCTCGAAGCCCTCGACGTCGTGGAAGAAGAGTCGATTCCCGCGCTGAATCTGCACGGTAGCGGCTTTCCAGTAGGCCGCCCTTGTCAGCTCGAAGCGCGCGGCACGTTGTACGCAAAGGCACGAACGCCTGTCCGCATCAGGCAGATGCTCGCTTGCCGTGCGCTGAGCGAAAACGTGGCATCGGCCCCGCTCGATGCCTGGCTAAAAGGGGTCGACGGCACTCCTATATTCGAAGGCGAGTTCCGCATCGAATTCTCCGATGACGACCGGCGCGTGCGCTTGCAGAGCGCGCAGCTCCAAACACGGCTGCGACTCGAGGATCCCAACACGCACGACGCGGCGGCTGCCCTCGCGTTTGCGCAGTCGGCACGAACCTTCCAACGCGAGCTCGGCCTCCCAGACATCGAAGCACAAGCACGCGGCGTTGTAGTGACGCGCGTCACAGAGCAAAGCCCGGCAGCGAAGGCGGGGCTCTCGCCCGGCGATAACATCGTGCGCATCAACGGTGCACCGGTCGAGTTGCCGGAAGACCTGCAGCGCCCAGCGCATACGACCTCAGTGCAACTCAGCGTGGCGCGCACGGGGCAGCGCGAGCTCATGCTGTTCGATCTCTCTCGCGGAACCGCGCAAAGTTCGCAAACGTCCCAAGCGAGCATCTTCTTCTTGGCCCTGGGCGCCCTTGCCGTTTTCCTGCTGCCCGGACCGCGCGCGCGCTTCGTGCAGCGGACCAGAACGTCTTTCGCTGAGGGGCACTCGATCCTCCTGTCAGGCTTGCTTATCGGGTTGAGCGCTCTTTGCTCGCACGCCATGGACGTACGTATCCTGTGGGGAATTCCAGTCGCGATTCATCTCGCAGCATTGGCTTGGACCTACCGTAAGCAAAGCTCAAACCTCTCGAACGCACTGCACGGTGTGGTCGATATAGGAGCCGCCACGCTCGGTGTCGCGGCGCTCGGACTTGCGCGCGGCAGCTTGCACCTGCCGACCGTCGAGCTTGGTCTGGTGCCGCTATTCGACTTCGATGTGTTTGCCAATCCCGCCGTGTGGTTGGGCTGCGCGGCCCTGCTCTGGTCGCCGAAACAGCACACTGCCCGCTCTCTTGCGTTTCACACGAGCAAGCTCCTCGGCGCGGGTCGCCTTGCTTGCGTTCTCGGATTCGCCACCGCCCCCATGAGTCTCCGCATGTTCCTGTGCGTGGCGCTGGTCGGGGCGCTGCTCGCATACCTGCCGAAGCCCAAGCTCACGCGCCTCTCCCACGCAGCTCTCGCCTTGCTCGCTCCGGCATGGGCTCTGTTGCTGGTTTCATTCGACGCTCCTCGCCTCCCCCAAGGATTGTGCGCGCTGATCGCAGGCGGCCTATTGGCTTGGGGGGCACGTTGCCTACACGCGAAAACCTTCGGAGTCCCGGAACCGCAGCTCGACCCAGCCCTGTCCCCGTTCGTTTAGGCCAGTGCAGAGGCGGCAAAAGCCGGTGCGGAGCGCATACTAGGACCGTATGGCAGCGCTACGCCGAGAGATAGCCGAGCTCTTTCCACCGGGGGTAGAAGGCGAAGAACTCCATTTCGCAGAGGAAGCGCAGAGCTTATTCCCTGAGGAGGAAGTGGCCCTCGCACGCGCCGTAGAAAAGCGCCGCACGGAGTTTGCGCTCGGTCGCACCGCCGCACGAAGTGCGTTGCGTGCGCTCGGCGTAGCGCCCCAGGCCTTGCCTGCTCTGCCAGACCGCTCCGTGGCCTGGCCCGAGCACATCTGCGGCAGTATCACGCACACGGAAGGCCTGTGCATCGCGGTGGCATCTCCGCGCGAACAGCTGGCTGGCATCGGCATTGATGCAGAACTTCGAAACCGCGTGGAGCCTCGGCTCTGGCGCATGATAGCCACCGAGCGTGAGCGTGCTCGCTTGGAGCAGGGCGCAACGGAGGAGCAGCGCCTGCTGCGCGCCGCCTTGCTTTTCAGTGCCAAAGAGAGCTTCTATAAGGCGCAGTTTTGCGTCAGTCGTGCCTGGGTTGGCTTCCACGATGCCGAGCTCGAGATCGACGAAACCGGCGCCTTCGAACTTCGCTTGCTCAAAGAAGTGAATGAGTCATTCACCTTAGGCAGCCGCTTCGTAGGCCGTTATACGGTGTTGGCCCAGCACGTAGTCACGGGGCTTGCGATTTTCCCGCGCTGATTTCGGTGTACAGACCGAAATGGTCGGAGGCCCAGACTCCATCTTCTTCTGCGTCGAACACGACTTTGGTAGCGAGCGGCTCGCCTACCCAATGGCTATCTGGTCCGCGCACGAAGATGTAGTCGATGCGACGTGGCGGCTCATGGGCGCGTGCGGCGTAGGGATTGCGGCGATCAAAAGTGAAGCCCGGTCCTCCATCGCCTCCGTATACCCATGCGTCGGCGAAAAACACACTCCGCCCGTCCAGCGTGGCGAAACCGCGCAGAAACCTGATTTCGTCCGACTCAGGCTCTGCGTTGAAGTCGCCCATGAGAATTGGCGGAAACGTCTTACCGGGGCGCGAGCGCTCCTCCACCAGCTCCACGAGCCTCTTCACTTGCTGGATACGAACAGCCCCGTGGTGCAGCTTCCAGTTCAAGTGCGTCACGAATACCGGCACTTGCCCGAATGGCGTTGCGAGCTTCGCGTACAGCACCGAGCGGGTCTCCCCGCTCTCCGCACCGGGCAGCGCAAGGGTCTCGTGCTCCACGACGGGATGCTTTGTGAGCAAAGCGTTACCAAACTCGAGCCCAGGTCCCATGACCTGCGCACACGCAAACACGTGATGATACTCCGTGCCCCG
Organism: uncultured Polyangiales bacterium; assembly: GCA_964515685.1. Classification (GTDB taxonomy): domain Bacteria; phylum Myxococcota_A; class Polyangia; order Polyangiales; family DASUME01; genus DASUME01. Next base: position 12,960 of record CAZEWA010000108.1, on the reverse strand, counting down.
CGTCAGCTCTTCGGCCTGACTCATACGGACGCCAGAAGCTTCAAATTCAAGCACTTCCTGCAGGCCAACGAGGTCTGGCGCAAGCGACGCGATGCCTTGCCGAATGAGCTCACGGCGCAGCTCCCAAGGCGCTTCGCGATGCCAGATGTTGAGGGTCAGTGCACGCAAACGTGATTGCATTGTCCCGAGTATACCCCGCTTGCGACACGCCGGGCGCACGGCTCAACGAACCGAACGGGTCCATGTGCTGACGCGATTCGACTAGTCAGTCGGCATTGGGCGACGCATCGTCGGGCGCGCCCAGCATTGCCCCTGCGGCGCAGCCCGCCGTCCGGCGGCTCGTCAACTGCCCCCACACCAACAATCCCGCAACAATCGCGAGGCTTAGCGTCGTGACGATGCGAACGATAAACCGACGATCGCGTTTGAAAGCGTGCTCTTCGAGGTCGGCCATACGGTGAAATATCCCCACGGCTCCCAAGGTTTTCCCAGGCGCCACGGGGATCATATACACTTACAGGCGTTTTGGGGCTTTCCCATCCGCTTTGGGCCGCCCGCGTTGCACACCCGATCTGTGGACGGTAAAAACCCACCACCCGCTCACGGCTCTATTTTTTTGCGAGGAAGAGAAGCATGACCACCACGGTGACGATGCCGCAGCTCGGCGAAAGCGTCGTCGAAGGGACTATCGGCAAGTGGCTTGTACGAGAAGGCGATCGCGTGGAGCGCGATCAAGCCGTCGTCGAAATACTTACCGACAAGGCCGACAGCGAAGTCCCCTCACCCATTGCAGGGATCGTGACCAAGCTGCTCGCGCAGGAGGACGAAGTGGTCCGCGTGGGCGCGGGGCTCTGCGTCGTCGACGAGAGCGGAGCCGGCGCCCGCCCAAGCACGCCCTCCAAGGCGGCTGAGCCCGCCCGCGCGGAGCCGGGGCCTGCCGCTCCCGCTCCTGCACGTGTCTCGGGCGTGGCCAGCGAACGGCCTCCTGCTCCCGCAACTTCCGGTGTGGGCGGCCCGGCTGCCATTGCCACCGCAGCGGCTTCTCCTGCCATCCGCAAGCTCGCACGTGAGCAGGGCATCGACCTCGGGGCACTCCGCGGCCGCAGCGAACTGAGCCCGCAGCCCCCCGCCGCCGCAATCGCACCCGTCCCCGCGGCCGCAAGCGTTGCCAACGTGGCGGGTCCGAGCGGCAAGAAGAGCGCCTTCCAGGTGCCCGCATACATCCAGCGCCCGGGCGACGAGGTCGTCCCGTTCTCGCGCCGTCGCCGCATCATCGCCGACCACATGGTTTACTCGAAGCTCACGTCCCCCCACGTGGTGGCCGTGGCCGAATGTGACCTGCACGAGACGGCCAAGCTGCGCGAGAAGCACAAGAACCAAGCCAAGAAAGAGGGCGTAGGCCTCACCTATCTGGCATTCGTGTGCGCTGCCACGGTGAAGGCACTCAGAGAGTTCCGTGAGCTCAACGCGCGTGTCCTCGACGACGCCTACGTGCTGCTGCGCGAGATCAACCTCGGCGTTGCCGTAGACACCCCCGATGGCCTGGTGGTGCCGGTCATCAAGCACGCCGACAACCTCACGGTCCGTGGTATTGCGCGCGCCATCGACGAACTCGCGGCGAAAGCTCGCGAAGGCAAGCTCACCCCCGACGACTTGGCCGGCAAGAGCTTCACCGTTTCAAACCCCGGTAGGCGTGGCAACCTGCACGGCGGCGCCATCATCTCGCAGCCCAACGTCGGCATCCTGCGCATCGGCGAGATCAAGAAGCGCGTAGTCGTCGTGGAGCGCGACGGTGAAGACCAGATGGTCATCCATCCGGTCATGTACATGTCGCTCTCCTACGATCACCGCATCGTCGATGGCGTCAATGCCAACGGCTTCCTGTACCGCGTCAGCGAGCTGCTCGAAAAGGGCGAGTTCGAGATCTAACTTCCGGTTCGGAGCAGCTTCGCGCGCCTCGCTGACGTCCGCCCTAGCCCGAGCTCAGCAGCCCGCGCCAAGGGCCGTACGCGGCGCGCACGAGCCTAGCGCGCGGCGCAAGCGATGCGCGTCATAGGCCGCAGGTGAGCGTGTAGGCTTCGCCACCCGCACCGCTGCCACTGTCGATAACGACGATGGCGGACTGCTCCCCCCCAGCAAAGTCTAGGCTCAAGCGCGCTTCGGCGCCTTGATTGGGTGGGTTGAAACAGGCCAGCTCAGTGTCGAAGAGACCGCAGCCAGACAGCGCGTACAGCGATGGCGAGAAGTCCTCGCTTCGCACCGTGACATCGAGGCGACCACTCGGCATGGCAGCAACCCTCAGCATGGACTCAGTCGCGAGCCTGCCAAGGAACTGATCTTGGCACGAGCCCACTAGTCGACCGCCGCCAGCCGCCAAGAACCCGACCACGGTCCCGCACCCCGAATGATCGAAGACACTGTCCACGCATACGTCGGGCATGGCAGGGGTCACTTTGACTTGTATCCGGTAGGCGCCGGTCTCGCTCTTATCTTTGGCATCCACCAGAATGAAGAGCTCTTTGCCTTGGGCTATCGGATCATAGCGGTGCAACGCAAGACGCGTCTGACCGCTCGTGCGCATGGGCTTCGCGCATCCCAAACGGAATCCCGCGTCATCGCACGTCTTGCCGAAAGCCAAGACAACCTCGGCGCTCGATGCGTCTGTCGACAAAACGACATCGACAGGCGCGTTCTGCGGGATCACAAGCTTGTGCACCGCGTCACGGGTACCGGCGGAACCACATGCGACGTCGAAATCATCCCCCACCTCGCCAAAGAGGCCCTCGATCACGCCGACGCCCTGCGTGTTCAGCGCGATGTTGGCTGCACCTGCACAATGGTCCGGACTCGGCACGCAGTTATCGTCGATAAGCCCATTGCAATCGTCGTCGCGCCCGTTGCACGTCTCGAGCGCGCCCGGATAGACATTGGCCCGCGTGTCGTCACAATCGGCACCGCCGCAAGATACACCGCCGGCATTGGACGCAGGCACGCCGTCGCCGTCTTCATCGACGACATCGGACAAGCACATCATCTCCAACACCGAACAAGAATCCGTTGTGCATGCGTCGTTGTCCGAGCAGTTGCGACGCCCCGCGACGCCCAAACATCCGCCGAACTCCCTTGCTCCCTTGGCCTTGTCGCATCGACTTCCAGGAAAGCAAAACTCGCACCGGTCGGTTCGCTCTACGGAGACGCAACCTAGCTGCAGATCACACGTATCTTCGGTGCAATCGAGCCCATCATCGCACAGCTTGGCCATGGGATAGTGGGAGCAACCGCCATTGGACTCACACACATCGTTGGTGCATGGGATGCCGTCGTCGCATGCGGCGCAGTTCTCCGGAGGTATGTCGACATCGACGGCACTCTCATCGAGCTTCTTGACGTCGACATCGACCAGCAAGCTGCAAGCGGAGAGGAAAAGCGCAACGAGTGGCGCAAGGGTGCTGGCGTTTCTGCTGGGCCTGAACATTAGAACGCTCCGTGCAACGTGATACGTGCCACGCCGTGCGGCGAAACTTCCGGACGAAGTGCGACTCGACGTTCTCGCTCCACGTGCTTGCGGTCCACGAGCCACAGAACGAACGCCGTCGACGCGCATGCCACAGCACCCACAGTCAGTATATCCGTCACGAGAGCCGTGTTGTGCGCGCGGTCCGAGGCTGTCAGCCCCGAGGCGCGGGCATCGGCGCGCTCCGACGCCTGAAGCATCGGAGACCGACTGCGGCCGACCGCATCGTCGAAATCACTCTGTGCCTTGAGCGCGAGTATCCCCGTCACGACGGCGCCAACTCCCATCAACGCACTCCCGCCGAGCAGTACGAAGGCCGTGGTGCGCAGGGGCCTGCCGTCGCGCGCCGCGGGGGCTTCTGCGCGGGACAGCTCCCGTGAGCCTGCCTCGCTGGGCTCTGAGGCCTGCGGGGTCGCCGCCAGGAACTCCGTTTCTTCGCTGAGGAGCTCCACGCGAACCGTCTGCAGTCCATCACCTTCCACGAAAACGGTGCGCTCTGCAGCGCTGAAGCCTGGTTTCGTCACGCGCAGGCGGTGGGCCCCCACCGACAAGGACAAACGCCCGTCGAGTCCGCGGGCAGCGGGTTCACCGTCCACCGTCAGCGTTGCCCCTTGCGGCTCAATCTCCACGACCACCGAGCCAAACTTTTTTCGCAAGCGCGCGATCGTCGCTTCGACCTCTTCGCGCTGTTCTGGGGCCACCGAAGCGCCCCCCTCTTCGAGAAAGCGTTCGTAGTTGAAGACGGCTTCCACGTGGCGCCCGAGCCGCTCGTAGCAATTGGCCACGTTCACGCGCACCACAGGATGGGGAGCCAAGCGATAGGCCTGCGTGAAGAAATCGAGAGCCTGCGAGAAATCGGCTCGATCGAATGCGGCGACCCCTTCCCCAAATAGCCCCCTGGCCCGCGCTTTGTCGTCCTGTGCTGCAGCGGGCGAAGCACACATGACGAGCACGCCCAGCACCAGCGCCACTCGCCAAAACGACCGCGCTTCTGCGCAAGCTGTGGTGGAATGGGAGACGCACCGGGACAGATTGCCCGAGAAGGCAAAGAAAGAACTCATACCGACTCCTAGTGGGGACAATCTACGGCCCAGATTTGTCCGTAGAAAGCACAGAATGCAACGCGGGAATCTTGTGAAGAACCGCCCATGCACACTTCTGAACGTACACTGGACGAGTAGGCTGTCGGCTGATTATGTGAGCTGCCGCGCAGGTACCGCGAATGCCGCCCGCTGTCACAGTTGCGAGCCTCGCACTCTCCACCCAGCATGTAGGCAAGGGGGTGCTGATGAAGCTCAATTCATCAAAGTTACTCGCCCTCGTCTTTGCGCTGGGATTGCCTGGTGTTTTAGAGGCGACGGGCAGAGAGAGCGAAAATCCGCAGCCAGAGGAGGCACAAGCGGCAAAGCCCGCCGTCACGACCTCCCCAGAGGCCATCGCCTGGGATTGTGTGCCCAGCTACTGGTTAGGCTACTGGGCGTGGGCCTGGCAGCCCTGCCCTTGGCTCGACCGCAGCTACGTCCAGGGCGCCATCGGCGCAGTCGCAACGGGGGCAGAGGGTGTCGTCGTAGACATGGCCTCCACAGAGGCCCCCTGAACCCACTAAGCCGCTCAACGTCCAGCACAAAGCCAAGCGTCCGCGATGCTCCGCGTTGCTTCAGGGCGCCAGGGCTTGCTGGGTGCGCGTCGCAATGCGGTCGATGCATTCGTCTAGCGCGTGTGAAAGGCCAACCGCCACAGCGGATGGCGACGTGTCGTCCGCGCTCAACTCGCGCTCCGCACTCACCGTCTCGCGGATACGACTCGTGCGCTCGTCGTGCAGCGTCCAGGTGATGGAAACCCGAACCGAAGGCGGGTCCGATTGCAGCTCCTCGAAAGCTATCAAGTCGGCCTCAAGCGTCAGCGCACGCCCCGAAATCGCCTGCGGAATGCCGCGCTCTTCGAACAGCGCATGCGCGAGACCTCGCTCAACGAACCGCGCAGGATTTTCGGACCACCGCGCCGCGTCTTGGTAGGTCAGTGTTTGTTTACTCCGCCGCAGCATACGCGCATCAAGATGCGCTGCGGCCGCCACACGACCCAGGCGTACCGAGGCCCCACTGCTCACGCCCTGCGTCGCAAATCGGCCGCTGCGCTCTTCGGGGGCATAGTAGCGCACCGTCAGGGGTTCGCTCTTTTGGAACAGCGCTGCGCACCCCGTCGCGGCCACGGCGAAACAAAACCAGAGAGCACAGATTTTCATGGCTGCTTTTCCTTGGCGCGGCCCTTGAGAAGCATGTCGGAATCCCGCTCGAGCGCATCCGTCAAACGCTGCACCGACTCGGCCATCTTACGCAAATCCCGCAGCGTATCTTCGAGCGCACCTCCCGCAGGCTTTGCGCTCATCGCCAGATCTCCGACGGCATCCGAGGCGCGTTCGAGACTCGCCACGAGCCCCTCCTCCGCTCCTGCTCGCTCGATAAGCGTCCTCGCTTGTTGCAGCGTTTCGTCCAAATTGGCGAGGGTACGCTGCGTCTGCACGGACAGATCTTTGACCTTCGCATCACCGATGGCTTTATCGAGCGAGACCATCACGCTGTCGGTACGGTGGATGAGCGACACGACTTTCTGGGGCAGCTCGTTTTGATTCACCTGGTATAAAAGACTTTGTATATGGCGGAGGATGCTCCGCACATCATCGACTACGTCTGGAATCTCGTCGATGGCCCTGAGCAGAGAATCTTCGAGGTTTTTTAGCGTTGAGGGTGTCGCAGGAATGGTGTGCTCACCCGGTTCGAAGGGAAGCTCGGGGGTCGGGGTCTTGTCTGGATCGAAAAAATCGAGCTTCAGATATTTTCCACCAGTGATGCTCGTGCTCGAGAGCTGGACCCGTAGATCTTTGGGGACACGCACCACTAGGTCGCGCCCTTCCTGGTGAGCGATTCCAAGGCGCGTCAGCACGCTCGTCTCGAGCTTGTAAATCACCTCTACGTGCCGTCTATCCGGCGCCACTTCCACAGCGGACACATCGCCTATGCGCACGCCTCTAAAACTGACACCCGAACCGATATCGAGTCCGCTCACCGCTTCGTCGAAGTAACTGCGATACGTCACGGTTTCACTTCGAAAGTGGCGTGCTCCCAGCAGTACCAGGGCGAAGACGCCAAGCAGACTTCCGAGCACCACAAACACGCCGAGCTTCCAATGGTTGGTGGGCGTGCTCATCGAACCTCCCGACCTTCCAAGCTACGCGGCTTGCGATGAAAAAACGCCGTGACGCGCGGGTCGTCATGGCTTTGATGCAAGTCCTTGGGCCTTCCCTCGGCGATGATGCCCTTCGCTTCTTTGTCTAGAAGAATGCAGCGTGTTCCCACCGAAAAGAGGCTCTCGAGCTCATGCGTCACCATCACCACCGTGACGCCTAGCTCCCCGCTCAATGTCTGAATCAACATATCGAGTTCGGCGGAAGTTATCGGGTCGAGCCCTGCCGACGGCTCATCCAAGAATACGAGCTTCGGCTCCAAGGCCAGTGCCCGCGCGATCGCGGCACGCTTTTTCATTCCGCCCGAGAGTTCCGCCGGCATTTTGTGCTCCGTCCCCTGAAGCCCAACCAAACGCAGCTTGGCGCGCACGATGGCGTCGATGGCCTCCTCGGGGAGCCCTGTCCACTCCACCAGAGGCAAGGCCACATTCTCACCTACCGTGAGGGACCCAAGCAACGCGCCAGACTGAAACATGACGCCAAACGGAGGCGGCGCCGTTCGATTTGGATCGTCGAGCGCCATCTGCTTTCCGCCAAACCACGTGACTTGCCCGCGCATGGGAGTCTCGAGCCCGATCACGTGACGCAACAGCGTGGACTTACCCGAACCGCTTCCGCCGAGGATGACGAACACATCGCCCCGATAAACCTGGAAGCTCAGGTTCTCCAGGAGCACGCGATCCCCCCAACCAATCGTGAAGTTCGCCACTTCAAAAATGAGATCGGTCATAGGCCTGTCAGTCGGAACATCACAGTGAACACCGCGTCGATGAGAATAAGTACAAACAAGGCGGACACGACCGCAGACGTAGTGCGTTTGCCAACCCCTTCCGCTCCTCCCCCCGCCGCGAGCCCCTGCTGGCACGCGATGAGGCCGATGGCAGCCGCGAAAACCACAGCCTTAATCAGGCCGGAATACACATCCCAGAGCTTCACGGCATTGAAGGTCTGACGGAGGTAGGAAGTCAGCGTGAGGTCCAGTCGTGTAACCCCCACCGTGAGACCGCCGAGAATACCAACCAAATCTGCAAAGATAGAAAGCAAAGGCAGGACCAACACGAGACCCAACACGCGCGGTAGCACCAAGTAACGCGCTGGAGAGAGTCCGAGCACGCGCAGGGCGTCTATCTCCTCGTTTACCTTCATCGTGCCGAGCTCCGCAGCGAACGCTGCCCCCGAACGCCCACACACAACGATCGCCGTCATCAGGGGGCCGAGCTCACGCGTCATGGAAATGCCTATCAAATCGGCCACGAGGATGTTCGCCCCAAAGCGCTTGAGTTGCACGGATGCCTGAAAGGCCATCACGAGACCCACCAGGAAATTGATCAACAGAACAATGGGCAATGCGTCTGCCCCGGTGCGCTCCATGATGGAGGGGACCTCGCGAAAGTTCCCACGCTTGGGTGAGAGCACGACGCACCGCAGATCGGTGACAAGCTGCCCGATGAATGCGAACGCAAGCTTGGCATCGTGGACAAGCTGGACGGTGCTATCGCCGACTTGCGAAAAAAACGACGGAGCCTTACGCCGCGCTGCAGGAGCGATGTGGCCGCCTCCGCCGTAGAGCTGCACGAGCTGCCGTGCGGAGTCCGCCGCTCCGACGATTTCACATGCCACACCACAGCGAATCAAATCTGCACGCGCCGTGACGAGCAGGGCCATGGCCGCGCCATCGATTGAGCTCACCTGACTGAGGTCGAAGTCGAATCGCTGCTCTGGAACGACCCCATCGAGGATGTGCGCAAGAGAACTCCAGAGTTCGCTCGCCTCCTCCAGCCGCAAGGCTCCCACGAACTCGAGCGAGGCCTCGCGTTCAGAACGCCGAACGATGTGCGCGGAGAATCCCCGAGTCACTTCCACTGCCTGTGTAGGCGCACGTCGGACCACAACTTAGCGTACCTGTTCGGCTCGATCAGGGGAATGTAAGGACGCATCGTAGCCGGCAATAACTAAAGTATTTCTCAGCAGCTGCCGTTGCTCTCGATCGTACCCTCAAGCGGGTCTAGGTGCTGCCTCAAGCGATCACACGCATCCTCGCACATGTAGGCGCGACACAGCACTAGCCGAAAGCCCAGGGTTCTTTGGTAAACTAGTGGGCAGATGAATCAGCAGGCTCGCCAGTCGAGTGAATTTGAGTGCACTATGGCGGCTACGCCGGAACCTGTTGCAGCCGCGCTTTTGCGCCCAGCAGACAACGATGAACTCATCGGGGTCGAGCTTGCGAACACGTATCTCGTCGAGGATATCCTCGGCGAGGGAGGCATGGGTCGCCTCTACCAAGCGCGGCACTTGCGCCTCGAGCGTCCGTTTGCCGTCAAGGTGATCCACCACCCTCTCTCGCAGCGAGAGGATCTGCGTATTCGCTTCGAGCGTGAGGCTCGCGTCATGAGCCAAGTGCGTAGCGACCACGTAGTCGATATCATCGACGTCGTGCGGGCCCCCGACGGGCGCACATGCATCATCAGCGAATTGCTCGACGGCCACGATCTCGCTCAGCACCTCTCTGAGGCCGGAGGCAAGCTCCCACAAGGGGACGCAGTACACCTGATCCGCCAGTGCCTGTGGGGCCTGTGCGCAGCCCACGCTGCCGGCGTCATTCACCGCGACCTCAAGCCCTCGAACCTCTTCGTGGCGCGCGATGCCACGGGGCGCCCCACGCTCAAAGTGTTGGACTTCGGCGTCGCCAAGAGTGCGGGCGATGCCGAGCTCACGCGGACCGGCGTCATCGTGGGAACGCCCGCTTATATGGCCCCCGAACAAGCACGCGGCGCGAGCCACGCCGATACACGAAGCGACCTGTATGCGGTCGGTGCGGTGCTCTATCGAATGCTCACAGGCAAGAGCCCCTACTCCGACTCCGATGCAGGCGGCACGCTGATCCGCCTGATGCAAGAGGCGCCGCCCCGACCGAGTCTCCTAGAGCGCTCGATCTCGCCAGGCCTCGAAGCAGTGATTGAAAAGGCCATGGCGCGCAATCCAGACCTGCGCTTCCAGACGGCCCAGGAATTCGAGCATGCCCTGGCCCCTTTCGATACGCGCGGAGGCAGCACAACCAGCGCAGGCGCCGATACCAAAGCGCTGAACCAAAAGGCTCGCTTAGCGCGTCCGCTCGCCGTGATATCCGGCATGACCCTCTCCCTACTCTCGGCCCTCTCCGTCGCGGCCATGCTGTCGCTCATGGTGCAGGGCCTCTCTCCCAACAAGCAACTCGGGACCACGGAGTTCGCGCTCGTGATCCTCGGCGCAGCCGTTGCCGGCATCTCGAGTGCGATGGGAATCGGTCGCTCCCTCTCGACACACTGGCGCAACATCGCCATGGTCGAGGGACATCGGCGCCATATGGTGCAGACGCTCGTCAGCGGCCTCATCGCACTGGGTGCGCTCGAGCTCGCGTCTGTGCTGTGGCTCGTCTTCGCGGAAAACGCACGCGTAGTCTACTCACCGCTATGGGGAGCATCGCGCGTGCTCTTGGCCTTGGCGGTATCGAGCGTCGTTGCCGTGCGCAGCGAGCGTTCCCGCTCCGAGTCACGTTCCGAAGCTGGCTAAACCAGCGCGCGCACACTGCGCTCTAGCAAGACCTGACCTTACGCCTTTTGCGCGGAACGCAATTGCTTGCCGATGAAGACCTGAAGGAGCGCAGGCAAGAGCACGAGACCCAGCAGGGTACTCGACACCATGCCACCGATGACCGCCGTGGCGAGCGGGCGCTGCACCTCGCTACCCGCGGACGACGAGATCGCCATCGGCAGGAAACCGATAGAAGCTACGGTCGCAGTGAGCAGCATCGGGCGCAAGACTGCCACGGCTCCGCGCACCAGCGGGTCCTCACCACCCTCATCGATGCGCCGCCTTATCTCGCTCGCCATCACGACGCCGTTGAGCACCGCGATGCCGCACAAAGCGATGAAGCCGACCGCCGCTGGAATGCTGAAAGGCATGCCGCGCGCCTTGAGCGCGAGTACTCCGCCGATGAGCGCGAATGGTACCCCAGAGAAAACCGCACCTGCATAACGGACGCTGCCAAACGTCGTGAACAGCATGCCGAAAATGATGGCCAGCGCCACGGGTAGCACCACACCGAGGCGTGCACTCGCGCGCTCGAAATTCTCGAACTGTCCGCCCCACGTCATCCAGTAGTCTGGAGGCAACTTGATGCCTGCAGCGACCTGCGCTCGGGCATCTTGCACGAAGCTCAACAGATCACGTCCGCGAATGTTGATATCGATGCGGAGGCGTCGAGACATACTGTGTCGGCTTATCTGGGCAGGCCCATCCTCTTCTGTAATGTTCGCGACTTGCGAAAGCGGGATCAATTGCCCCGTTCGGTCGCCAATGGGCAGCGCGCCAAAATCTTCGGGCGACTGCGTAATCGGCGGCAACATCACGCGCAGCTCGTAGCGGCGCTGCCCCTCGAACACGTAGCCAACCTTGCGTCCCTGACGTGTCGCTTCCACTGCAGAAAGCACGTCGGTTCCCGGAATGCCGTAGCGTGCGAGGCGCTGACGATCGATGCGGATCTGGAGCATGGGCAGACCCAGTGCGCGCTCGACGCGTACATCGCCTGCGCCTTCGACCTTGAGTAGGATGCGCCCGATGCGGCGACCGATGTCCGTCATCGTCTCGAGGTCTGTACCAAACAACTGAATCGCCACGTCCGCAGGCGAACCTGAGATCATCTCGTTGGTTCGATCTTCGATGGGCTGCGAAATCGCAACGAAGGTAGCCGGCACTTCCTTCTCGATCGCGGACTTCATCGCCTCACCCAGGGCGTCGAGGTCCTTCGCGGTCGTCCACTCTTCCTTGGGCTTGAGCTTTACGAGCAGATCGGTGTTGTCCATCCCGACAGGGTCCAAAGCGACCTCTGCGCGCCCCGTCATGCCCAAGGTCGTCTCGACCTCAGGAAAGCGCTTGAGAACCTGCTGCACTGCAAGATCGAGCTTGCGCGCTTCGGTGAAGCCTACGCTCGGCAAGCGACGTATCGCGACGACGATGTCGCCCTCATCGATGCGAGGCACGAAGTCGGCCCCCAGCGAGCTACCAACCGGCAACGTGAGAAGCAGGGCCGCACATGCGACGCCGATCAAAACCCGATACTTGGCCAACGCCGCTCTCACCAGGCGTTCGTAGGGCTTATCGAGCTTTGAAAGCCAGCCGCCGTGATGGCCGGTCTCCTTGAGCAACACGGCCGCGCCCGCTGGAAACGTGAAAAGCGAGAAGATAAGCGAGCCGAAGAGCGCGAGCGCCATCGTGCTGGCCATAGGGCGGAACATCTTCCCTTCGGTCCCCTCGAGCGTAAGCAGCGGGACGTACACGAGTAAGATGATCAAGACCGAAAATACTACGGGCCGCGTCACCTGCTTGAGGCTGTCGAGAATCACGGATTCTCGGTTTTGCGCATTGACATGAGCCAGCGCGAGCTTCGCTATCACCGCCTCCGCCATGACAATGGGACCATCGACGAGGAGCCCGAAGTCGATGGCGCCGAGCGACATCAAGCTGCCCGTCACGTCGAAGTAAAGCATTCCAAAGAGCGCTATCAGCATGGACACGGGTATGCCGAGCGTCACCAGCAAACTTGCGCGCCACGAGCCCAAAAATACCAAAATCACGATGCCAACCAGCAGGGCGCCTTCGATAAGGTTAGTCCCCACCGTCTTGAGCGTACGCTCAATGAAGCTTGCGCGGTCGTAGACCGTTTCGATTCGCACGCCGTCCGGTAGCTTCTGGCGCAGCAGCTCGATCTTGGCTTTGACAGCGTGAATGACGTCACGGGAATTCTGGCCGACGAGCATCAAGACGGTGCCGGTGACCGCCTCGCCCTTCCCGTCCTGCGTCACGACGCCCTGCGGAAGCGCAGCACCGATGCGCGCCTCGCCAAGCCGTCTGATCTGGACGGGCGTGCCGTCGGCATCGACGTCGACGACCACATCGAGAATGTCGGTAAGCCCGCGCAGCTGGCCTTCGCCTCGGATGACGAGCTGCTCGCTTCCTCGCTCGATCCAGCCGCCTCCGACGTTCGCGTTGTTGCGCTCAAGCGCATCCAACACGTGCCCGAGGGTGAGGCGCTGAGCCGCGAGCTGCGATGGATCCAGGACCACCTGGTATTCTTTCGCGGCGCCGCCCATAGCATTTACTTCGATGACGCCAGCCACGCTGCGCAACGAAGGCGTTAGCTCCCACTGCAGTATCTCGCGCAGCTCCA
>CAZEWA010000107.1:0-17085 GCA_964515685.1 uncultured Polyangiales bacterium | reverse complement strand
GCGATACAGTCGGCGCATGAGCGAGGGCAACAAGCTTTGGTGGCGCAGCGTAGGACCGTTCCTGGCAGTCGCCGTCCTCGTGGGACTCGTGAATGCAGCATCCGTGCTGCAGCTGCACGGCGAGGGCAGCCAGAACGACGTCGCGCCGCTGGTCTGGCCTGCGCACTACGTGGTGCAGAAACCGGACGCCTGCGTCGCCGGTCGAGTGCGGAGCCATCACCAGCGGAGCTTGCCGCGCATTTCAGGCACCGTAGTCGCAGCGAGGTAAATCTTGATCTTGCCCGGTTCTGCGACGCGCTGAAGTGAAGAAGCGGAAAGACTCAAGGCTCGCAGCAGCCACTGTCTTCGGTCTGACCGACACACCAGTCCTTCATCTTCTGCCAGACTTCCTTGGCCATCGCCTTGGAGCCATCTGAGTTCGGGTGAATGTCGCCGTTGAACCAGGCCGGGCTGTGTCCCTCGAACACCGGGACCATGTCGATGAAGTGGCAACGCAGCGCACCACTGGTGACGCCCTCACGCGTGTCGCAAAACGTCTTCACCTGCGGTAGCGCGAAGTCGAGCATCTCGTTCGGGTGCGGTCCACCGATGGCTCGTCCCTCCGGGATGTGCGGGTAGAAGAAATAGACCACATCGCGGATGCCCGCGGCGATCGCGCGATCCATCAGCTTCTCGGCAGCAGCGATCGCGTCGGTCACAACCTTCTGACACTGGGGAAGCTTGGAAGATCCGGTGTCCTTGCACTGCTCGATGCTGGCATCCGCGAGCCAACCCACCAACACGTCGTTGCCGCCCCCGTCCATCAGCACCGTATGGGCATCGGGGTCGGCCTGGATCGCGCGATCGAACTGGTTGGGAATGTATTCACCTAGTGGCGAGCCGAGTCCGCCAGTGGCCATCGACATCCCGCCGATGGCTTCCATGCGCCACTTCTGCCCGGACTCGCGCTGAATGTCTTCCGGGAAGGTGTGACTAGGCCAGCTGATATAAGAATCGCCGATCACGATGACCTGACTCTCCTTCTGCACACACTTGGCCTTTCGTACGGGGGGCTGGTTCTCGTCATCGACGCCCGCGTCGTTGACGCTCAGCGCTTCGTCAGAGGAGCTGTCGTCGTCAGGATCGGCATTCGGGTCGTTTTGTGAGTCGCCGCCCGAATCGGGTTCCGCCCCCTGGTTCGCGCCGTCCCGGTCGAAAGGCTGTGTCCCATTCGCCAGGGCGTCTGAGCCGCAACCCGACAGGGGCGCCACCAGGGCCGCAACCAACAACACAATTACATATGAACTCGGACAGTTACGCATAAGACCGCCAGGCTAAGGGAAAGCAGAGAGTCACTTGAGCGCAGCCGACCACAAATGTTTCGGCTGCCTACCGCGTATAATAAACAAAGATTATTTTGTACAGCATTAATTTTACAACGATTCTGTCTGTGCATTCTGGCAAGATGCTCCGATGCGTTTTTGGCGCCGCGTGATTGCGCTGGTCTCGCTGGTCGGGTGGTCGCTTCGAGGGCTGGGCAGGATCTTCCTCTACATGCTCCAAAACCCGAGCGATGCGCGCTGGGCCATCCGTGCAGCGAGGTCGGTCGAGCGCAACCTCACGCTACCTGCGAACCTCGAGTGGGTGGGCCCTTGTCTGATGCGCCCCTCTACGCGTGACGAGGAAGCGTCGGCGCCGAGTCAAAATGCACCGAGCCGGGCTCCCGTGGTGCTCTACTTCACAGGCACTGGGGAAACTCCCGAAGCTCTCGCAGCAAGCTTTCAACGCTTGCGCCGAGGGGTCCCTGCGCTAGCCAACGCTACCGAGTACGTAGTCATGGCGCCGAACAACAAGGGGGCTTACTACGGCTCCAATCAGTTCGCGTCGCGCATGTGGGAAGCCGTGGCGCCCCTGGCCGCGCACTATCCCGGCCCGTTCGTGCTGGTCGGCTTTAGCCGCGGTGCACTGGTTGCGCTCGAGATAGCTACGCGCATTGCAGAAGAGCACGCCAAAGTAGCGAGCGTGCTCGCTTTGTCGCCTCCGTTGCTGGTGCCCAAGCAGCTACCGCTTCCCGTGGTGACCGTGGCGCGCTTCGAGCAAGTGGTCGAAGGCCTGCAAGCTGCGACCAGGGAACTCCCGTCGTGGATCGCCAATCACACCGAGCGGGTCGTTCGTTCCTCGTTCATCTTGCTGACGGCGATGGTGCTCAAAAACCTCGGGGTGCTCGCGCGCGAAGAGCTTTTGCTCGCGGTGCAAGCAGTCAACGGACGCGGCGCCTTCGAGAGCAGCTTGCAAGCATCACGCGAGTTTCGCCTGCTCTTGGAGGCCAAGAGCCGCGACGCAGACCTCTTCACCGAAGGGCTCGCACGAAGCATCGCCCAGTCGCGACGACTCTTCGCCGCGCTCTTGTGGGGCAGTGACGACACCTGGGTCGAGACCAAGGCATGCGTGGCACGCGCAACGTACCTTTTGCGAAAGGAACCAGACGCACGCTCTCGATTTTTGCTCGACACGGCACAGGGACAGGGCCACGCGCTCTTTCGAGCCTCGGGCGCCGACCAGGAACCCAGCCTACGCTGTCTCGCGCGAGTCGCGGACGAAGCGAACCAGCGCGCCGCTTTCGAAGAGCAGCGCAGTGCCCAAACCGACATCATGATCCGTGCGAGCGAAAACCCATGACCGCCCCCCAGTTTGACCACCCCACGGATCTCGGCAGCCTGGACGCCATCCGCACGCAGTTCGAAGAGCGTCAGCGCGCACTCGGCAAGGGCTTTCACGCGCTCGGTGAAGAGGTATTCGCCGCGTACTGGCAAGCCCAGGAACGCCTGCCCAAGCCCGCCAGCGCCATGACCTTTCGCAATTTTTTGCAGGGCAAAACCACGCTGCGTGACCCCACGGCACTGGAGCTCTACTTTCGAGCCCTGGGCGCCACGGACCACGAGATGAAAAGCATCCGCGCGACGCTCCAGCAGGAACTCGATAGAAAGCTCGCAACGCCACGCCAACAGGCCGCCCTGCGTCCGCTCGACGACTTCGATCTGGCAGCGATGCCCTACTCACGCGCCCTGGTCGAGTGCGAGGTGATAACCAAGCTCGAAGCTTCGGTGGAAGCCCCAGTCACGCATCTGACCCCACGTGAGTACCTGCTCGGCCCAGACGGGCAGCGCGACGCGGGCACCGACCCGGAACGCTGGGGCCTCGTACAACACCTCGAGGAGTTCACGAGCTACATCTCCAAGATCGATCAAATCCTGGCCGACGAGCTCGAGTGTCTACCGCGTCGCAGCGTGCAGAGGCGGCGAATTCAGGCTTACGCAGACCTGCGTGAAGTCGCGAGCGCCTATGCGCACTGGCTTCTCTATCGACCGCGGGCTGCCGACCTGATGTTTTCCAAGCGGCGCTACATGCTGCATGGCGTGTTTCCGGAAGGACAGCGCGAGGCCGCTATCGCGCTCGCAAAACGCGCCACCCGCGCCATGTACGGCGTGCTCGAGCGCATGGCCATCGAAGCTGTCCTACAAGGCAAGCACCGCGAAGAGCTCTTGAAAACTCCGAAGGCTGAGCGTGCGCTCGAGGCCGTCGCAGAGCGGTTGTTTGCCATCGTGAACTCTTTCTTCTTGATGGTGGTCCACGGCTCGTCTGGAACGGGCGCCATGTTTCAGGCGGTCTATCAACTGCGTCGCGAAAACCGCGGCGTGCCGGGCGGCTTCACCGAAGTTCACGAAAAGCTCATCACGAGCTACGACGAGACCGTGCGCATCGCCAACAAGGCCCTCGATGAAGACGTACGCGTGCCCTACGGCACACTTAAAGACGCCTACGATGCGCAGTTCGACGAAAGCCGCCCCGCGATGTTCGAGATCTGGGAACGCGACTATGCGCCTCATCTAGTGCGTCAGACCACGTCACTTCTCTTGAGCGAGCTTCACGATGCTGGTGTGCTTCATGACAAGGAGTTTCTGATTCTGACCAAGGAGCTGACCACGGGCGCGGACGCAAAAAAGGCGCTGCTCGCAAGGCACCCTGAGCGCCGCTACCCGCTGCTCGACCGGACCGAAGTTTCCGGCAAGCGCCCAGCAAATCGCTAGCTTCGCGGGCTCTTGCGCACAGCAGTCTGTCACTTGATGTTGGTGGTCTGCGTCGAGCCGCTCAGCTGCGACACAAGGAGGTCCTTCCAGCGTGTGTCTCCCTCCAGGTAGACCTTCTGGAAGGCCAGCGCGTACTTACCGGAGATTCCCATACCTGCGCTGGTGGGGCCGAACCAGTTGAAGTGGTTGGCCCCAGTGATCGACACCAGCATCTTGGGCGCGGGTTCCTTGATGTTCGAATAGGCGCCCATGGACATATTGCAGGCGGCGGTGGAGTCAGAGGTGCCGCAGAGAAGCAACGTGGGCACGGTGATGCCTGATGTAGCTGGATTCCAAGCGGCAAGCCCCACCGAGGTCTTGAGCGTGGGCGTCTTGAGGGAGGCGTACGTGGTTCCGCCACCGCCCATCGAGTAACCGGACGTGCCAACGCGAGCGGTATCTAGCTTACCATTCAACGGACTGTCAGCTTTCGTGTTCTCGGCTTTCAGTTGTTCGAGCGCTGCCAACATCTTGTCGCCGCGCGTGCCGGGATCGTCGGCAGCACCCGTGGTCACGATGATGCTCACGATGCCGTGCGAGGCGTAAAATGGCGCCCAATCGGCCATCTCAGGCCCCGTGTTGGTGAAACCACCACAGACTGCTACCGAGGCGAATGGAGGCGTAGCGTCCGTCGGATAGCTGACGGTGCCGAGGGGAAGCTTGAGCTGCGCCGTCTTGAACGGACCCGCACTCGAGGTCAACTGCGTGGGAGCAGGGCCGTGGCACAGGCAGTTTCCATCGGGGCAGCAATCACCTGGCCCGCCCGCATCCCCATCGCCGGTCGCATCCCCATCTCCATCACCGGTCGCATCTCCATCACCATCGCCGGTATCTCCATCGCCGGTCGCATCTCCATCGCCGGTCGCATCTCCATCGCCGGTCGCATCTCCATCGCCCTGCCAGTCGGGCCCTTGGGCCGGCACCTCCTCCGCGCACGCAGCCAAGATGAATACAAAGACCAGAGACAAGTACGGACGAGACTGTAACGACATGATGTTTGACCTCCGCAGGACTGCGGAGACGGACATCTCACGGCGACCCGTGTCCGGACAAGCGAGCAAAAGCGCCTGAAAACAGAAAATCTGCCAACTTGTGTAAAATACAAGCCATGCCGTATAATTTTTCTAACTCATGTTGTACGGGCTGCGATTCGAATGGGCCCTGATTATCCGAGGGGCTCACGCGTCGATTGGACTAGCTGCGGCGCACCCGCAAGCCCTTGGACCCAAGACTCACCGTACGCTATGAAAAAACGTGACCCCCACCACACAGCTCCATTGCACCTGTAGGCGAGTTCTTCTCGAGTTGCAGGGCGCCCCCATCCTCAGCTCCGAATGCCACTGCAACAGCTGCCGCGAGGCCGGCGCGCGTATGCAGACGCTGCCTTCTGCGCCACGCGTTCAAGCGGCAAACGGCGGCACCGGCTTCGTGCTTTACCGTAAAGATCGCGTGCGCTTTGTCGCAGGCTCAGAGCAGCTTAAAGAGTTCCGCCTTACGCCCAAGGGAAAGACGCGTCGCGTTGTGGCCAGCTGCTGCAACACCCCATTCTTTCTTGAGTTCCAGAGCGGACACTGGCTCAGCTTCTACTCCGGCCTGTGGCCCACAGAAACGCGGCCTCCGCTTCAAGAGCGGACCATGACGAGCGACCTTGCCGATGCCTCGAGACTTGCCAACGACTTGCCCAACAGCAAGCAACAGTCGCTCTCGTTTTTTGCGAAGCTCTTAGGTGCGTGGATTGCGATGGGCTTCAGAGTTCCGAAGATCGACGTGCACGGCACGCTAGACCTCTAACGCACGCAGTACGGGGCAACACGCGTTGCGTTTGCATGTGACGCTCAAGTGCGCTCGCGCCTCCGCGACAACGCCAGTGCATCGGCCCCTGCGGGAAATCGCAGCTGGCCCGTGACGTCGGTCGCTGCGCGCCACACCGCATCGGCCACATCGGACTCGTGCGTCACGGCTTCCATCTTTCCCAGCGCTGCGAAGATGCGCTGGGCGTAGGCTGCGTAGGCCTCGGGGATAAGCCCCTGCATGCGGCCGCCACCGTTGCTGGTGAAGCGCGTCGTCGGAGCGTAGCCGGGCTCTACAAGCTTTACCTTCACATCGAACTCCGAAAGCTCATGTGCGAGCGAGGCAGTGAAGCCTTCGGTGGCGGTCTTACTCGCAGTGTACGCAGCCACGAGCGGCATCGGCATCAGGGTCGCACTCGAGGTCACGTTCACGACCACGCCCGACCTACGCGCACGGAACTGAGGCAGCACAGCCTGTGTCATCGCCATCACGCCGAAAGTGTTGGTCTCGAACACCTCGCGCACCGTGGTCATCGGCGTGACCTCGAAGGCGCCGAACAACCCGATTCCCGCGTTGTTGACGAGCACGTCGATGGGACCGCTCGCCTCGAGTGCCGCCGCAATACTTGCAGGGTCCGTCACGTCGAGGGCCAGCACGCGCAATCTCTCGGATCGGGACAGCATGTCTTCACGCGGCGTGCGCATCGTGGCAACCACGTTCCAGCCCTCAGCGTGAAAACGGCGTGCGGTTTCAAGACCATAACCAGACGAGCAACCGGTGATAAGTACGGTGTTCATGTCGATTCCCTCGCCGCGTGTTGGTGCGGCGTCCATGGGAAAATCCTAGCGCTCAAAAACCGGACTCTCTACCGCATACGGTCCATATTTTATTTGCTAGAGTCCGGACATGAACGACCCTCTCTCGCAGATCATCGCGCAGCTGCAGCCGCGAGCGGTCTTCTCGAAGCGTATCAGCGGCGCAGGTCGCTGGGGCGTTCGCTACTCAGACTTCGGTCAGCCGAGTTTTTGCGCCGTGCTCGAAGGCAGCTGCCGCCTCGCAGTCGACCGGCAGCGTCCCGTCAGACTTGAAGCGGGTGACTTTGTGCTCTTACCTTCCACGCCGGGCTTCACGCTGTCTTGCTTCGAGTCCGTGCAGCCCACACGCATCGATCCCAAGCTGAGCCTTGCCCCCGGCAACGAAGTTCGCCATGGCACACGCGGTGGACGTCCAGACGTGCGCTTGCTCGGCGGCTTCTTCGTCTTCGACTCGCCGGATACCTCGCTTCTGGTGTCATTGCTTCCAGCACTTGTACACGTGCGCGGAGTCGAGCGCCTCTCGGTGTTGGTGCGGCTCGTCGGCGAAGAAGCAGGTGACAAGCGCTCGGGACGCGAACTCGTGCTGACCCGGCTCGTGGAGATCCTGCTGATCGAAGCCTTGCGCTCGACCTCCGGTGACGATGCCCCGCCTGGGCTTTTACGAGGACTGAGCGATGCGCAGATAGCTCCCGCAATCCGCAAGATGCACGCTCAAATCGAGCGCTCCTGGACCGTGGCGCAACTGGCCAAAACCGCGGCGCTCTCGCGCTCTGCGTTCTTCGAACGCTTCAGCCGCACCGTGGGTCTGCCGCCGATGGAGTATCTACTCGCGTGGCGCATGGCCGTCGCCAGAGACCTGCTACGGCGTCGGGAACTCGGCATCGCAGAAGTCGCCGAGCGCGTGGGGTACAGCTCCGCGAGCACCTTCAGCACAGCCTTCAGCCGCCACGTCGGCACACCTCCGGGTCGCTATGCGCGAGCGAGCTATGGAGGTCGCGGGTCCGCCTCGCGAAGCGCCTTCTTACGCCAGCGCGATGGACCAAGCGCCCACCACCACGGCGGCCGCTGTCATCGCCGCGAACCACTGCCCAGCCCACGTCTTTGGTCGCCAAGCAAAATGGGCTGCCGCGAGCCCGAGCCCCACGCCGGCCAGCGCTCCGAACAGATGCGCGAAGAGGTCGCTGCGCTCGCTGGCTCCCAACATGGCAAGCAACGCCAGTGCACCTCCGAGCGCCGTCCATGCGGGTCGCACTTTCCGCATGCGCATACGGCTGTGCACGTAAGCAAGCCCGCCCAGGATGCCGATAGCCCCGAAGACCGCGGTCGAGAAGCCTACCGATTTGTGCTGGGACTGGTGCGCCCAGGCATTGAGCAAGTTGCCGGCG
Source organism: uncultured Polyangiales bacterium (assembly GCA_964515685.1). GTDB lineage: Bacteria > Myxococcota_A > Polyangia > Polyangiales > DASUME01 > DASUME01. The sequence continues at coordinate 8,988 of CAZEWA010000107.1, read as the reverse complement.
GCGCCGGAGGCAAGCACGAGCAGCGAGCCCAGACCCACGCCTTCGGAGCGCATCACCGCACCGATGACGAAGACGCCGATGCCCACGTTCGACATCACGTGCGCGGTATCTGCGTGCAGCGTGAGCGCCGTGACCGTGCGCCACAACTCGCCGTGCAGCACGCGCTCTGCATCCGAGGCGCCCGCAAAAAACCACACGGATCCATCGGCTCGCGGCCCCGTCAGCGCAAAGAAGGCGAGCAAGGCGAGCATCATCAGCGCGCTGCCTAACGCCGCGTAACGCGCCACAGGCCGCCGCTCGAGTGCGGCGTCGGCACGGGCGGCTCGCTGTGTCTCGAGCTCTTCGGCATCGTGCGCGGCAAGCTCGGCGCTGGCCGCCGCGCGCTCGTAGGGCGCAACGTACAGCTCGAAGAATCCGTCACTGAACTGGATGTGCGGCCTTACGCCCCTCGAGCTCAGCACCAGCGCCCAGGCTTCGAGGCGCTGTAGATCACGCGTGGCGCGCAGCGGCAGCACCACCTGCGCATCCACCGACGGCTCCGAAGCCTCTGTCGCCTGCGCTTCTGTCGTCAGGGCATCAAGCCTCGCCCTCAACGCGAGCGGACCTGGCATGCGTTGCGCGTCGGAACTCGGGTCGTGCATAGACACCCTTCGAATGATGGTGCAGCGCACCTTCTGGCCAGCAACGAACACGCTCGGCGGGCTCGCGAGAGTAAGTCGCCGTCGTGCGCTGCTGCGTTACAGCCGAACGCCTGATGGCTTGTCTCGATTCCCAACCGCACAGCAACTGCGCGCATTTCCACGGACTGTGGCAGCCATTGGGTGCAGCCTGCAGCCCCGCAGTCTCAATGAGTGCGCTTGATGTGTACGCAACCTCACGAATAGAGCACCCCGAACTGCAGAGCCACCCGAGGCTCGCGCTCAGCCGCGCGTGGTCACGTTCTGGCGCGGGCGGAACTCGACCCAGACGGGCTTCGAAGGGCGCACGGTGCCCACGGCAACGGGCTTTACGTCGTGACTCGAGCGGATGTTGAGCTCGTAGCGGTTCAGCATCTGCGCCATGAGGATGCTGCTCTCAATCAAGGAGAACGCGTTACCGATGCAGATACGCGGGCCACTGGAGAATGGCAGATAGCTGCTGGTGTGGCGCCCCTTGCTGTTGGCCGTCGTGAAGCGCTCGGGATCAAAACGCAAAGGGTCGGACCAGAAGTCGGGGTGGCGATGGGCGAGCCAGATCACGGGCAGCACCACGTCTCCCGCGCACACGTGGTAGCCACCGAGCGAATCGTCTGCGACCGCGTTGCGCCCAACCATCGGTGCCGGCGGCCTGAGGCGCAAGGTTTCGTCTATCACCTGACGCAAGTAAGGGAGTTTCGGAACATCCGAGAAACCAGGGTCGCGCCCGCCTAGCACGCCGTCTACCTCCTCGACCATGCGCTTGAGCACCTCAGGCAGCTCAGCAAGCAAGGCGAACAACCAGGTGAGAGTCAGCGCTGTGGTTTCGTGTCCCGCCAGGAACAGCGTCATCACTTCATCGCGCACGGCCTTATCGGAGAGCGGCTGGTCCTTGTCGTCACGCGCGGACAGCAACATCGAGAGCAAGGTCCCGCTCTCTGTGCCGCGCTCGCGTCCGGCGCGGATGATCTCGAACACGTTGTTGTCGAGCTCGCGCATCGTGCGTCGAAATTTGAGGTTGTAGGGCGTGGGCACCCACTCAGGCAGCTGCACGCCGTTGACGCCGTTGCTCAGTAGCTCCAAGGCTTCGGTCATCGTCTTGTAGGAGACTGCGCCGCCGTCGAGCGTGCCCTTGCCGAACAAGGCGTCGATGACCACTTCCATCGTGAGACGCACCATCTCGCGGTGCACATCGAGCTCGCATGCCTGTCCATTCAAACGCGCGCTCAGGCCCTCGAAGAAGCGTGCGCCGCTCTCGACCATGATCTCGGTCAGGCGCTCCAGGGACTGACGATGAAACGCAGGCTGAGCCAGCGTGCGCCGCTCGCGCCAGGCCGCCCCCTCGAGCGTGACCAAGCCATCGCCCAAGATCTTGCGCGGCAGATCATACACGCTGCCCTTCACGTAGTTCTGGCGATGACTCACCAGTACGCGCTGCAACTGATCGGGATGGCCGACAACTACGGCGTTGAGATGACCCGCACGAATCCGGAATACGTCCCCGTGTAGCGCCCACTGCGCTTCCAAAAAGGGCAGCATGCCTCGCAGCACGCCGACATTCCCTACCAGCGGCCATGCGCGCGGCCCCGGCATGGCGCGTGTTTCAATCCCAGCCGTCTGCGTGCTTTCCATCTCAAGCCTCCCGCCCTCGAAGTGACTGCCGAAGCCATTACCACTGTGCCGAAGGGTTCTTTCGGCCAGCGCTGCGTCCAAGCGGCCAATCTTGCGATCCACGCCGCGCGTTGTTCAAGTGCCTGAGCCTGCACACATTCGTATAGCGTACTGCTCACCGAAGCCCTGGTAAGGCCCATGAAAAGCCTGCTACGTACGCCAAGGCAAAAAGTTCGCGCGGCTCCGGCCGACAGCAGCGCCGCGGATTGGCCGCGTGAGCCTCGCCTTGGCCGGCAAAGCCACTCGCCTACGGTGGTACTCGAAACTTCCTTCTCGCCGGCCTCATGGCGGCGCCTTCGTGACCATCGAGAATCTTATGCGACACCGGGAGAGCCGATTCCTGTCAGCCCTCGTAGCGATGTGCTGCCTTGAGGCCGCTTGCATTGTCGACACGATGCCGCCAGACATCTATGCGACTTCGGGCGAAGTCGAAGCTGGGACAAACGACGCAGCCGATGCATCCCAGCTGCCACCCGGCGACGCGTCGGCGGACGCAGCCACGAACACTCCCAGCGAACCCGGCACCGATGCCGGCGAAGTCTTCGGCGACGACCCACCCACGCCGGGCTGCGACCTCACCGGCTCGTGGCTGATCACAGAGCGACTCATCGCCTCCGGCCTCGGCGCAAAACAAGCGGCGATCTACTGGCTCTATTATGAGTTCGAGCAGAGCGGCGAGCAGCTGCGTGTAAAGAAGGGTCTGGTGTGTGGGACCGTGGTGCAGCCGGTCGACCTGGTGTCGGCCGCGGTCGACATGCGCGGAAGTTGGCCAAAGCTCATGGAACAGAATCCGCACGCAGGCCGCGTCGGCAGCATCAAGCCGCGCCAAAACGGGTGCACGGTGTCCATGCAGCAGATGCCCTACGTGATCGGCGCAAGCATGCCCTACTACGAAGACCGCAGCCGCACGCTGCCCACCGTCGAGCAGGCCGCCGCTGGCAGCGCACCGGGCTGGGAGGACTGGGACCTCGACGGCAAACCCGGCGTCTCCATGTACGTGAGCGGACTCGCCACCGGCGTACGCTACTCCTGTACGCGCACCTCATCCTCGTGGAGTGGCGAGATCGCAAGCGCCGCCACGCACTTCAAGCTGAGCAGCATCTGGCTTCAAGACGACTCGGTGTTGGGTGTCACCTCCGAGATTCTCAAAGCCACCGCCGCGCGCGACGCCGACCCTTCCCTGCACTTCACGGAGTTCGATAAGCTCGAGCAGGGCCAAGTAAGCGGTGACGACTCTGCCATCTGTAAGCAGATTCGCGAGCTCGCGCCCACGCTCACGCCGGAAGCGAACCGATAAGCTGCATGCGGCTCTTCCTCCACGCACTGATCGCATTGTTCGCCTCCTTCGCGGTCGCGTCGGCTACGCATGCCTCACCTTTGCTCGAGGCTTCAGGAGGTCTCGGGGGTGCGGGAGGACTGCAAGGGCGCCACGTGGCAGGAGGCGCCGCTGCCGCATACTTCAATCCCGCCCTACTGCTCGAGGCTCCCACGGGTCTCACGTTTGGCGTGATGGGCATCGCCTCGCGGCTCTCCATCGCCCCCCATGCACGCGAGGGCACGCGCTTCGATGTGCCCAACAAGCTCGAGAACGGGGCCCACGCAGATTTCAGTCGCTGGGATGGCTATCCGCTTGGCACAGAGGCACTGCAAAACGGTCGCGAGGAAACCGCAAGCGCGAGCGCGATTGCCGCGCGCCCAAGACAAGCGCGGGACAGCGGCAACCAGACCGGCAGCTACGAAGCCGTAGGTCTCGTGGCCAAGATGTTTCGGGAACGCGTTGCTTTTGGATTCTACGCGCTGATTCCCAACAAGAATTTCACGCGCCTCCGGACGTTCTACGTAGACGAACGCGAGCAGTACAGCACCAACAGTCTGCACTCCGAAATGTACGGCGACAGACTCTACTCACTCGCCGTCGCCACGGCCCTCGCCTACCGCGTCAGCGACAGCTTTTCGCTTGGCCTCGGCACCACCATGAACGTCGTCGGGGCTGCGGCCACGCCTGCCTATGTGGCGGACGCGGCGCAACTGCAGAACCTGGTGCTCAACATGGATGCCCGAGTCGTGATGAGCGTTGCCCCGCACGCTGGCTTTTCGTTTCGTCCGACCTCACGCCTTCGCTTCACAGGCACGCTGCACAGCCCGCAAAAACTAGAAGTAAGCGCGGCGATTAAGTTTCTCCTCGCCAGTGGTCTCGAGCAGGAAGCCAGCGTGAAATTCGTCACCAACTGGATGCCGTGGCAAGCGGGCCTCGGCGCTTCCTACGACCTCATTCAGCGCGAACAGACGAGCCTGATCCTGGCCCTATCCGCCGTGTACGGGCGTTGGTCGCAGTACATCGACAGGCATGCCGAGCGTCCGGTGCCGGAGTTTGGTTTTCGCGACACGATCACGGGTGCAGCCGGCCTGCGCGCGCGCATGCAAAAGGTCGGCATCGCCTTCGACCTGCAGTACAAGCCGACGCCTGTGCCGCTGCAATACGGGCGCTCCAACTACGTCGACAACGACCGCATCGGCGCCAATCTCGGCGCGGACTACAGCTTCGAAGTGCTCGACACCAAGCTGAGTCTCGGCGCACAACTGCAGGGCTTCTACATGCTCGAGCGCGTCACACGCAAGCTGACGCCGCCCACCTTCCCAGACGGCCGCAATCGCACGCCCGCGCTGGTGAAGGACGAGGTCCCCGACGACGGGCAGATAGGCGGGGTGCCCATCGCGGGTGCACGGGGCCTGCAGACCAACAATCCGGGCTGGCCTGGCTTCACGAGCCACGGCTTTATCGCGAGCTTCGGTCTCTACCTCACGGTGTTGCTATGAGCGCGCGCGTTGTCTGCACTGCAGTGCTGTTGCTCGCAGGCTGTCGTTTCGGCGGCCCCTCCGGCAGCGCCACGTCGCTCACGGAACCGTTCGAAGCAGCCGTTCCCGCGAGCGATGCATCCGGCGATGCGGGCCAGAACTCACTCGATGGCGGACCTAGCGAGCAGGCAGATGCCGACCTGCCCGATGCCGATGCCGATGCCGCTGAGCTCGACAGCGGCGAGGATGGCGCTGTCATCGACGGCGGGAGCGAGTGTGTTGCGGGCTCGGTGGCGGGTTGCGACCCCGTGCGCGGCACCGGCTGCACTCCGGGCTTGAGCCAATGCGTGGTCGATCGTGAAGCCGTAAGCCCGAGCGGTCGCTGCGTGTTCAGCGCCGCGCAGCTCAGCCTCGCATGCGAAGAAGGCCCGATCTCGAGCACCTGCCCCATGCTCTTTGGTTGCGTGCAGGGCCAGTGCCATAAGTACTGCTACTGCGATGCTGACTGTGACTCAGGCGACAGCTGCGCCGAAGCGAGCGACCACGGCGCAAGCGCGCAGATCGGACTTTGCCTGACCACGCACCCTGTGCTCGACCCGTAGCGCACCGAGTGCGGACGCCTGCTACTTCTGGGCGCGAAACTGGGCGGGACTCGTGCCGGTGTGGCGCTTGAACGCGCGATGAAAGCCGCTCTGCCCCATGAAGCCCACGTCGTGCGCGATTTCTTTGATCGACTTGGTTGGGTTGCCAAGCATCACGCGCGCGAGCTCAATCTGACTTTGCTCGACCAGCTGCGAATAGGACACGCCCTCCTCCGCAAGCCGCCGCCGCAGGGAGCGCTCGCTCATGCCGAGCGAACGTGCAGCCTCGGGCATCTGCAGTACGCGAGGCAGCTCGCGTTGCACAAGTCGCTTGAGACGCTCAGAATAGGTCAGCTCGTCGGTCACGCGCTTGAGCACACGCTCGGCTTGCAACTCGAGCATCTGGTAAAGCTCGGCGTTTCTGTGCACCTCAGGCATGTCGAGCACCTGGTAGCGAAAGTCGACCAATGCCTCGGGTTGGTCGAAGGCCACGAGGTCTCCAAACACGCGCTCGTATTCCTCTCGATAGGGCGGGCAGGCATGTTGAAAGGCTACGCGCGTCACGCTCGGCCCCGCCGCAGCCCCCACACCCTTGAGGAGGCGCAATACCCCCATGGCGATCATCTCGGCGCGGAAGCGCAAGGCCATGGGCGACACGCCGAGCGGAAACATGCGGAAGGTCGCGTTACCGGCGCCGCGATCATTGAACTCGAGTTCGAGTCGATCCGACAGAATCGGCTGAAAACGCAGCGCCACGTCGATAGCCGCTTGCAGACTCTTGGCCTGCGGAATGAGCGAGGCCAGCACATCGTATTGCATCATGGGAGACAGCTCGCCCCAATGCAGACCGAATGCAGGGTCGCCAGTAAGCTCGAGCGAGAGCAACATGAGCGCGTCGAACTCGCTCTCCGAAAACCAACCGTAGGGATCCGAAACCCGACCCGCCTCTATCTGACCACGTTGCAAAAAAACTTCTGCACGCACGCCTTTCATCGTGACGGCCTCGACCAGCGCTCGTACGTGAATGGCAGAGACTCGCATCGTTCCTCGTCAGCAGCCTGCGGCTCCTCGCTTCGGCTTACAGCTTGCGTTCGAAAAACACAGCCGGGCGAGAAAGGCGGCATCTTGGCTTTCGGGGTCAGGCGGTGTCAAGCATGGCTAAAGCCTTGCGCTGCGATCCGCGTGGTATTTCTGCGTAAGTATCTCGTAGAGTCGCGGGATGCACCGCATCACCTACTTTCCGCCGGAGACCCAAGCGAGGTTCGCCCTCAATCGCGCGCGGGTTGCGCGTAAACCCTACGCCCACTACTTCGACGGGAACCTGTGGCTCCACGACGATGCCATGCAGGCCATCACACAGCCGATGGATCCGCGTGAGGCGCTGCCGATGACGCGCGAGGGGCTGAGCCGATTGCTTGTCCCTGGCCGGCTACCGGTGGAGACGGGCTATTGTGAGCTTGCCGACGGCAGCGGCTATGTAGCGAGCCGCGTGCCCTTTCCTGGCTGCAGCGGAGAGATGTTTGCGTGGTGGTTTTGGTGGCACGCCGTAGAACCTGAGCGCTACTCGCTTTGGTATCCGCACAACCACATCGCGGCCGTGCCGAGTGACGCTTCACTGCTGCAGCGTCCAGGCCTCAGCCACGAGCAACGCTACATTGGCAGCACGCATTTCGTAGACGAGTTCATCGGGCCTGAGCTACTGAAGCTTGCGATTCGCTTCGTTGCGCCTGCGGAGCTCGGCTTCGACGCGAGTCGCTTCCGCGAAGCGGGCATCGTCGGTCACGCCTGCGCACGGGTTGGCTTGCGCCGCACGGGCCTAGAAGCCGTGAGCATGGTGCATCTCGCGCGAGAGACGCCTGACGGCTTCGAGCTGCGCAGTCACTATTGGCTTGGACACGACGTGCGCCTGCACGGCGTGTCTGTGGACCGCGTAGCCTCTGGCCTCGGAATGAAGCGGCGTTTAGCGGGCGCGCGCGTGGCCTACGAACAGCTGCTGCACGATCAAATCGAGTTCACGCATCTGTCCACGTTTCTCGCGAAAATTTACGCCGAGTTCGGCCCGCACGCGAGCTAGCGTTTCAGAGCCGTACAACTTGAATCACGGCCACGTTGTTCCGGCAAGCGTACTTGATGCCCACCTTCTGACCGCTCAACCGCGCTGCAATCAACAGCGAGCCACTTCACCGTGAAAGCCAAGACTTGTTACCTCGCGCAGCCAGGATCGTGGTGCGGCAAAGCCACGTAAAGCTCACCGAGTTCTGTCAGCTTACCATCCTCGCCGAGCAGGCTGATGGAGGGCACGGAGCTGCTGCGCCCGATGAACCAGGCATAACGCGCGACATCCGGATCGGACTCCAGGATCTGTAGTGCGTCTGTCATGTACTTCTTCTGCACGGCCACGGACTTGTCTTGCGCGTCGAGGCAGGAAAACTCAGTCAACCAGATCGGGCGCTCGTATTTCTTGAGCTGACCGAGGTACCAGGTGAGCGCTGGGCCGTCGCACGCGTACCAATGGGCCGCGATGTAGTCCACGCGACAATCCTTGCAGGCGGCAAAGAAGGCATCGAGATAGCTGAAGGGGTCGGTGTCGTGGCAGTTCTCCGCGGGTCCACAGAAGTTGACGGCGGGCGATGCGAGCTTGAGACCGCGCGCGTCAGCGACCTTTTCGAGTACGGGCCAGCGCGCCGCGGCGTCTTTGGCACTGAGGTTTGCTTGCTCGAAGAAGTTGGGCTCGTTGAAGCCGAGCAAGGTCGAAGCGCCCTCGGGAATGTCCCGCAGCAGGCCTGCCTCCGTGGACGCGGCATTCCATGCCATCGGCACGAACTCCACGCCGAGCTCGCGGTAGCTCGTGCCAAGCCCGCTGTCAGGTTTGGATGCCCAGTTGTACCACCAGTGCACGCCGGGCCGCAGCGCCATCAAATCGGCGCTCGTGTGGTAGCCGTAGGCGAGCCCACGCTTGCAGGCTGGAATGGGAGCCCCCACGCCGCCATCTCCGCCCGCGTCACGCGCATGGTATGTGTTGCCAGCGTCGGTATGGCCAGCGTCTCGGCGCGTGTCGTCTGTCACGCCAGTGTCCGGCTTCGCAGCATCCGGCGTGAGCGCAGCGTCCTCTGCGCTCTGCTCGCTTTCGCCACAAGCCGAAGCCAGCACGCCGCAAGCTAGAAGGCCCCGTGCACTGACTGCCAAAATTCGCGCTGGGATAGGTTGCATGGAGCGCATCTTGCGCCGAACGCAGCGCTCTTCCCAGCAAATGCAGTGTGCACAAG
>CAZEWA010000106.1:0-17094 GCA_964515685.1 uncultured Polyangiales bacterium | reverse complement strand
GACCGGGCTTTGACGCACAACTCGCGACGACCAGCGTCGCGCTCATGGCTTGCGCCGCAATCTCGTGTCCGTTTGCGCGCGGTTGGACATTTGCGTGCGACCTCGATAAATGTTGTCGAGGTGTCTCGCTTCTATCATTGGTTTGGCGTCGTTGGATGGGCTGCGCTCGTTGCCTGTACGGCACCCGCGGTCTCGTTGCAGCCACCTCCGCGGAGCTTCACGCCGGACGCCTATTCCGACATCTACGAGCGCTGGACTCGAGCCTCTAATCCGTTCGATTTCGGGCAACTGCGCAGTATTCTTCACGCCACCGCGACCTTTGAGTCACGCGAATTTAGGTGGGCCTATGTGGTGCGCTACGCGGCAGACTTCCAGCTGACCACAGATGCGCGCAACGCGATGCTCGCCGCAAGTCTCGAAGACGCCGGAAAGCACCACCGCTTCTTCGCGACGATCGGAGGGGAAAAGCCCCGCGAGGTTGATCTAACTGATGAGAAGGGGGCGTGGCGGGTCCTGCTTATCGACGACCGAGGTCGGCAGACGCGGCCCGTGGAAATTCAGGTCTTAGGAACAGGCACGGCTTCCGATCGGGTCTACTTCCCGAGCATCTCCTCGTTCCGGAGAGCCTTTCGCCTTGTTTTCCCGGCCCAACACGAAGATGGCACCCCGACGATCGCGCCGGAAGCACTGTTTGCCCGGTTGCGCTTTTCGGGCCCAGAGGGACAGGTCGACCTCAAATGGGAGTTCACCCGGCATTAAACTGCCGCGTTTGAGGGCGAGCCGGAGGCGGCACACCCGCGGTGGCCGAGGCAGCAGTTGGCGGTGTGCGCCTTGACGAACCGCTGCCTTTGCGCGTAGTGTCCCTGCCCCGCAAGCCCTAGATAGCAGGCTGCGATCAGGTACGTCATGACCGAGCAGAACAACGCACCCGAGGCTCCCGCGCCGGCGGTTGAAGCCACGCAGGGAGCGGAACCGGGCCAAAGCCCGACGAGCCCCACTTCCGAAAACGTAGCCAGCAGCGCAAATGCGCCCGCAGGTGACGCTCCCGCGCAGGCCGAAAGCCAGCATGAGGGTGACGACGAGGGAGAGGAATCCGGCGAAGAAGGTGGAGCCGACGAGGCTTCCCAAGCGGCCGGAGGCACAGACGCTGCAAAGAAAAAGCGTCGTCGTCGCAGGAAGAAGAAGCCAGCCCAGGCAGGCGCAGAGGGCGCTGCCAAGGAAGGCGAAGGACCGCGCGCCGAACGTGGCGAGAAGCCAGCCAAGGAGGGGCAAGGGGGCGTGTTCGCCCGCTTCTTCGACAGTGGCTCGGCCGGTAAGCGCCATGCCTTCTCGGCGGGCGAAGTGGTGGCAGGTCGTGTCTCCGCGGTGAACCCCGGAGGCTTCACGGTCGACTTGTTCGGCAAGGCGCTGGCCTATGTCGACATTTTCGAGCCGCACGACGTGCCCGTGTTGCCGGATCCCCCGCCAGCGGCAGAAGCTGCGGCAGAGGTGGCGACCGACGCCCAGCCTGTGGAAGGGCAGGCGGAAGGCACCGAGGCAGCTGGGGCGACCGACGCCCAGCCTGTGGAAGGCCAGGGCCAGGCGGAAGGCACTGAGGCAGCCGTCGAAGCTGCGGCGGCAGAGCCGGTGGCTGTTGTCGAGGCACCTGCTGTTGAAGTAGCGCAGGCAGATGTTGCCGCCGAAAGCGTTCCCGAAGCCGATGCGGCTGAGAGCGTGTCCGCAGAAGAAGGCGGCTCGGAAGAGGCACACGACGAGGCCAACGACGAAGCGGAACCCGAGCCCGAGCCGCCGCCGGCACCCGAGCTTGGCTCCATCTTCCGGGGTCGTGTCGGATCGGTTGCTGAGAGCGGTCACATCGTGATCGTGAACCGCATCATCGACACCCAGGCTGCCAAACAGCGCATCGCGCGTGCTCGTGAGCAGCGTCGCCGAGTGCGCGGTGTGGTGTTCGGCTTCAATCGCGGCGGCTTCGACGTACTGGTCGAAGGCGTGCGCGTGTTCTGCCCGGCGAGCGGCATGTCGCTCACGCCGGTGGAGAACCCCGAAGAGCTTCTGGGGCAGCGCCTGGAGTTCACGGTGCCGCCCTCGAAGGCTGGTACGCACGGCTTCGTGGTGAGCCGTCGCGGGATTCTGGAGCGTCAGCAGCGCAAGGCTGTGAAGCAGCTTTTCCGCTCGCTACAGCCCGGCCAGCGCCTCAAGGGCAAGGTCACGCAGGTGCGCGAGTTCGGCATCTTCGTGGACCTCGGTGGTATCGAAGGCCTCGTGCACCAGAGCGAGCTTTCGTTCTCGCGTGGCGTGCGCCCCCAGGACGCTGCCAAGCCTGGCGACGAGGTCGAGGTCCAGGTGCTCCGCGTTGGCGAAGGCCAGACTCGCCGCGAGCGCGAGCGGGTCTCGCTTTCCATGAAGGCGCTCCAGGACGATCCTTGGACCGCGCACACCGAGTTGCTTGAGCCCGGTAACGTCATCACGGGTAAGGTGGTTCGCACCACGGACTTCGGCGCATTCATCGAGATTTCGCCGCAGATCGAGGGACTGCTCCACATCTCCGAGCTGGGCCGCGAGCTCAAGCACGCAAATCAGGCGCTCACCGACGGCCAAGAGCTGCGCGTGGTCGTGGAGCGCGTAGACCGCAAGGCGCGTCGCATCTCGTTGTCGAAGCTGTCCCAGGCCGAAGAAAAGGCGCTTGAGGCCGGCATCGATTCGAAGAGCGGTCGTCCCCCCAAGCCTGGTGCGCACCTCAAGGTCGTGGTCGACAAGATCGATCCGGGTGGGGTGGTCGTGCAGATTCCGGGCGTCTTCGGACGTCGCGGTCGTGGCTTCATCCCGAACTCCGAGATGGGCACTGAGCGCGGCACGGATCATCGCAAGGGTTTCCCGCCCGGCACGGAAATTCCGGTCAAGGCTATCGGCGTCGACCGCGACGGGGGCCATCGCTTCTCGCGTAAGGCGCTGTTGGTCGAGGAAGAAAAGCGTGCGGTACAGGACTACCGTCGTGAGGTCGCCCGCCAGGGTCTCGGCACCTTCGGAGACCTGCTTCGCGCCAAGCTCGAGGGCGGCAAGCAAGGCTGAGCCACGGGTTCGCAGCTTCTCTTCAGGCCATGATAGGAACTACGTTTTTTGGCGAAGAGAGTGTTGCGAACGTAGGGCTCAGTGCTAGAAAACGCCAGTCAGTTCGGGACATCGAGAGATGAATCGGCAGCTGGCGTACCGGGCGCTTAACTCAGTGGTAGAGTGCCATCTTCACACGGTGGAAGTCGCTGGTTCAATCCCAGCAGCGCCCACAAAGTCCGGTAGAAAAACGAGTCGTTCGCATCTAGCGAGCGGCTCGTTTTTGCTTTTGGGCGCCACGGGTTCGAGTGCCGCGGTTTTCAGCTTTAGCGGAACGCGGACGCGAAGCAGCAGATTCCTGTGCGTCGGGTAAGGTTGACCGAGGAGTAGCCGGTCCATGCACGAGCCAGAAGTATTTATCGTCGGTGCGGCACGCACCCCCATCGGCTCCTTTCAGGGAAGCCTCGCGCAGGTCAGTGCCCCGCAGCTCGGTGCGGTTGCGATTCGCGCGGCCCTAGAGCGCGCTGGAATCGACGGCAACCAGGTCGACGAGACTTTTATGGGCAACGTCCTCGCAGCCGGGCTAGGCCAGGCGCCGGCTCGCCAAGCTGCCATTTATGCGGGCATCTCAGCCAACACGCCTGCCACCACGGTGAGCAAAGTGTGCGGATCGGGCTTGCAGGCCGTGCTGCTCGGGGTGCGCTCCGTGCTCCTGGGCGACAACGACGTCGTCGTGGTGGGAGGCATGGAGTCGATGTCGAACGCCCCGTACCTGCTGCCCAAAGCTCGGAGTGGCTACCGCATGGGACACGGGCAGCTCGTGGATTCGCTCGTCCACGACGGCCTCTGGGATCCCTACGGGCAGTTCCATATGGGGCGCGGTGGCGAGCTGTGTGCAGAGAAGTTCGCCTTCAATCGCGAGGCGCAGGACGCGTTTTCACTCGAGAGCTATCGGCGTGCACTGTCGGCCCAGGCTGGCGGCGAATTCGAGGCGGAAATTGCGCCCGTCAGCCTGCCGAACAAGCGTGGCAAGCCTGTGATGGTGAGCGTGGATGAGGAGCCCACGCGGGTGAAGCTCGAGCGTATGGGCGAGCTTGAACCTGCATTTCAAGAGGGGGGGTCCATCACGGTCGGGAACTCCTCCAAGATCAACGACGGTGCGTCCGCACTGGTGCTGGCAAGCCGTCGCGCAGTTGAAGAGCACGGACTCAAACCGCTCGCTCGCATCGTGGGCTACGGGGGCGCGGCACAAGCTCCTGAGTGGTTTTCTACTGCTCCCATTTACGCGACACAGGCAGCTCTTAAACGCGCCGGACTCGCCGCTTCTGAAGTTGATCTGTACGAGATCAACGAAGCCTTCGCTGTGGTTGCGATGGCGTGCGCCCAGGAGCTTGGGGTCCCCTTGAATCGCGTCAACGTGCGCGGTGGTGCTGTGGCATTGGGACATCCCATCGGTGCGTCAGGCGCGCGCATTCTCACGACCCTCGTCTACGCGCTTTTGGCCCGCAAAGAACAGCGCGGGGTCGCGACTCTCTGTATCGGCGGAGGAGAGGCTCTAGCTGTCGTGGTCGAGCGCGTGGCATGATGTGCGTCCAAGGCCATTTGGGCGCGCTTGACGCGTGATTTTTCCCGCTGTACGAGCGGTTGCTTGCACGAGCGGTCGAAAGCGGCCTTTCAGACGTGGGAAGTCGCCCCAGTTTTCGGGGCATTCATCGAGGGGGGAACGATGTCCGAAGAACAGGTGGTTTTGCTCGCGCACGAGGGCCCAGTTTCAACGCTGACCATTAATCGTCCGAGCGTGCTCAATGCGTTGAGCGTCGAGGTTCTGGTCGCGATCAAGCGAGCTGTGGACGAGGTGCGCGCGCGTCCCGAAGTGCGCTGCCTCATCATCACAGGAGCGGGGGAGAAGGCTTTCGTCGCGGGTGCAGACATCGCGTCGATGCGCGAGATGGGCGCCGACGAAGCGAAGCACTTCGCGCAGAAGGGGCACGCGGCATTCGACGCTATCGCGGCTTTGCCCCTGCCCGTCATTGCCGCTGTGAACGGGTTTGCTCTCGGTGGCGGATGCGAACTAGCTCTCGCGTGCGACTTCATCTACGCGTCCGAGCGCGCCAAGTTTGGCCAGCCGGAAGTGAATCTGGGCATCATCCCGGGCTTCGGCGGCACGCAGCGCCTGGCGCGGCGTGTGAGTGTCGGCGTCGCGCGTGAGCTCATTTACACGGGCAATATCGTCGACGCACAGGAAGCTCTGCGTATCGGGCTCGTGAACAAGGTGGTCGCTGCCGATCAGTTGCTTGCTGAAGCCAAGAAGACAGCGCTCGTCATTGCGCAGCGCGGACCGGTTGCGGTCCAGTACGCAAAGCGCGTGATCGGGGAGGGCCTCGATAACGTGTTGAGCGACGGCAATGAGCTCGAGATCGATGCGTTCGCAGCGTGTTTCAGGACCGAGGACCGCAAAGAGGGCGTTGGCGCGTTTCTCGAAAAACGCGCACCCAACTTCAAGGGCCAGTAAGCGCAGCGTCGACTGCGAGCGCTCAGAGCGGCCAGCGAAGCTCCGCGATAACGGGCGCATGGTCTGAGGGCAGCTTGCCCTTGCGCTCATTGCGGTCGATGGAAGCAGCCGTGCAGCGTTCGGCTACAGCCTGTGTGCCGAGCACGAAGTCGATGCGCAGGCCGATACCCTTTGGAAACGCGAGCATTCGGTAGTCCCACCAGGAGAACTTGCCCGCCTCCTGCACGTGAATGCGGAAGGTGTCGACGAGGCCCCAGGAAAGCAGGCGCTGGAACTTCTCGCGCACGTCCGGATGGAACAGCACGCCATCGATCCAAGCTGCGGGATCGTGGCAATCGCGGTCCTCTGGCGCGATATTGAAGTCGCCGCACACGACGAGCGGCTCGCTTGGGGTGTGGTGGCGGGCAAGGTACGTCTGGAGCCGGTCGAGCCAGCGCATCTTGTAGGGATACTTGGGTGAATCGAGGCTCTGTCCGTTAGGCACGTAGCAGCTCATCACGCGCAGCCCGTTGGTGAGTGCGGAGATGAAGCGTGCCTCGGGGTCGTCCTCACCGTCGTCTAGCCCGACGCGGACGTCTTCGAGCGGATGTCGCGACAGGATAGCGACCCCGTTGTACGTGCGCTGGCCCACGGCGGCACTGTGGTAGCCGAGTTCTTCTAGTTCCTGCTGTGGAAAGCCCGCAAGCTCGGTCTTGAGCTCTTGCAAGCAAAGGACGTCGGGCTCGTGTTGCTTCAGCCAGGAGAAAAGACGCTCTTTGCGCGCCTTGATGGAGTTTACGTTCCAGCTCGCGACCTTCATGTTTGCTCGAATCTGTTACTCTGCGCGCCCGGAGGCAACCCATGCAACGGACCATCATATCCACACCGAAGGCCCCTGCCGCCATCGGACCCTATTCCCAGGCTGTTCGAGCTGGCCAGTTCGTGTTTCTGTCGGGCCAGATTCCGCTCGACCCGCAAAGTGGAGAAATGGTGGGCGGAGACGACGTAGAAGCCCAAGCCACGCAGGTGATGCGCAATTTGCAGGCCGTGCTCGAAGCCTCAGGCGCGGGTTTCGCAAACGTCGTGAAGACCACGATCTTTTTGACCGATCTTGGCGATTTCGCGCGGGTGAATGCGATCTACGGCAGCTATTTCGACGGCATCACGCCGCCGGCTCGCGCTACGGTTCAGGTGGCTGCATTGCCGCGCGGCGCCAAGGTCGAGATTGAGCTGACCGCCTATCTCGGCTGATTAAGCAGAAACCCCCGCGCGCGTTCTTCGACGCAGCGGGGGGCTCACTTCCGTGTGGCCCTAGGCCAGCTTTCACAGCTGTGTCAGGCCACGAAGGGATTTTCGAGCGTGATGGTGTGCTCGCGGTCTGCACCCACGCTTATCAGCTTGATGGCGCAGCGGGTCTCGCGCTCTACGCGGTCGATATAGGCGCGGACGCTCTTCGGCAGGTCGTCGGCGCTCTTGGCGTTGGCGAGGTCTCCAGACCAGCTCTCTAGCGTCTCGTAGATGGGCTTGATACGGGCGATGTCGTCGGCATCGGGTGGCGGCTCGTCGAGGCGCTGACCATCGAGCTCGTACGCTACGCAGAGCTGGATGCTGTCCATGCCCGAGAGCACGTCGAGCTTGGTCATGGCGAGCGTGTCGAGCCCGTTGACGCGGACCGCGTAGCGAAGCGCAGGCAAATCGAGCCAGCCGCAACGGCGTGGACGGCCTGTGACGGCGCCGAACTCGTGGCCTGCCTTGCGCAGGGCTTCGCCCGCCTCACCGTGAAGCTCGGTGGGGAAGGGGCCTTCGCCCACGCGCGTGGTGTAGGCCTTCGTGATGCCGATGACACGGTCGATCTTGGTGGGCCCAATGCCCGAGCCTACCGCTGCGCCACCCGAGACAGCGGTCGAGCTGGTCACGAACGGATAGGTGCCGTGGTCGACGTCGAGTAGCGTGCCCTGCGCGCCTTCCATCAACACGTTCTTGCGTGCCGTGATGGCGTCGTCGACGATACGTCCGGCGTTGCCTACGAACGGGGCAAGAATCTCCCCGAGCGGCAAGTACGCGTTGCAGATTTCCTCGACCGTGGGGAGCGTCTCGCCGAACTCCTTGGCCACGGGCTGCCAAGCGTCGAGATTCTCGGCCACCTTGCGGCGGAACACGTCGGGACGAATCAGGTCGCACATGCGCACGCCACGGCGCGCAACTTTGTCCTGATACGTGGGCCCGATACCGCGCTTGGTGGTTCCGATGGCGCGTGCGCCCTTTTCGCGCATGGCATCGATCTGCATGTGGTGGGGCAGCACGATATGCGCGCGGTCCGAAATGACGAGGCGCTTCGGCGTCACGCCGCACGAATCACGGAGCAACGTGATCTCTTGCACCAGCACTTCCGGATCGATAACCGTTCCCTGTCCGAGCACGATGCGCGGCGCGGGATGCAGCACGCCGGAAGGGATGAGGCGCAGGATGGTTTTCTTGCCGTTGACGACCAGCGTGTGACCCGCGTTGGCTCCGCCCGCATAGCGCACAACCATGTCCGCGTGCTGCGTGTAGATATCGACGATTTTGCCTTTGCCCTCGTCGCCCCACTGGGCACCGACCACCACCACGACTGCCATGAGTCACTCCTTCTGCGAGGCGCGCGCCCATTGGACGAGAGCCGGAATGTGTGAAGCGGAGAGCTCTCCGCCAAGTTGAAAAACGCGACCATTTGCGGGCTGAACAGCCTGATGAGGCTGCGTCCCGAGGTCGATACATACGTCGTAGCCCCAGGCTTTGGCGTAGGCCAAAGCAGAAGCGGAATCGGTGCCCGTCAGGGTGGCCGCGATGAGGCCGGCTTCGCGGAAAACCTGGGCTGCGGCGCCGACAGAGGTCGATTCGTCGCCCGCCGTTACCACCAAGAACCTCAAGCTCTCGCGATCCCGCCAGCCGTGGCCCGCTTCGTCGAGCGCCCACAGCAGGTTTTCGAGGTCGATGCCTGCACCGGTTGCGGCTTGCGGCTTGCCGTAGCGCTCGAGCAGCTGATCGTAGCGCCCGCCGCTAGCCACGGCTTCGCCGGGGCCGGGAGCGAACACCGCGAAGCTCACGCCGGTGTAGTAGGCGGCGCCGCGTGTCTCGCCGAGATCGACGCCCAGTCTGTCGCCAAGCCCCTGCGCAACAAGCAGGTCGGCAACGCGCGAAAGACGCTGCAGGTGCATCGCCGCATCGGTATTCGCGAGCAGGGCCTGGGCTTCCGTGAGGACTTCGAGCCCGCCATGCAGGTGAGCGAGCGCTGCGATGCCATCGGCGACGGAGGCTGGCAGCTGCGCACGCGACAGCACTGCACGCAGCAGCATTTCGTCTTTGCGCGCCAATGCGTCCGCCGCTTGCGTCCGCAAACTCAGGTCCTCGACTGCCGCCAGCAGCGCACGGCCGACGCCAACTTCGGACAGCTCGATGCGATATTGCGTGAGACCCGCAGCCCGCAGCGCTTCGCTGATGAGGCGGATGACTTCGAGATCGGCATCAGGGCCCGCAAGTCCAATGAGCTCCACGCCCACTTGCGCGATCTGGCGTTGTCTGCGTGCACGACCTCGCCGACGCCGAATCACGGTGCCTTCATATCGAAGGCGGAAAGGCGGCGGATACTCACTCAGCCGCGTGGACACAACGCGCGCGATCTGCGGTGTGATATCTGGCCGCATCGCAGCGACCTCGCCGCTGTCTGGCTCCACGAACCGCACCAAATCACGATGATCGAGCGACAGGCCGCGCTCGAATACTTCCACATGCTCGAACAACGGCGTGGTCACAAGCTCATAGCCGAAGCGCTCGAAGGCTCCTTGAAGCTGTTCGCTTACCCGCCGACGTGCCCGAGACTCAGGCGGCAAGAGGTCCCGCATTCCGGGCGGCGGGTTGAGCGCCGAGCCCGAAACGGACGCGACAGGCGCTACCTGCTGCACGGAAACGGACGCAGTTTCGGTGTTCGATTCCGGGGCTTTGGTGGTCACGGGCTCAACAGGCTGAAAACGGCGTGGAACACTCGTGAGTACATCACACGAGGTGCACCGGATTCACCCATGGCCGACCGCCGAGCTTGCCCTGTGCCGGGGCGAGGTAGCACCCTGGGTGACGAGTGTCAAAAGCGCGCTCGGGCCAGCGGTAGCTTCTTGCGCGGGCGCCGAATGCGAATCCGTGTGTGTCGTTCGCGCGGTCTGCGTTGAGCGCAATCTATGCCGTGCTTTCGATGGCAGGGCCTGTGCTTGCGCTCTCTCCGGGGCCAGGTGGCTCGGCGCCGTCCCCTGAGGCGCCGGTCTCGCCGGTGCGGTCGAGCGCCAGCTTGAACAGAATGGGGCCTATCACTTCGTTAATCGCAACGGCTGCGACCGTTAGGGAGCGAAAGCCCTCGCCGAGGCCTGGGAAAGCGCGCGCAATGATCACCGCTAGACCGAGTGTGAGGCCTGCCTGGGAAACGAGAGAGGTCCAGCCCCAACGTTTGAGCAACGGTCCGTCGTTCGCGAGTCGCGTACTCGCCCGATGTGCGATGAAGGTCGCTATGAAGCGGCCTGCGCAGAGCGAGAGCGCGATGGGCCACATGGTTGCGAGCAACGGAAGATCGAGGTGGGCGCCCGCTGTGGCGAAAAACACCACGAACACCACGCCCGAGGTTTCTTCGATGACATGCAGCAGCTTGTCGCCCTGGCCGGACAGGTTCTGGACTACGAAGCCAGCTGTGAGGAAGGTGAGCAACGGCTCGAAATGCAGGTAGCGAACCGCTTCAGATAGTACGAAGCCGATGGCCACGAGCAGCACAAGCGCCTGACGCCCAACCACGCTCATGTACAGGATGAGCATGAGACCGAGCGTGGTTCCGATGGAAATACTGCCGAGAAGCTCGTGTCCAACGCCTTTGATGTTTTCGACCGAGATCACGGCGCCCGGCTCAAGTAGTGGCCGCGCGAGGGTGAGCGTCAGCGCCATCAAGACCACGACCACGACATCTGAGCTCATCACGAAGGCGAGCGAAAAACGCGTGAGGGGGCCCTTGGCGCGCGTCTGCGAGAGAATGGCCAAGGTCGCTGACGGGCTGCGGCTCACCGCGAGCACGCCCCAGAGCATGCTCACGCCCGCCAGCATGTGAAACGAAAGATCCTGCGCAAATGGGATGAAGCGGGCCAGGGCCGCAAAGAGGAGCGTCTGCGTGATGAACACGAAGCTCGTCTGCACCACCATGCTGACAGCGACGCTGCGTGCGACCTTCCGTACGTCGCTGACCCGTAGCTCGAGGCCGCCTGCGAGCGCGATGAGAGAAAGCGCGAGGGTGTTCACGACCTCGAGCTGCTTCACGGTCTGATGGTCGAAAAAGTGCAGGACGTGCGGGCCTGCGACTGCGCCGGCGAGGAGGTAACCCGTGAGGTGAGGCAAGGCTAACAATTCGAGAATCTCGCTCGTGAGCATGCCGGCGACGAGCAAAAATCCCGTCGCAGCTACGACGCCGCCGCTTGCCTCGGGGGCGACCTCGGCGTGGCTCACCAGGTAGTAGAGCGCGACCACCACTCCCAAGCAGAGCGCCTGGGCGGCGCGGGTGAGAGGGCTTTTCTTTACGGTGGCGGCACTCACGGTGTGACCTCGAGCGTCTGTTGGGCGGGGTCGGTCGGCGGTGGTGTGTCGTGAAGCTCTCCCACACGGCGCAGGGCGCGGCGAATGGCGAATGGGCCGACGAGCTCACCTGCGAGTGTGCCGAGCACCGCGAGCGAAAGCACATAGCGCCCCAGGTCGCCACCCAGGCGCACGCTGAAGGCAAGTCCGACCATCAAACAGAGCGTCCCTGAGGAGGTCATCGCGAAGCCGAGCCACGGGATGGTGCGCATCCAGCTGCGCTGGGTGGTAGCGAGCGCAGATCCCACGAGAAAGTTCGCACCGATGCGCGCTATCAGGGCGACGCCTAGCAGCAGAACTTCAAGCGAGCCGTGGGGCATGTCGAGTCGAGCTCCCACCAACAGCAGCGCGGGCAAAAGCAGCGAGCCCTCGGTGCGCATGATGCGCTCGCGCATCTCTTGGCCTATCGGGCTTGCGACGCTGAGCGTGAGACCCATCGTGAAGGTCGCGCCCATGGCGGATAGGCCTAAACTGGTGGTGAATCCGGTCGCCAAGCAAGCGCAGCCAAGCAAGCTTATCCAGCCAGTCACCGTCGAGCGGTCGCGATAGGTAACGTAGGCGCAGACAAGTCCGAGGATTGCGCCGATGCCGAGAGTGCCTAAAGCGCTGGCCCACACCGGGACGGTCACACCCGACACGC
Organism: uncultured Polyangiales bacterium; assembly: GCA_964515685.1. GTDB lineage: Bacteria > Myxococcota_A > Polyangia > Polyangiales > DASUME01 > DASUME01. Next base: position 5,278 of record CAZEWA010000106.1, on the reverse strand, counting down.
GCAGCATCCCGCTATGTTCGGCGAACACTGCCGCCAGACCGATGATCACCGGAAAATCGTCGGTCGCTGCGATGTCTTCGATGAGCGTGGACAGGGGGCCCGAGACAATGCGGCGCTCGGCAACCCAGCGAATGGTGTGACGCGCGCTCTCTGACGACACAAGGGCGGCGGCGATGCCCGCCAACTCACGCTGCTCGACCGACAGCCATCCTACGAGGTCGCTCACCATATACACGGCCAAGCCCACGACACAGCCGACGAATACGGTCAGTACGCTGCCCATGATCGAGCGAAAAATGGGGGCGCGTCGGTTGCCGATGACACCCCATTCCACGCCGTAACCCAGGCCAATCCAACCCAAGGCCATGAGGGCCAGCGGGTCGAACGCGTGCACCGCTTGGCTACTCAGGGCGCCGAGCGCGTGCGGGCCGAGGAGGGCGCCGAGCAGCACGAACTCTACACCGGAAGCTGATCCGAACGAGCGCTTGCGCTCCGAGGATGTGTAGAGGCTGCCGATGTATGCCACTACCAGCAGAGCCAGCAGGAGCGGCATCGGATTCATCGCTTCCTCCGCTCGAGAATCCGCGTGGCATGCCACAGCGCGCGGGCGTGGGGAACTCGAATGCTGATGCCATCGGGCCCCTCAAGACTGAGGGAGACGAGCCCCATCTCGCGCACATGGCCGCGTTCTCCCCCGTACTCCACCAAATCTCCAGGCCCGATGGTTCGAGAGAATACCGTGATGATGCCTGCGATAATCGAGGCTAGGGCAGGGATGGCTGCGATCGAAAACGCGATGACCATCACCATGCCGAGGCGCGAGAGTGCGCCGTCGTGGTCGCCCGTGATGATGGGGCCGACGATGACGAGAGCGAACAGGACGATCCCGATGCGCACCACGAGGCCTGCAGCCGGGGCCGTTTCGCGTGCCAACCAGCCGACCTCGGTTTCGCCGCGTTCGACGCTGTGAAAAAATAGATCCGTAAATCGGACCCACACAGCCACCAAGCCCGCAGCGGCGAGCACGATGGCGAACAGCGGTAGCGAGGAAGCGATGCGTCCGACGAGCGCCGTGAGCGGCGACAGAACGATGCCGGTCAGCTTTTCCGTATACGGACGGGTGGAATCGAACAGCGAGAGCGACAGCACGAGCCACGCGTAGGCCAACCCAAAAACCGACAGCCATCGCGATAGGCTGAGCAGGACGAGGGCGCCATTGCGCACGGATGCTGCGCCAACGACATCGAGCGACTTCAGGCGAAGCGCAGGAACTTTATCGGGATGCAGGGTCACGTAGCGGCGGGCGTGCCGAGCAAGGTCGGTTACACGTCCGAGCAAATAGATCGTGACGAGGCCGAAGAATACCACCAGAGAGATCGAAAAGACGAAGTTGGCGAGGGATACGCGCTGTCGCTCGCTTTCGATGGCCTTGGCGACGCTTCCCGCCACGCTCGACGCGTGCATTTCCAGGGATGCGTCACCCGCAAGCCGCGCATCTTCGGATCGCAATTCGACGATGGGTGTAGTGCCTGCCAGGATCGTGGCGTTATCGCCTCTGTAATCTACCCGCACCTCCGCATCGTCCTCACTGCGTGCCGCGAGGCTGAGGGCCTGCGAAGCGCGTTGAGCACGGACCGTGAGCGAGCGAGTGTCGTCTCCTCGGTGCAAAAAGAAAACAGGGCTCTCGTGCAGGGTTACGGCCTTCTTGCTCTGTGCATCCGCGTTGCCTTCGTCGGCGAACGCGGTCGGGATGAGCCAGAGCAGGAGCGAGGCACATAGAACGAGGAATGAGGGGGCGAACTTTCGCTGCGGCATGGACCCGTCGAGCGTCGCGACTTAGCGGGCAGAAAGCAACCCTTTCGACGGACTTCTATTCGACGATTCGTATGCCACCTAGATACAGCAGCAGCAGGGCGTCCTGGTAGACGCGTAGGGCGTCCTGAGGCTGATCTTGTGTGAGACGACGATCTAGCTCCGCGATTTCGCGCGGCCGGTCCAAGAGCGTCAGGAAGCGCCGAAGCCGCGGCGGGAGCGCCGTTCGCATGGCAGAAAGCGCTGGGCCGCTCGCTGGCAGCAGGCGATGGGAGCGAAGGAGCTCTATCCGATCGGCTTCGAGCCCGCGGCTGACGCGGAGCGCGAGTCCTTGGTCGAGGACTTCCCAGGCATTGATGTTGAGCGGGAACCCGCTCGGTGGGGGCGGAACGCCGTGATAATGCGTGCAGCTCCCCCGCGTCCATAAAAAGAGGTCGGTGAGTTTTTCTCGCACCTGACCCGCGATGTGTTGGAAAAGCATGACGGGGTCTACCAGGCCCAGGGCGCTCAATGTGTCGCCGAGCCGGCCCTCGAATCGAGGCATGACTGCGAGAGCCATATCGAGCTCGCCGCGATTGATAACATTGTGCGTGACGAGGTATTCGCCGAGGAGTTCACTCGCTTGATTCGATGTGACGAATGCTGGCGCGCCGTCTTTCAAGTAGACCTCTTTGCGGATGCCTCCCAGCTCAAAAAGCAACAGGGCCGTGGTGCGCTCGATGGCCGCTCGCGCGAGAGCCAACACGATACCGCCATCGTCTAGCGGGAGGATCTCGCCTGAAAGCGTCGGCTGATTGGCCCCCTCGGACCCAGAGGTGCTGGTGGAGGAGGGCAGATGTCGGGCGAGTTCGGGAAGTTCGCAGAGGACGCGCGGCTCGGCGTCGTCGACGCGCACGTGGTCGAGCGGATTGAGGCTACCTGTGGAGATGGCCTGTACGAGTTCGGCATAGGTCCAGGGGCCATGCGACTCCTGAGACGTCGTGTGAACGCGATAGACAGCATCTACGTTGAAGCTGCCCGACTTGACGAGCGCGTCTCCGAAGTGCGTGAGGGATACAGCGCGCAGTGGTGTGGGCTCATCGACGTGACTGAGCTGCAACGCATGGGTGCCCGGAAGCGTGAGCGAGCGGGTAGGGGTGAGCTGCACTGGAACGGCCTGCGGCCCGAGCTCCAGGGCTTCGATGACTTGTGCGGCCAAACTTTCACGCAGCGCGAGGGTTGATGCGGGCAGGTAGGGGAGCAGTCTCGCGGCAAATAGCTCCGCACTCGCGTGGCGACGCGTGGTCTTTTGCGCGAGCGCATCCTGAATCACGTCTGCGAGTCCGGGCGGAAGCTGCTCGGAGATCTCGAGGAATGGGTGGATTTTTGAGTCACGGATAGCCAGGAGCACCGCGAGCTCGCTGCCACCGGCAAATAGGGGGCGCCCCATCAAAAGTTCGGCAGCTACGACGCCGGCCGAAAAGATATCGGCCCGTCTATCCGGTTCGACGCCGCGGACCTGCTCGGGAGCCAGGTAGCCAAGCTTGCCTTTCGCTCGGTCGTGCATCGACGTGCTCGGAAACTTCTCACGCAAGCGCGCACGCGCGATCCCGAGGTCGCCCAGCTTGACCTCGCCACGCACCGACAAGAGCACGTTGGAAGGGCTCACGTCCCGGTGCACCACGCCGAGGCGGTTTCCTTGTGCGTCGGTGGCTTCGTGGACCGCGTGCAGCCCGAGCAGCATCTCGCGCGCGATAAAAACCGCCTCGGGGACACTGAGCGTGCGCCCCGTGCGCGTGAGAAAGCGCGTGAGTCGCCACAGGTCGACGCCCTGAACGAACTCGAGCACGAGGTAGGGATTTTGCGGGTGCTCGTCGAAATCGAGAACTTGCACTACATTGGGATGCCGAATGTGGCTGCCGAGTCGAGCTTCCTCGGCGAACATCGCGCGTGCATTGGGATTGCTAGCGATACGCGGCAGCATTCGCTTGATGACGACCAACCGGTCGGCCCCTGCGCCTTGGGTCACGGTTGCCGAAAACAGTTCCGCCATGCCGCCCACCGCGATTCGGTCCGAAAGGCGATAGGGACCGAGCTGTACTGGGTGCGACGGGTCCGACGACACGCCGGTAGTCTAGCTGCGCGAGCCCCGCGATACTCGCCGGAGTACGGCTCGGCTGGCGATTTCCCGTGAACGCTGTGCGCGCAGACCGCGTAAAGCACCTTTTCCGGCATCGATGCCCGCGATGGTTCGAAGCGCTCACGTCCCACCACATCGAGGCCCATCTCGAAGTTGGGACCGTGGGCGTCGAGGATCAGCAATCGCCCAGGTCGCTCTTAGAACTGAACGCGTGAAGAGCAGTGTCTGTCGCGAAGCTCGGGTGCCCTGGCGCACTCGACTGACTTAACTCAGGCAAGTCACAGTGCGGCCAGCACCTTCTCGAGCTACCCGGATGCGGCTTGTATTTGCTTCAGCGTCGCGACCAAAAACTGGCAAACGATCGCTAGATTTGCATCGCTTTTCCGTCCACGTCGGTACTTCCTCTGGGACTGCGGCCAAATGCGCCCCGCTTTTTGGAAAGTCTCTTGACGTAGCGGGCTCCCAGGGGGATAAACCGCGCGCTTTTTGGCAACCGAGAGTGTCACGTGTTTTGTAGCCCTTGACCTTCTCGGTGTACCGACCCTAAGGCCACCACGCCTTACGAGCATGTGTTGGATGCTCGTAGCGGGTCCTGCCCAAAAGGCATTCCTCCGGAGAGGGGTCGCTACCTCTCTTTCGGGCTGTACCTCACCCACCCGAGAAGAACGCGCAGATGCAAATCTTTCCTCGGTCGCTCAATTTCCTGCCTCTGATCGGCGCCCTTGCGGCGGTGCTCGGTGGTGCAGGGGTAACCTTTGCGATCTGGTATTACGGCTCGCCGAAGAACACCCAAGTGGGCTTCGCACCCGTCCAGCCGGTGCCCTATAGCCACAAGCTTCATGCGGGTGAACTAGGCATCGACTGTCGGTACTGCCACTCGAACATCGAACGCTCGCAAGAGGCGATGATTCCAGCGACGCAGACCTGCATGGGCTGTCACGCCGTGGTGAAGACCGACTCCATCAAGCTCGCAAAAATCCGCGAGAGTTGGGAGTCGGACAAGCCGGTTGAGTGGACCCGTGTCCACCGCCTGCCCGACCACGCGTATTTCGACCACAGTGTCCACCTCGCCGTCGGCGTGGGTTGCACGAGTTGTCACGGTCGCGTCGACCAGATGGAAGTGGTTCGTCAGGAAGAGCCACTCAGCATGAGCTGGTGCCTCGATTGCCACCGCGATCCAAGTCAGCGCCTGCGTTCCAAGGACCAGATTACGAACATGGCCTGGCAGCCTTCTGACGACAATCAGGACGAGCTGCTCGCCCGTGCGGCGCAAGTCAACCCGCCTGAACACTGCTCGGGGTGTCACCGATGAGCAAGCGTAAGCCTTATCAGTTCTCTAAACCTGCC
>CAZEWA010000105.1:13907-17241 GCA_964515685.1 uncultured Polyangiales bacterium | reverse complement strand
GCAGTCCTAACCTGGTGGCCCTCGGCGAATGCGGACACCGTCATACTCGAGATCACTGAATTGTTTGCTTGGCGACGAAGCTTGTCGCGAACGCAAGGGACTGCGCCGTAGCATCTGCGAGGGCGTGGGGCGCGAGCTCGTAGAGCGCAGTGCATGCGAAGAATCCGCATTGCGCGCGAGTGCGCCAGGCCGCCTTGAACGCCGAGTCCCGCACGCGCGGGCGCGGCAAAGAGTGGAGAGAGAGTGATGCTGCACAAATTCTTTCAAGCTGTCGAAGCGCCAAAAGACGCGCACGAGCCAAATAGCAAAGCGGCTCCGAGCGTTCTGAGCGTGGCGCTGGTTTCGCTGCTGCTAGGGTGTAGCTCGGCTCGCGATGCGGCCAGTCCCGATGATCCGAAGACCGCGCGCGCAGCTCCCGACGTCGCGGGGCAGTGGGCTACGTCGGTCTTCTTGTCCGGAAACATCGTCACGATGGACGACAAGCGGCCCACGGCCCAAGCGTTGGCGGTCCTGGATGGGAAGATCCTCGCCATCGGCAGCGACGACGAGATCCTGCAATTCGCGGGCCCCACGACGCAACGCCATCCTCTGCACGGAAATACCCTCATGCCGGGCTTTATCGACCCTCATTCCCACATGGCAGGCTACGCATTTTTCAATGACCCAGAACATTGGCTCGACGTGTCTTCCATCAATGTTCTGTTCAAGCCGCCACCTCACGACTCGCGCTGCAAACATCCAACGGATCCGCAGCACTGCTTCATTCCCGTAAGGCATCACGACGATGTGCTCGAACGTATCAAGAATCGCTTGGCGCAGATGCGAAAAAACAGGCTTCCGGACGCGCCGACAAAGACGCTTTTGGCTTTCAACTACGACCCATCGAGACTAGGCCACGGAAGTCACTGCAAGAGTCCCACGTCACTTGCCTTCGAGTGTCAGAACTTTGAAGACGGGACGGCGCTCAAGCAGCTCGACGCACTGGCGCAGGACATCCCCATCTATGTAACGAGCGAGTCTGGACATATTTCGTACGTCAACACGCTCGCGCTCAATGCGCTCAACATCTGCGGCGTGCCTGGTGCGGTGGAGCCGTGCTACCAGCCAACGACGAATTCACCTCAAGAAATTGCGCTCGCCAAGCTGGGCCAGCTCAACGAAGACCTGTCCCTCTACGCGACCGGGTTCTTCGAGTCCGAACTCTTGAAGTTGGAGAAGAAGGGACACAGTGGAAAGCTGCTGAAGCGCGCCGCTGAGATCTACGCGCAACACGGCTATACGCTGGTACAGGAGGGAGCGGCGAACATGTCACTCGTCGCCCTGTATGAAGAGCAGTTGCACGTCAATGGTCCACACACCAGCGCCTTTCCCGTGGCCGCGTCCATCGTTGCGTACGATGCCACGAGCGCGGACTTCGCGAAAACGATCGAGACCGCGGTGGCGGGGCGTGAGCTATTTGGAAGCAACCCTTTGCTCTCCGTCGCTGGCGTCAAAACATTCACTGACGGTTCGCCCCAAGGCTTCACCGCGGATCTGAAACAGCCGTACAAGAAGTGGTTCTTTCCATTCACCGACGCCCAGCTCTTCGAGCAGCCTTACTCAGGCCTTCCAGACGTCACCGCCCAGACGATTGCGGAGCGCCTGGTAGCATCGCACAAAGCAGGCTTTCCGATGGTCATCCACCAGATCGGGGATCAAGGCATCGAAAACGCTGTCGGGGCGCTGGTGGCCACCAAGGCGACTCCCCCGCCGCAGGGCAAGCGCGACGTCGTGCTCCATGCTGCGCTGGCAAGTCCCACGCAGCTCGCTGAAGTCGCAAAGCTCGGGACCGCTGCTGTGAGCATCATGTCGAGCAACGTGTACTACTTCGGTCTGCCCGAGTGCCACCAAGTGCTGGGTCCCGAACGCGCTCGCAACATCTACCCCGCCAAGGAAGCGCTCAAACAGACGGGCCGCGTCACACTGCACAGCGACAGCCCAGTCACGCCTCCCTATCCACTGTTCGAAGTCTGGACCGCCGTGACACGCAAGACGCAGCAGCCACCTTGGTATCCAAACTATGATCCGATCAAGTGTCCGGAGGTTGCCGTCGACGACCACAATCCGCCAGGAGATCAAAGGCTCACGCTGCTCGAAGCTATCCGCGGCTTCACGGTAGATGCCGCCTGGCAGTACGGGATGGAGCGTGAACGCGGCAGCCTTGAGGTCGGCAAGTTTGCAGACCTTGTGGTGCTCTCCGCTAGCCCCCTTAGCGATGAAGTCCAGGCAGAAGTCGACAAGCTAAAGACCATCCGCGTGCTGGCGACGGTTCGCTACGGAACTTACTTCGAAAATCCTCACGGCTACGAGTTACCGATTTGGCCTGAATGAGAGGAGCCGGATCGCATCGGCCGAAGATCGCTGTGCCCTGTGTCATGGGCTCGCGCAGGGGGGCAGTCGGCTTTGGACAGGTCGCCCTCTGCTTCGCATGTGCAGCCTAGGCGCAGCCGCAGCCCGTCGGGATCGCAGCGCGGCACGACGAGCTCCGCCGCACAGTCGGGCAGCTCGGCTCCGAAGGGCTGCTGGAAGTGAGCGCAGCCCTCTTCGAGCGCGGGCAGCGCGAGGCTCTGCAGATGCCTGCTAGCGAGGAACAGCTGACTGCCGAAACGAACGAGCTTGGACGCGCCGCAATGCTCGAGCGCGTTGGCGACCAGCGAAGCGACTCGAGCGACTCGAGCGCCAGCAGCTCTAGCGCGCTCAGGGAAGCCGCTTGGATGCGCAAGGTTCCGAGCATCTTCAGATGAGTAACCGTAAGGGTACGCAGTAAGGCAGCAAAGATCCCACAGCGAAGGAGAGACTCGCAGCGGGCTTCCGTCAGCGCCGGCAGCGCGACCTCTTCCAGCGCGTAGTTCGAGTACACCGAGAGCTCGCCCACCTGCGCGAGCGCGGGAAACGCGAGCACCCGCAACCTGCCGTGTCCGGAGATGCGCAAGCCGTCTATCGAGGACGCACGGCACTTTCAAGCCAAGCCACCGCAGGCGAACTTACACCCACTGAACGCGTCAGACGTGGACAACCCTACCCTTACGGCTCGAGCCTACGGACGCAAGCGAGGCAGCTTCGGGAAGGCACGCGGCGACCTTTTGCTTCCTGAGCAAGAGACCGTCAGCCAAGTCGTTTCGGACTGTGTGCGCGCTGCCTTCGCGCGCGCCGGCGCCATCGTCGTAGACAAGGCGGATCCTCGCTTTGCCAGTGCGCGGCCAGTTGAGGTGAAGATCAACCGCTTCTGGAGCTGGTTTCGTCCCCCGCTCGCCCACGGCAGTCAAGAGCTGGTCTGCAAGCGTCTCCGCTTGCT
>CAZEWA010000105.1:2674-13807 GCA_964515685.1 uncultured Polyangiales bacterium | reverse complement strand
TAGGCGCGCATCTTACGCAAGAAGCCCGTGCCGAGCATGTCTACGCACAGACCCCACAAACACTCGCTACCTCACAAATCTTTTTCCACAAAGTCTGCAGACTCACGCATCACCTTACCCAAACCAAGAACACCCCAGAACCTGGGCAAGCGACCAATGTGGCGCGCAGGCACAAGCTAGTTCGCACCGATGACGCCTGCATCGGGATCCGCATCGCCCAAAGCCTTGCGGCAAGCAAATCGTGCCCTCTCACCCATGATTTCCTTGCCGGGAAGCAAGACACATCCTCTGACCCCTGCGTTTCCTGGCCGCGAAGGAAACTCAAGCCTGTGCAGGCCGCGCGCTGCTTGCCGGCAAGCAGATTCGGGCCTCAAAACGCGTGAACCCGGGCAAAAAAGAGCAGTTTCGTGCGGATGGCGGCGCGAGATCGTACGGATCGCGTCCGCCATCCCTCTGGCACGTCCTATGCCTCGACATCACGTCGTGCTCCCGATAGGTCTGAAAGCTAGGGGACGGCTCACATCGCGGAAGGAAGCCGGCCCTGCCGCAGGAACCAAGCCGTCTGAGAAGGCCGTGTCGTGGCATGCTCTCTCCTCCGAGGAGGTCTTGGCGAGACTCGAGACCTCGCCTTTAGGACTCTCGGACACAGAGGCTGCGCGACGCCTATCGCGCGACGGAGTCAACGAGCTCCCCCCTGCACCCAAGCCCCATCCGCTCCTTCGCTTCCTCGCGCAATTCAACAACGCACTGATCTTGTTTCTCGTGATCGCCGCTGTCATCGCCGGGGCGCTCGGTCACTGGGTCGATGCGCTCGTCATCGTGATGGTCGTGACCATCAATGCTCTGGTGGGTTTCATTCAGGAAGGCCGTGCTGAGCAGGCGCTCCATGCCCTGCACGAGGTCCTCGCCACCACGACGACCGTCGTGCGCGGCGGCAAACACTGCTCGGTCCCCGTCCGCGACTTGGTCCGCGGCGACATTGTGCTCCTCGCCGCGGGCGACCGCACACCCGCAGATCTGCGACTGCTACACGCCCGCGGTCTGTTGGTCGACGAATCCCTGCTCACGGGCGAGTCTCAGGTCTCGGAAAAGTCTTCCGATCCCGTCGAGGAGGAGGGCGCACTCGGCGATCGAAAGTCGATGGTCTACTCGGGTACCCTGGTGCGCGCAGGGCACGGCACAGCCGTGGTCGCCGAGACTGGCGCGCGCACGCAAATCGGACGCATCGGCCAATTGCTCGCCTCGGTCGACGTGCTCAGCACGCCCTTGCTACAGCAGATCGCTCGCTTCGGTCGCCGCTTCACGACAATCTCCCTGATCGCCGGAGGCCTGCTCTTTCTCTTTGCCGTGATCGCGCGGGGATACGACTGGTTGGATGCACTGATAGTGGTCATCGCCCTCACCGTGAGCGCGGTGCCCGAAGGTCTGCCGGCCGTCATCACCATCACCTTGGCCATCGGCGTACAGCGCATGGCCGCGCGCAACGCCATCGTGCGCCGCTTGCCCGCCGTCGAGACGCTCGGCGCGACGACCGCCATTTGCTCGGACAAGACAGGCACGCTCACGCGCAATGAGATGACGGCCCGTCGCTTGGTCACCGCGGGAGGGGAGATCCTCGTCAGCGGCTCTGGATATGCTCCTAGGGGAGACCTGTCGCCAGCGCAGGCGAGGCCGGACAAGCTGATCTCGTGCGGTGTGCTGTGCAACGACGCCGAGCTACGCGAGGTGGACGCGCACTGGAGCGTGCACGGCGACCCGATGGAGGGGGCGCTGATCTCGATGGCTATCAAGGCCGGGAGCCACCCTTCGGAGCTGCGAGCCCAGTACGTGCGCCGCGACGAGATCCCGTTCGACGCGGAACACCGCTTCATGGCCACGCTACACGAGAGTCCGGAAGGTGAGGTCGAGCTGTTCGTCAAGGGAGCCCCCGAGCGCATCTTCGCGGCGAGTAGGCACGAGCTCAGCTCCAACGGCAGGCTGGTCCCTCTCGCGATCGAGTCCTGGCAGCGAGCCGTCGAACGCGCCGCAGGGGCCGGCGAGCGTGTGCTCGCGTTCGCCTGGCGCCGCCTCGACAGAAAGCCTCAGGAGCTCGGCTTCGACCAGGTCGATAACCTGATCTTTCTGGGGCTCGTCGGGTTCATCGATCCTCCGCGTGACGAAGCTTTTCCTGCCATCGCCGACTGTCGCTCAGCCGGCATCGCCGTGAAGATGATCACGGGCGACCACGCGGCGACGGCCGCGGCCATCGCGCGACAGCTCAGGCTTGCGGACGAACCGAAGGTCGTCTCTGGACAGGATCTCGAGGGGGTTACCGACGAAGCACTAAGCGCCCTGGCGCTGCAGACCACGGTGTTCGCGCGCACGAGCCCCGAGCACAAACTGCGCGTGGTTCGAGCCCTGCAAAGCCAGGGCGCCGTGGTGGCCATGACGGGCGACGGTGTGAACGACGCCCCTTCGCTGAAACAAGCCGATGTCGGGATCGCCATGGGGCAGAAAGGCACCGAGGCCGCCAAGGAAGCCTCGGAAATCGTGCTGACAGACGACAACTTCGCGTCGATCGTGGCGGCCGTGCACGAGGGGCGCACCGTATACGACAACATTCGCAAGGTCATCGCCTGGACGCTCCCCACGAACGCGGGAGAAGTGCTCACGATCACCGCCGCCCTGGCGTTGGGGCTGACCTTACCGATGACCGCTCCGCAGATCCTCTGGATCAACATGATCCTGACGATCACGCTGGGGCTGGTGCTGGCCTTCGAGCCCGCCGAGCCTCACGTGATGAAGCTCCCTCCCCGCAGGCCGGACGAGCCGCTGCTCTCTCCATTCATGCTCTGGCGCGTCGTCCTCGTGTCACTGCTCTTCATGGCGGGAGCTCTGGGAACCTTCGAGTGGGCGCGCTACCGAGGCCTGGACATCTCGGTGGCCCGCACGATGGTCGTGAACGCGATCTGCGTCATGGAAACAGCCTATCTGTTCAATGTGCGCTACCTCCATACGGGCTCGCTGAGCTTTCAGGCCATGCGCGGCACGCGCGCGATTTTCCTGGCTTCGTTCGCCGTCATCGCTGCGCAGTTCGCCTTCACCTACGCGCCCTTCATGCAAGTCTTCTTCGACACAGCTCCCATTCCGTTCGTCGACGGCGTCTTGATCGTCTGCCTGGGCGTCATCCTGCTCTTCTTGCTTGAGCTCGAAAAGGCCCTTTTGCGTAGACTCAATGTGTTCAGCGAGCTGCGCCATCCGTCGTAGTACCCGTCGTTCGTGGATACGGGCGTCAATGCTGACGAGTGATGCGCTGGCGCCCGTTTCTCACATCGCCTCCACCCGCTGCGAAAAAAGTGCAGCGACCCGCGACGGATTTCCTGAGCTGCCCCGTTTGCACAAACACAAGCGAACAACGGAACTCAGGAGATACGAACCATGAACACGAAGCGCACCATCCTCATGCTCTCTGCTCTCGCCACCATCGCCGGCACCAGCATGGCTTCGGCCCAGCCCAATGGCGGCGGGCGCTTCGCCAAGATCGACAGCAACGGAGACGGCGTGGTGACGCTGCAGGAGTTTGAGAGCCGCGCCATGACGCGCTTCGACAAGGCCGACGCCAACAAGGACGGCAAGATCACGCCTGAAGAGCGCAAGGCAGCCTTCGAAGCCTTCAAAGCTGAGCGAGCCGCAGAAAAGGGCGAGCGGGCCGAGCGTGGTGACAAGGGACCGCGTGGAGAACGTGGTGACAAGGGACCGCGCGGCGAGCATCCCCATGCCAACAAGACCTTCACCAAGGCAGAGGTCAGCGCCAAAGTGAAAGAGCACTTCACGAAGCTCGACAAGAACAGCGACGGCAAGCTCACCCAGGACGAGATGAAGTTCGGCAAGCGCGGAGGCCGAGGACACGACGGCAAGAAGGCTGAGAAGTCCGAGCGCAGCTAGCCCGCTCCCCCGCATCATCGGGGCGCATTGGTTTCGTATCGGTCGGTCAGACGACGAAAGTGGAGCAGCATACGAAGACGTCCGGCCTGCGCAGGCTAAGCTCGACTCCTATATGTGGCACCTGTTTGGACCCGACGGCGCGCTCAGCGTGGATGGCCCGAAAGAAAGAGCGCAAAGCCTTTGCGCGTTCCATACCCACCACGCGGTGCAGCTCTCGTTTGGACTCGAAGGTCCACTCCAGGTCGCGCTCGCAGGCAGGGCCCAGGCCTCTATGTTCGCGTGCTTGATCGCTCCGGACGTCGCTCATGCGATAAGAGGCCGAGCAGTGCACTTCATGTGCGAACCCGAGACAGCCACGGGCCGCAGGCTCCTAGGCCTACTTTCTGGCGCGTGCGTGACGCCCGTGGCCCCCTACACCGCGAGCGACCTCCTGAGCCTCATCAAAGACGCGGACAATCTCCCTACGGGCACCGCGCTGGAAGCCTCCCTTTCCCAGCTTCTGTCCGATCTCCTGCGCCATGGTCAGGAGACGCCTCCGCTCGAAGAGCGCATCGCCCACGTTGTTGCGCAGCTCTCTCAGAGCTCCCACCATGTGCCGACGCTCGAAGAGCTTTCACAAAGCGTCTACCTGTCTCCGAGTCGGTTGCGGCATCTGTTCGTAGAAGAGGTAGGAATCCCCATCAGACAGTACGTGCTGTGGCGGCGCTCGATCGCCGCCATGGAACACATCATCCACGGCAGCGCCCTCGGCGGCGCAGCATACGCCACGGGCTTTCCCGATCAGGCCGCGCTCTCCCGCACCCATCGCAGGCTATTTGGGCGCACGCCCTCCGAGTTCGCGCGGGACTCCTTCTTGGGATACGACTTCGCGCCGAGCGTTCGGCTATAGATTGAAGCCGTGGGCGGCGAGGAAGCTCGGCACAGTGTGCCCGCTCGTCACCGGCGTCCCCGATTCGTCGGTGCAATTCGCGCTCACGCCGTCATACAGGCGAGCCGTGACATCGAGATGGTTCTCCATCTTGCTGAGCATGGCGAGCGCTCCCGTGCCGGAAGCACCGTTGCCGGCATATACACAATAGGTGAGCTCGATGCCTGGCTGCGTCTTCAATCGCGCCACCATGGCGTCCGTACGCGCGCGCATCACGAGCGGATCGCCTTCGATCTGCCCCACGAGGATGGGCGCCTGGATGGGCAGATGGCCGGGGCTGTTCTCGAGCGCGTAGACCTGATATTCAGGTTTGGCGGCCAACGCCTCGACCGTAAGGTTGAGCGGATAGCTGTAAGTCATGTTCGCGATCCACCACGCGTAGTCGTCGCCACCGCCGATGCAGAGCGCCTCGGTCGTGCGCTCGTAGTTTGCCTGGCCGATCGTCGTCATGTAGAGGCTAGGATGCACGGTATCGTAAGACACCGAGGCGCCCACGAGCAGCAGGGGCACGAAGCTCCCAACCAGGGCCGAGTCAATCGACGTGAGGTCTTGGAGCTCGGAGCCGGGTGCGCCCGCAAGGATGGCGAGCAACTCGAGCTCTGGCGCGTAACCTTTGCTCATCATCTCGCCCGTCCCAAGGGCGGCGTGCCCACCTTGAGAAGAACCGACCACCGCAAACTCAGGGTTGGTCCCCACGTCGCCAGCAGGCGCGACCAGGCCGCGCAAGGCTGCTTCGAGCTGTTGGCCCGCGCGCACGATGTCTATGGTGCTGCGTCCTTCGGACTCCGTGTTGGAATAGGGATGAGTGGTCTCGTCGAAGGGGTACTGCTTGACCCATCCGAAATACCACGGGTGGTAAGACCAATAAGCCGCGTCCGAGCTGCGCAGGCCGGAGTCCACGCCGAGACCAGGATAGTCGGCGGCCACCGTCTTCACGTTGTCGCTGAGCATCCACGGCTGCCATATCGGGCCACGTCGACTCGGGCCGCACTCCGGGATCAAACCTATCGTCCCGTGGGTGAAGGCCAAGGTCTGAAAGCCCCCCACGGGAGGCGTAGCATCGGGGATGCGTACGAGGCCCGAGGTCACGATCGGGACATCGACCTTGCTGCCCAGGATCGTTCTCGGCACGCTAGAACGATAGAGCACCCGGTATACCGAAGGGACCGGCAAGCCATTGGCGTCCGTGTAGGCTTGGTAACGGATGAGCTCACCGTTCTCTGTGGGCAGCGACGCCGGGCTCGGCGGCTCGAAGAACGCGCTCTTGTCACCGACGAATGGCGCCATTTGGGCGCTCCCGACTGGGGCCCAGACCGCCCAGCTCAGCGATAAAGCGCCCGCTACCAACAGGCCACGCATTTCACTCCTCATGACAGGCTCCTTCTCCCGCGGGCGCTGCGATGACGCCACAGCCAAAACGCCACCCGCCTTCGGGCCGAGCATGGAGGACGGCGCTCCGCAAAACTTGATGCGAGGGGCTAAAGTGCTTTGGAGCCTGAGCTGAAGCTTTGCGCTGTTGTTGAAGCCACCGCTCTCCAGGGCCTAGGCCTGACCGAGCGCACCGTGTCTGCGCTCAGGGAGAGCTCTCGATGTAGCCCACGACGCGCAACCCGGGGACCAGGCCGCTGCGCTCGCGGAGCTCGACCAGCACCTCGAGGATCTTCGTGTCGATGCGCTCGACTGGATCATCGGTGCGCACGTTCTTCCTCCCCATGCGCCGGCCCAGCTCCACCACGTGGCCCGCGACCTTCTGACCGGGGAGCGCGCTCGCGGTCACGAACGCCTTGGCGCCCAGCTTGACCTTATTCACGTCTCGCTCGTCCACGTCCACCCGTACCCTCAAGGTGCGCGTGTCGCCCATGACGACCAAGGCTTCGCTCGAAGGCGCGTAGTACTCTCCCACCCGGTACTTGAGCTGGAGGATCTCCCCGTCGATAGGCGCGCGAAGGCTGAGCCTCGCGAGGCGGGCACGCGCTTCGCTCACGCGGGCTTCTGCCGCCTTGTGTTTGGCCCGCGCCACCAAGATGTCTTCGGCCCTGGATCCCGCCACCGCGGCGCGTTTGCGCGCCTCTGCCGCCTCGTAGCTCTGTTCGTCCGTCTCCGCCTGACGTAGGGCGCGGTCCAGCTCGTCGGGCGTGGCCGATCCGGTCTTCGACAGCGCCTGCATCCGCGCCAAGGAGGTCTTCGACAGCTCGGCTCTCGACTTGAGCGACGCGGTGTCCGCGACCACCGCCTCGACCTCTTCCTTGCGCATGCCCTTCAGGGTCCGTGCGAGCTCCGCCTTGAGGCTCTCGAGATCGGCTTCGGCCGCCGCGAGCACCGCGCGCTCGGTGTCTGATGCGAGCTCCACGAGGGCGCTTCCCGCGGTCACGAAGTCTCCCTCGCGCACGAGGATCTGCGCGATGCGCCCCGCGACCTCGCTAGCCACTTTGGTCTCGCGCTCACGCGGCTCGATCACACCATTGCCCGCGACGAACTCGCCCTGCGGAAGCTGCGTGCGCTCATCGCTCCCCTGTTCGGGGAGCACCTCACGCCTAGCCTCCTCCACATCGCGCGGCGTGGCCACGTTCTGCGGTCCGGCGAGCACCGAGCGCGTGATGGTGCCCACCAGCAGCGCCGCCACGAGCCCGAACAAGACATAGTTGAGTCGACGTTTGCCGTGGGTCATGCGCTCTTCTCCGTTACGCTATGGATCATCCCATCCTCGATGTGCACGATGCGATCGGCGAGATGAAAGATGCGGCTGTCGTGGGTCACCACCACCACCGTGTGCCCGTGCTGTTTCGCGAGCCCACGCAGCAGCTCGGTGACCGCGAGTCCATTCTGTGCGTCGAGCGCCGCCGTGGGCTCGTCCGCGAGCAAGATGGGCGGCGAACCCGCGAGCGCGCGCGCGATGGCCACGCGCTGACGCTGCCCGCCCGAGAGGTCTCGCGGCAGGCTCTCGCGCTTGTCCGCCATCCGCACCTCGCCGAGCAGCCGGTCTGCCTCGCGTAAGCTCTCGCTCTTGCCGAGCCCGCGCATGCGCAGCGGCACCGCGATGTTGTCCCGGGCGCTGAGCGACGCTATCAAGTTGTGAGCCTGGAAGACGAAGCCGATGTAACGCAGACGGCAGCGAGCCAGCGCGCTCTGACTGTCCGACGCGATGCGCTCTCCCATCAGCTCGAATTCTCCGGAGCTCGCGGTGAGCACGCAGCCGAGGATCGAGAGCAGGGTGGTCTTGCCGCTCCCGGAGGGTCCGCTCAGCATCACGAACTCGCCAGGAGCCGCCGCGAAGTCCACTCCCTTGAGCGCTTCGTAGGCGGTGGGGCCTTCGCCGTAGACCTTGCGCAGCCGGGCCGCCCGGATCGCGTATGGCTCAGGGTTCAACCCGCGCCCGTGTTCATCGTTCAATCGCTCTGTCGCGCTCATCGGAACACCATCGCCGGCTCGACCTTACGCACCCTCAAGAGCGCCAGCATCGAGGCAAAGGTACACAGCAGCACCATCAGTCCAAGGGTCCCCAGCGTGAGCCAGGGCGGCAGCATCAAGGCCAGCTTCGCCGAGCGAATGCCCGCGGCCATGCGCGTCACGAGCGCGAGCCCGATCAGGGAGCCGAGCAACGCATAGGTCACCGACTGCACGAACAGGAGCAGCGCCAGATCGAAGTTGGTGCACCCGATCGCCTTGAGCGTCCCGAACTCTCGCACGTTGTCGACCACGGCCGAGAACATCGAGAGCGCCACGATCACCAGCCCCACGATGAGCCCGAAGGCCGTGCTGGTGCCGAAGGTGATGCCGATGGCCGTGCGCGTGAGGATCTCGCGGACCGTGGAGCTCTTGAACTCGCTCTTGGTCACGACGCGCGTCTCCGGCACCCGCGCCGCGAGCGCCCGCTTTACCTCGTCCAGGTCCGCGCCCGGCTCGAGGCCGACCAACACGAAGCTCACTTGATCGCTCGGAGCGCGCCCAAGCTCGCGCGCCGTCTCGAAGTTGGTGAACGCATAGGAGGGACCGAACGGGATGAGCCCCCACGTGAAACCCACCACGGTCATGTTGCGGCCGTTGATCTCGCGCACGCTGCCGAGGTTGAGCCCGCCCAGGGTGCTCCGCTCGCCGTGCTCCACGATGATGGTGTCGGGGCCCGCCAGATCCTCGCAGCGACCGGCGACCAGGTTCCACGGTCCGCCCTTGCAATCAGGCAGCCGCGTTCCGATGACTTGCACTTGTTGGGTCCCACCGGCGGGCAGGTGCACGTTGCCCATGGTGAGTAAGGTAGGCTCCGCCCAGGCCACTCCCTTGGTGGTGCGCGCCTGATGGAGCGCCGCTGTGTTGACTGTCTGCCCCGCAGCGGACAGCAGCGACTCACTCGACTGCGGGACGATCCAAAGATCGGCGCCCGAGTTGTCCACCAGCATCACATTCTTCTGTAAGAGCCCGAGAAACGTGCCCGCTTGCTGGTTCGACAGCACCACGGCGAAGATCACGCCCACCATGGTGCCGAGCAGCTTGCTCTTGTCGTGAAACATCATGGACAGCCCGATCTTGCCCATGGTGAAGATGCGCTCGCGCAACGTGGCCCGGGTCTCGATGGGCCTTGCGCGCGCGGCGCGGCGTTCACGCGCAGGCTCTGGACTCGAAGGATCCGAAGCAGTGGCTATCGACACGGTCTCGCTCATGGTGTGGCCCCGCAGAGGTGGGACTCGAGGGCGCGCCCCGAGAGCAGCCGCAGATCCGCGCGGGCCCGACACAGGTTCGCGTCCGCCTCGATGGCGCGTGCGTCCGCGCTCAGCTCATCTCGCTCGGCCAGCACCACGTCGAGGAAGGTCGCGGTGCCCACGCCGTAGCGGTCACGGGCGATGCGCACCGCGAGCCGGGCTGCCTCGAGCTCGCTGCGCGCGGCTCGGCTCTTCTCGATCTGTCGGGCTACGTCGAACCACGCGTCGTGGATCGCGTCCAGCGCCGCACGTTCGCTGCGCTCGGCGCGAACGTGGGCGATGCGGGCGCGCGCTCGTTCGGCCGAAAGCGCGGCAAAGGCGCTCGCGTCGAGGCGAAAGGTCGCGCTCACGCCCACCGAATAGTACCGCGGTTCGCCGAAGCCCGTGGCGTTGGTGAAGGTCTGGGTGCCTACCGCGTCGACGCTTGGGTAGAGCGCCCCCCGCGCCGCCTTGCTGCGCTTGTCGGCGGCCTGGGCTTCCTTTTGCTTTCCGACCACGCTGGGGAGTTGCTTCGCGCCCTCACCCGAGAACACCTCGAGCGCCGGCTCAGGATCGAGCGCCACGGCGAGGGCAGGCGCGCCCTCGGAGGGGGTCTTGCCCGTCAGCGTCTCGAGCGCACGACGTGCGAGGGCGCGCTGATAGTCCGCTTCGGACAGCAATTGACGATTGCGCTCTACCTCGGCTTCCGCGCGACGCTGGTCGAGCTCGGAGGCGACGCCCGCCGCCACCCTCTCCTTCACCCAAGCAAGGTTGCGCTCGGACGCACCGAGCGTGCGCTGCGCTGCGCGGCTCAAGGCCTCGGCGGCCACCAAGGCATAGTAGTCACGGGCGGTCGCGCGCTGGACATCGATATGGGTCGCCGTGAGGTCCGCGTCGGCCGCGCGCACGGCGTCCTTGCTCGCGCCGAGCTGACGTACGGCCGCGATGTCGATCAAAGGTAAGGTCGCCTGAATCTGTAGGTCGCGCTGAAACTGCGGCGTGATCACGGCCGAGCGCTCGGGAAGCTGCGCCTTGATCTCGTATTGATTGTAGAGGGCGCGGCCGGTCGCGCTCAGCCGCGGCAAGAGCTTGCCCCGGCTCTTGTGCGCCTCGGCCGCTTGCTCTCCGCTGCGCGCGCTCGCTTCACGCACGTCGAACGCGCGCGTGCTGGCCGACGCGAGAAACGCGTCGAGCGGCTCCAGCGCCCGCGCGGACGGTGGGCGCGTCCCGCATACGAGTCCGCCCAGGCACAGGATAGTTATTGATTTTCTACTCAATAATCGGTGCAGCACGATCCACCTCATCACGAAGTGCGACTCTCTATCTCAGCGGTTTTTTCGGCCCGCGAGGCGCGCGGGGGCGCTTCTCGGCGGGCTTCTCGGCGCGCCTTGCGGTGCGCTCGGCGGGCTTCTCGGGCAACACGCCGAGCAGCAGGATGTCGATCATGCCCCGCACGTACATGCCCTGCGGCATCGGCAGCTTCCCGTGATAGCCCCCGAGCACCTCGATGAACACGAAATGCACGGCCCCGGCCACACAAGCGCGGGCCAGGATCTCGGGATCCACGTCGCGCACTCGGCCGAGCCGCAGCTCCGCCTCGAAGTAACG
>CAZEWA010000105.1:0-2574 GCA_964515685.1 uncultured Polyangiales bacterium | reverse complement strand
TGAAACAGCGTGCCTTCGGCCACCCCTGCGCGCTCCGCGATCTCCGCGGTGGTGGCGGAGATCCCCTTCTCGAGGAACACCTCGCGCGCTGCGCGCAGGATGACCTCGTCGTCGATGCGAATCGGGCGTGCCATTTATGAGTGCATACTCAATAACAGCGCGCCCCCGGAGTCGTCAAGCGCTCACGCAAAAAGAGCGCTCAGCACTCTCCGATCGAGAGATGGCTCGCGCCGCCGCTTATCTGCAGGTCGTAACGATCGCTGGCGCTCGCAAAATCGGGGGATTCCCAGCGCATCGTGCCGCCGACGGCGCCGAGCTCCAGCCGGTCGATGATCAGGTGGCTGACACCTCCGCTCACCTGAATGCGCGCCGGGACCCCCTTGGGACGCGTAAAGGCGAGGTGGTTGGCGCCCCCTGTGACGCGCACGGAGACCGTGCTGACGGCGCGCGGGAGCTCGAAGCTCACCTGATTCGCCCCACCTTTGAGCTCCAGCTGGCGCAGCACGAGCCCCCGCAGGTCAGCCTTGAGGTTGCTCGCCCCACCACGGATGGCGACGTCCCAGGGAACTCGCTCGTTGAGATCGATTTGCAGCGCATGCCGGCGAAAGTCGAACAGGCGCAGCGTCGAGCGGTTGTACTGCACGTGCACATGCCCCTCGCGCGCCTGCACGCTGGGCGCGGGCCCCTGGTAGCGCACGCGATAGAGCAGCGAGCCGCGCATGGCGTTCAACGCTAGGTTCGAGGCTCCACGGCTGATCTCGAGTCGGCCCTCGCGAATCGCGTGCAGCGGAGACGCGAGTTCCTCGATGCCTCGGGGAGACGCGCCCACGTCGGGCTCCTCGCTACGCAGCCGTAGCGTCTCGCGCGCGAGCAGCGCACTGGCTCCGCGCAGGAAGGCGACGATCGCAGCCTGTTGGTCCGGCGTGTGCCGAGACGACAGCTCCGCGAATCCCTCGCTCAAGGGCTCGAAAAGCGCCGCGAGTTTGGGCAAACGCTCCGGGTCGAGCTTGATCTGGACCTGCCTGCGGTCTTCGGGATCTTTCTCGCGTCGCACGAAACCAGCGCGCTCCAGGCGATCGAGCACGCCCGTGACGGCGCCGGTCGTCAGCCCGGTGAGCTCTGCGAGCCTGCCTGCGGTGACGGGCCCCTCTCGGGACGCGCGCTCCACCAGGTCCAAGCAGCGTTGGTCGGTGGTGTTGAGCCCGAGCCGCTCGGCCACGGCCTCGTTGAACAGCACGCTGTGATTGGCCAGCTCCCGGCAAGCATCCACCTCGGGCCCCTCTTCATTTGGAGGGATCACTAATGTGTCACCATCACGCATTGTCTTAGACAATAAGGTATTTTTCACGTCACCGCAATCACACAAATCTAGCATGATTATTATGGAATTTCGATTTTCGTTGCCTTGTGTTTTAGTTTGTCTCATTAACTAAGACATATTTGGAGGTACTCATGACACGAGAGGCAGAGGTGCGGATTCCTTTCTCGGGCCAACAATGGGGCCATCTCAAGGTGCGTGGCGGAAGCGCCAACTGGACCCTGCACGAGACCTCGATTCGGGAGCCGGATCTCGATTTCATGCGCGCAGACTTTCAGGGGCTCGTGCCCTCCGTCCACGTCGCAGGCGCTTCCGTGGAAGTGGGTTACTCACGTTGGACGGGTCTCTGTCGCGAATCCCACGCCGAGGTCGCGCTGAGCCCCAGCCTGCCCTGGTCTATCGCCATCTCGGGGGGTGTCAGCAACCTACGTGCAGAGTTCGCGTCCGTACGGCTCGCGGAGTTCAGCGTGCACGGGGGCGTCCGCGATGCACTGCTCGAACTGGGCGAACCGAACGGACGGGTGCCCATTCACGTGCACGGGGGCGTAGATCGGCTGACACTCGTACGACCTCACGGGAGTGCGATCGCCGTGCGCATAAGCGGCGGGGCCACGGAGGTGCATCTCGACGAGACCTTCTTGGAGAGCGTCGGGGGCGGGCTCGCTTGGAGGGCCGATGGTCATCCGCGCGGCCTTTTTGAGCTTCATATCTCGGGAGGCGTGACACGCCTCGTCTTGGCCACGCTCGCCCCGCGCGGCATTCCCGAGCGCTCGCCCGGCGACATGCTCGCGCTCGGCCTACCCCAATGACCAAGCTCAGCTCCCCGAAAATGCCCTCCCCGGTGGTTCGGGTTCTTGGATGGGCGTTGTGGTCCCCCCTCCCCCTACATGCTCGCTGCACCGCCGAAAAAACTTCGCCACGCCGCGACGGATTTCCTGAGCTGCCCCGTTTGCACAAACACAAGCGAACAACGGACCCCAGGAGATACGAACCATGAACACGAAGCGCACCCTCCTCATGCTCTCTGCTCTCGCCACCTTCGCTGGCGCCAGCATGGCCTCGGCGCAGCCCAACCACGGCGGGCGCTTTGCGAAGATGGACGCCAACGGCGACGGCATCGTGACGCTGCAGGAGTTCGAGAGCCGCGCTGTCGCACGCTTCGACAAGGCTGACACCAACAAGGACGGCAAGGTCACGCCTGAAGAGCGCAAGGCAGCCTTCGAAGCCTTCAAGGCAGAGCGCGCCGCAGAAAAGGG
>CAZEWA010000104.1:8057-17319 GCA_964515685.1 uncultured Polyangiales bacterium | reverse complement strand
CTCGTCTCAGGCAGCCGCTTGAGAACGAGTTTCGTCGAAACGTCTGCCAACAGCCGGTTGCCCGTCATGAACAGGAGGCGTTCGACACTGGCGAACTCATCGAACCACTGCCCGTCTTCGGCCCAGATGGCTAGCGTGTCACTTCCACGCACCTGCACGGACAACTTTTCGCTGCGCGCAGTGGGTTCCGACGACTGGGTCGCGTCGGGCGGAAACACCTCGAGGTAGCCGAACTTCGTCTTACGCACGCCGCGCTCTCGTCCAGCTTCGCGTGTGTATCTGGCGCCGAAGCGCCCAGCCATGTCGTACTCCAAGTGCTGCCAGGCGGCGTTCTTGGGCTCCTTCGCGAGCACCATCTGCGCCGACTGAAGGATGCCGCGCAGCTGGTTGCGCGCACCGGGCCCGACGTCTGACTCGAAGCCGAACTCGCTGAACTCACATAGCGGGTCTACCTTCACCAGCACGGGCCGCGCGAGCTCTGCGAGCATCTCTGCCTTCGCCTGGGCGGTCGAAAGCGCTTCTTTGGAGAGCTCTAGCCAAAAGGCGAGTGTCGCTCCATCGCCAGCCGATTCCACGACACGCAGGTGCAACTTGCCCTGCAAGCCCACGCGCTGCGGCTGCACGGACGAAGCGCCTCCTCGGGCCGACGGCAGCATTTGCCCTATGTCGACCTTCGAGTTGGCTTCTAGCAAGAGGGAGAAGCTGCGCGTCGTGTGCGTCGTGAACGTGCATGTGAGAGGCGCCACGACAGCCTTGGACACCTTGCGTTTCGACTCTTGCTGCGACGTCGTGTACCAGATGCCAGCTCCGGTTACCCCGAGCAAAACGACGAAAGCGCCCCAGCGCTTGTAACCGGAGCCCACGTTCCCTACCACGTCATCCCCTTCCGAAAACTTCCTACAACCCGCGACCTATCTCCGAGGTCACGCGCCCCGCCGCCCCACGACAGGCGCGCTCAGTATAGGTGCAAGCTCACTAACCTCTGAAATTACATTTACGTTTTTTGCGTAGCCTCGTCGCCCGGGCTCCTTACCCTATTTCGATTGGGCAATGGGCTAGCGATTCGCGGCCGTTCGGATCACCAGCTCGTCAGACTGCAAAAGCACGGCAACCCATACGAGGCCATGTTCCATCCGGGGCACACAGTTGATGTAATAAAGGCCTCAAACTTCTTACTTCTTGCTCGACCTCTTCCGTATACTTCCAGGCATGGAAGCGCTCTCTCGTCTGTATTCGAAGCGAGAAGCAAAGAGGTTTATGGGCCGCTGCGTCGTTTATTTCTTGTCACTCTCGCTCGCCTTCGCGCTCGCGGCCTGTACTTCAACGTCGAACCCCAGCCGCGATGCCGGAGACAGCGGCGCCCTAGAGGAAGACGCGGGCCTGCCGTCGCACGAGCGCGATGCGGACACAGAGCCCATGATACCGGTCGACTCGGGTACTAAGCTTCCGCCCGGCAAGCCCGATGCCAGCATCGACCCCGATGCAGCGCTCCCAAAGAAGGCAGCCTGGACGCTCCTCATTTACATGGCGGCCGACAACAACCTCGAGAAATACGCCATTGATGATCTGCAGGAGATGATCACGGCGCAACAATCGGAGGACGTGCAAGTCTTGGTGCAGATCGACCGCGCCGAAGGCCATTACGAGCTCGGCGTAGGCGGTCTCCCGAACTTTCAGTCCACCAAGCGCCTACGCGTACGCTCGCGCAGCCTCGAAGAGCTCGCTGATCTCGGTGAGACCAACACCGGCGACGAAAAAAACCTCGCGGACTTTGTCGAGTGGGGCCTCACAAACTACCCCGCAGAGAATCAAGCGCTGCTGCTGTGGAATCATGGCAATGCGTGGCAGGGGTACGGTGGCGACGTCCAAGCCAACCACGACCGGCTCGAACACGACGAACTCGAGCGCGCCATCCAGGTTGGGCTCGAGCGCGCCGAGGTCAGCGAGCTCGACCTCATCGGTTTCGATGCCTGCTTGATGTCGACCTACGTTTCGGCGGAGTCGTTCCGGGCGTTCACGCGCTACCTCCTTGCCAGCGAAGAGCTCGAGCCCGGACACGGTTGGAACTACCGCACGAGCCTCAACTACCTGAGTGAAAATCCCGGCGCCACGCCGGTCGATCTGGGCCAACAACTCATCGAGGGTTTCTACGCGCAAGCACGTGCCGAGCGTAAGCACAGCGACATCACGCTGAACCTGCTCGACCTCGAGCACTTCCCCGATGTGTCCATATCCTTCAACAACCTGGTAACCGCGCTCTCCGCGTCCCTCGACGCAAACAAGACCGCGCTCACCAAGTCGCGCCTGCTCAGCGTGCAGTATGGCTACCACGCGGATCCCGCGCGGGCCTATCACATGCTCGACCTCGGAGACCTTGCACGCCACCTCGCCAGCGCAATTCCCGCCCTGGCGTCGCACCGCGATACGGTCCTCGCTTCGCTCGATAAACTGGTAGTCGCCGCGCGCTACGGCCGAGCCAAGGAGGCCTCCACAGGTCTTTCCATTTACTTCCCTGGTGCGCGTGGCTACTACCTTAACGGCTACGATGCGGTGCGCGAAGGCATCGGCTGGCGCGATCTGCTCAAGCAGTTCTACGCAGAGGCAGAGAAACCGAGCCTGCCGCCGCTTTTTACTGGGCAAACCTCATTTACACAAAAATCTGCGCAGGGCTTCAGCCTGCTCGCCAGCATCTCAGGCCCGCTCGTGGCTCCACCTGCCAACGCGCAGCCAGGCTGCGACGTGAGCGCAGGCCCCACCGTGCAGCAGACGGTCGAAGCGAGCGATGTTGCAAAAGTGGCATCTGCAACGTTCGTGGCGGGCTTCGTCAAACAGAACACCGGTGACGTACACATCTTCCGTCGGGAGCCCGCCACACTCGACCCGACCACAGGCGAAGTCGTCGCCACCTGGGATAGGCGTGTGCTCGCTGCCAACCAGGGTTCGAAGCAGACCATACTATTTGCCGAAGTCAGCGTGAGCTCGGACGAACGTTTTGCTTTTGCAGATGTCCCGGTCCTCTACTCCAAAGCCGGTGCCTGCCCCTGCGGTCTGCCGGGCATGCCAGGCTACTCTGACGTAGACGTAGACAGAATACCGGACTGTGCAGACCCTGACGTAGACGGCGACGGCGTACCTGACAAGGGCGACGGTCCGCTCGACAACTGCCCATGGCGCTACAACCCGAACCAGCTCGACAGCGACAACAACGGCACCGGCGACGCATGCGAAGGCCAAACGAGCGGTCCGAGCCTCGCCTGCACGCCACAACCCAGCGGGGAGTTCGGCACACTCGACACCGCGTTCTGGCGCGTCGTCGTAGACCGCGTGAACGCGGAACGCTATGCCGCAACGTTGTACGTGGCGACTGAAACGGGTGTCAGTGAGGTCGTGCCAGGGCCCTCGGACCTGCTGTGGCCTCGCACTCTTGTCCTCGAGCCCAGTGGCACCCTCGCTTTCCGCACCCTCGCACCGCTGCCCTTCAATCTCCTCTCGCCCATCGACTTTGTGTACGAGGACATCGATCGCGTCTTCGTGCGCAACGCCGCAGGGGGGCCGCTCATCACGTCGTGGCAGCCCAATCCCGCTAAGCTCAAGGACGAGCTCGGGTTCAACGACCTCTACATGCGTGTTCTGCTCGCAGACTTTGCAGGCAACGGCGGAGTGGCCGAAGCGCAAGAAGATCAGAGCCTGTGCGTCCCTCCCGAGCCAGTGTTCTGCACCGCAGGACTCATACCTGACTGCGACAGCGGCTGCGTGGACCCGATGCACCTGCTCCCGAATGGCATCTGCGACGACGGAACCAACGGCACAAACAACCTCAACTGCAAGGTCCACAACTACGATGGCGGGGAGTGCACTCGCCCTGTCTGTTCGAGCGGCTACATCCTCGATTGCAACGGTCAGTGCACGCACGAGGAGTGGGAACTCGGGAACACGCGGTGCGACCCGCGCCTCAATTGCAGGGAGCTCAACTACGACAACGGGGACTGCCCCTGTGGCCCCGAGTGCTATGGTAACGGCACCTGCAACGGCGCGAGCGGTTGCGCTTGCGATGCAGGCTACAGCGGCGCCTACTGCGAAGTCCCTCCGACCTGCGGCGACGGAACTTGCTCACTCAACGACGGCGAAACCTGTCGCATCTGCCCTGCGGACTGCGGCGCCTGCCCCGACCTATGCGGAGACGGCATTTGCAGCGCGAAGGACGGCGAGAGCTGCGAAAACTGCAGTGAAGACTGCAACGCTTGTTCCTGCGGGGACGGCGTTTGCTCACCCGAGAGTGAAAACTGCACGACCTGCGCGGCAGACTGCGGTGCATGCCCGACCTGCGGCGACTTCCGCTGCGACCAGTACACGGCGCAAAGCCCCTTCAACGCCGCGCAAGGCGAGAGCTGCAGCACGTGTCCATCGGACTGCGGATCCTGCGGTAGCGATTGCTGCGGTTCAAGCGAGGGACCTGGATGCAACGATCCGGTCATCGCAGCTTGCGTGTGCGCCCTCAACCCGAGCTGCTGCACCCAGCGTTGGCACGGCGAATGTATCGCAATGGCCGGAGGCTGCGGGCTCACCTGCGCGAGCTGTCCGCCTTCCGTTGGCGGCGACATCGACGAAGACGGTGCTTGCGGCGCGTACGACAACTGCCCGACCCTTGCGAACGTGGACCAGATGGATGCAGATGGCGACGGGGTCGGAGACCTGTGCGACATCTGCGTGAACGGCGACAACTCGGAGGACCCAGATCTCGACGGTGTGCCCTCGGGCTGCGACAACTGCCCTGATCACTACAATCCAGATCAGTTCGATGGAAACGCTAACAATGTGGGCGACGTCTGCGAGTAGGAGGCATACCTAAAGTCGGCTCATAGCCTTCGCGCAGCACACTCAGGCCGCCGAGCCAGGAGAGTGCGCTCGGCGGCACTTGCTCGTTTAGACGCGGTCACTCACTCAGCTCCGGCGGCATGCCTACACCGCCCACTTGCCCCGACACTCAAACGCCTACACGCGCGACTACTCGAAGCCGCAATCGTGAGCCATGCTCCTCCGTGATGACAAGCGCAGCCGGCACCCTGCTCGTGGCCATGCTCCAGGAAACGGGCCATCTAAATCCTAGCTTCAAGCTGATGCGGACTATGCGGGCACGCGGTCACGACGTCCGCTACTTGGCCGCGCCTGCCCTTGCTCCATACATCGAGGCGCAGGCCTTTCCCGTCGTGCCGTTCTTTCCAGACTTGGTTGAAGCCGAAACACAGCGAGAGGGCGGCAAGCTCGCTCTGTTGCGGCGGCGGCGCGCGATTACGGCGCACTACCAAAACGTGGCCGAACGTCTGCGCATAAAGGGGGCGAACGCATTCGGCGAACGTCCGCGCGCGCTCTTGGTGGATGTGACGCAAACGCATCTTTCACTGTGGGCGCGAGCGGCCGGCATTCCGCAGGTGCTCCTGAATACTTCGCTACCCCAGACGAAGTCTCCTGGCAGCCCGCCGCTCCGCAGCAGCCTGACCTACGAAACGAGCGCGCCTGGCAAGCTTCGTACGAACCTTGCGTGGCACCGGTTCTTGCTCAAGCGCAAGCTGAGCGCCCAATTGGCAGCGGTGGGAGGCATGTGTCCGCCCTACGAAATTTCACGCAGATTGGCAGCAGACTTTGACGTCAGGTCGCAGGAGCTAGACAGTCAGACGGTGTACATGCCACAGCTGCGTGGACTCGAAGAGCTTGTATTCTGCGCGCAGGAACTCGACTTCCCACGTGTAGCTTCGCCTCATCGCCACTATGTCGAGTCGGTGGATCTGGCGCGCAAGGAGGAGGCGTTCGACTTTGGCCGCCTCGCAAACGACAAACCGCTCGTATATTGCGCCCTAGGCAGTCAGCTCTACCGCACGGGCGACACGCCCGGCTTTTTCCAGCGTCTGCTGCAGGCCTTTACAAAGCGGCCACAACTGCAGCTCTTGCTGGCCACCGGACGCCACATGCGGCCAGAGGCGCTGGAGCCACCCGCAAATGTATGCGTGGTTGAACGCGCGCCACAGCTCTCCGTGCTGAAGCGAGCGCGCTTGATGATCACGCACGGCGGCCTCGGCAGCGTGAAGGAATGCGTATTGCACGGCGTGCCAATGTTGGTATTTCCGCTCGACGTCGACCAGCCCGGCAACGCGGCGCGCATCAGCTACCATGGCATCGGCCTCCACGGTGACATCGCGAAGACCAGCATCGCGCAATTGCTCGACATGCTCGACCGCGTGTTGAGCGAACCCTCGTTTCAAACCAAGAGTCAGTTGCTGCAGATGAAGCTTGTACAGCTCGAAAGCGCCGAGACCGGTGCTGACGTGCTCGAGCGCTTCTTAGTGTCAAATGCAGCCTCAAAGCGTTGAAGCGAGCACCCGAGGTGGCTCGCGTGCTGCGCAACACGCGGGTAACAAGCCCGTGCCAAGACGCCCACCGGGCTACCGGATGCGCAGCGACTGATTTAGGTTCCGGCGCGTATGATACGCCTGCGCGCTGGTCTCCCATTCTCACTTACGGGCGCTCTGCTTTGGCTGGGCTTCGTCCTATTCAGTGCGTGCCGCAACGCGGAACCAGAGCGGCCACGCACAGCGCTCGACACCACGCTCGCGGCGAGCGCGCTCCGCACCTACGCAGACATCGCATATGCCGCCTATGTGGACGCCCTGCGGGGTGCCGACACACTGGAACGGGCGGCCTCGCAGCTGGTGGCCCAGCCTTCGACAGAGACACTGGCTGCAGCCAAACAGGCTTGGATTTCTGCCCGCGCGCCCTATGTCGAAACCGAGGTCTATCGGTTTTACGACGGGCCAATCGACCAAGTCGAGGGCTTCATCAACAGCTGGCCCATTGACGAAAACTACGTCGACTCGGACGATCCGAACCTACCTCCGGGCGTGATCCAAGATGTTCAAACCTACCCAGAGCTCGATGAGTCGCTGCTCACGCGCCTCAACTTGAGCCAAGGCGAAACCAGCGTCAGCACCGGCTACCACGTCATCGAGTTCTTGCTGTGGGGACAAGACACCTCGGCTTCTGGCCCAGGAAATCGAACTTACGCAGCCTTTCTCGGAACAGCAAACAACAGCATGCAGGCTCGACGCGGACGCTACCTGCTGCTCGCATGCAAGCTTCTCCGTGCACACTTGGCTCAGGTGGCAGAAGCTTGGAAGCCCGAGACGCCCGCCAACTTTCGTGCGCATTTCCTACAGCTCCCCGTGCATGCCGCGCTCGGACTGGCTTTTAAGGGCATGGGCTCCCTCTCGGGTCCAGAGCTCTCGGGCGAACGTCTGACCGTAGCCTACGAGACCAAGGACCAGGAAAACGAGCACTCCTGCTTCAGCGACACCACGCACCTCGATCTCGTCGGTAACGCTGTTGGCATCGAGAACGTGTGCCTCGGTCGCTATCGTGCCCGTGTCGGTGCACAGGTGGAAGGGCTCGGTCTGTGTGCACTCGTGCGTTCGGTCGCAAGAGCCCAGGGCGAACAACTCAAGGCACAGATTCGCGAAAGCGTGCGGGCAGCCAAGGCGGTTCCCGCCCCATTCGATCAAGCCATTCTCGGCTCGGACAACAGTCCCGGCCGCGTCGCGGTCGCGCTCAGCATCCGCGCGCTGCAAACGCAAACCCAAACCCTCGTCAAGGCCGCAGCATCGCTTGGAGCGGAGCTCGGACTTGCCAGTGCCCGAGCCAACCTACCATGAACCCGTCTTCCCTTTGGATTGCACTGCTGCTCGGCTCGTCGCTGCTCACGGGCTGCGAAGGCGAGCGCGCCCACGCCTCGGCCACGCCCCGCGCAGGCGGCAGAGCGACCGTGTTCGACTTCACACGCGACGCGTTCAGCTTACCTGCACCCAACCTGAGCGAATCCCATCGTACTCAGTTTTTCGTGGGCAATTCCTTCTTCAACCAGAACTGGGTGAGCGCACCTGCCAGCGCCTCGGGCCGTGATGGCTTGGGCCCCTTGTTCAATGCACGCTCATGCTCCGGTTGTCACTTCAAAGATGGCCGTGGACGCCCGCCTGAACCGGGCGAACCTATGCGCTCGATGCTGATGCGCATCAGCATCGAAGGCGAGGGACCACACGGCGCGCCTCTTCCCGACCCGGTGTACGGCACGCAACTGCAAGGCTCAGCGCTACCAGGCGCGCCACGCGAAGCCGACATTTACGTGACCTATGAAGCCATTTCTGGCGCCTTTCCCGACGGCGAGCCTTACGAGCTCCTGCATCCCACGTACCGTGTCGAAGCACTCGGTTACGGCCCCACCGCAGACACGCTTCACCTCTCACCGCGTGTGGCACCCTTCATCATAGGCCTCGGCCTGTTGGAGGCGATCCCCGAGAGCAGCTTGCTGGCCCTTGCCGATCCAGAAGATGCGAATGGTGACGGCATTTCGGGTCGAACCAACCTGGTTTGGGATCATGGCAGGCAGGTACCGCGCATCGGTCGCTTTGGCTGGAAGGCAGAACAGCCCAGCGTAAGACAACAGAGTGCGGCGGCCTTCCTTGGCGACATGGGACTTACCAGCTCGCTATTTGCCTCAGAAAATCATTCCGAAGGACAACTCGCGGCGCTACGTCTACCGAGTGGCGGCAACCCTGAAGTCAGCGACCAGGCCCTCTCGAGCGTCACTCTCTACGCACAGACCCTAGCAGTGCCCGCGCGGCGCAATCTGGACGCTCCTGACGTTCTTGCCGGCGAGGCGCTGTTTCAACGCATCGGCTGCGCAAGCTGCCATGTACCTACACTACAGACAGGTACGCACCCAGACGTTCCTGAACTGTCAGGACAAACCATCCACCCTTACACCGACCTCTTACTGCACGACATGGGCGAAGCGCTCTCCGACGGGCGTAAAACCTTCGCGGCCCGCGGCAACGAGTGGCGCACACCGCCCTTGTGGGGGATTGGACTTGTGGCCAAGGTCAACGGCCACACGTTCTTCCTGCACGATGGTCGTGCCCGCAATCTACAGGAAGCCGTGTTGTGGCACGGTGGCGAGGCAGAACACGCACGCAGCTCCTATGAAAACCTAGCGCGAGCCCAGCGCTCAGCCCTGCTCGCCTTCCTCCATTCGCTTTGAAATCTTATGAATCGACGTGATTTCATGCTGCAGTTCGGAGCCGCCGCCAGCCTGTACAGCTTCGGCTTGTCCCTCGGTTGCACAGGCGCACCATCGCGCGAGGCCGTTCTGCGCGGCATCGTGCTCGAGCAGGTCGTTCCTCTGAGTCGCCTACTCCATGCAAAGAGCGACAGGTTGGCG
>CAZEWA010000104.1:0-7957 GCA_964515685.1 uncultured Polyangiales bacterium | reverse complement strand
GAAGAAGTCGGTGTCGACCTCAAGGGCTTGTACGCCATGGAGTACTTACTGTTTGGGGCGGAGAGCACCGAGCTGCTCACCCGCTTCAAGCGCACGAGACGCTTTGGGCTCTTGCTGGAAACCCTGGCGCGCGACGTGAAGAACTACGCCGATGCAGCTACAGCCACGTTGGGCGACGGCTCGGTGTTCGCTGCTCGCTTTGCCCAAGACGGGCAGGAGAGCTTGAGCTTGCTCGTCAACCAAATGGCAGAAAGTGTGGAAACGGTGGCCCAACGCTTCGAGCTTGTGCTCGCGCTTGGTGCAAGGGGGCGGCTAGGGCGCGAGAGCTCAGAGGCCAGCTTGAGTGGCCTGTCGCTCGAGGTCAGCAAGGCACTCTTGCGCGCCACCGAGGGCTTCTACGTGGGGGGACGCACGCCGGGCATAGGCAGCTTGGTGAAGGCGACTTCCGAGCCAATCTACGTGCGGGCTCTCTCCGCATTCGAACAAGCCAAGGCCTCCGTGTTTGCTTTCAACGGCTCCATCGAAGACGTCGCGCGCGAAGACGCTCAGGCGCTGAAAGCGGCGACCGAAGCGCTCAAGGCCCTAGAAATCACGCTGAAGGTAGACGTGGCCAGTGCCCTGGGCGTGATGCTCACGTTCTCTATGGGCGATGGGGACTAAGGTCAGGTTGCGGCAAGATCCAGTTGGCCGGAAGTGCCCCGGCAAGATCGATCTGAGGGTCGACAAGGCGTGCTGAGGGGCGACCATTTAGGCTAGCAAAGGCCTCGGCGTACACCGACACCTTGCGACCTGTGCTGGTGTAGAACTCATGCGCCACGTAGCGTGCAAAATCACGAATCAAGGCGGGACTCTGCGCCATGGCATGGGCTTGTGAGGCCGTGAGGTATTTGTGTGGGTCAAGCTTTGCTCTGTGCTTAGACTGCACGTCTTCGAGCACGAATTGCACATGTCCCACTTTTTCCGCCACCATCACGTTCCAGGCGTAATCGAAACCTTCAAGCGTCCAGGCCGCGTCCCGAAACCACACCTGCCGAGAGAGCGGAACTAGCACCTGCAGCGATAGATGCAGCGCAAGTCCTGTAGCGAGCCACTTCGGCAACATCGCAACGCTTGGCGGACCGACCTCAGGCGGCGCCAAGCTGCGTGAGCGCGCCAAGCTGCGTGAGCACACCTTGAAGCAGTTGCTGGGCCAGTCTGGCTCAAAGAACACGGTTGCCGCAGCGATCATGATCCACGGAAACATGCCGATGGGAAAAAGCAACCAGGTCGACACATGAAAAATTGCGAGCACAACAAACGCAAGCTTCCGGGTGTGGCGTTGCGACAGGAGAATGACCACACTCAGATCAAATAGCGCCCCCGCCCAACTTGCGACATAGGCCGCGGGCACGCTCCCGAGCAGCGGACCTATCCAGGGCACGTCTCGATGCGCGCCGAGCCAAATGCGCAAGGGCTGCGCCTCGAGCAGCCAGTCGTGGTTGAGCTTGGCGACGCCCGCAAAGAAGTACACCACGCCCACCTGCGTACGCAGCGTCCAGAGCATCGCGCGGGGCATCTGCTGTTTGCGCTGTGCTCGTCCCGCGCGCACATCCAACGAGAACTGCTTGCCGGCCGGAAGCAGCCACAGCAAGAGCGCGAGCAAACTGACCAGATAGTAGTGGTTGAGGTACGTCGCGCGGTCGATCAGTTCCACATAGCTAAAGCCGAAGAGAAAAATGCCGGCTGCGATGCGGTAGTAGAAGCCGAATGCCATGGCCAAGGCAGAAAATGCGAGTAGCGCAAAGAGTCCTCGTAAGAGCAAAGCTGGCAGCGGACGAACGAAGGGCGCGAACTCGTAGACAAAGTGGAAAGACGGTTCGATGAGCTGTGCGTCGAGATAACCCTTTGCGCAGTACCGCACCACGGCCACGCACATTACAAGCCCAAACAGAAGGCGAAAGGCCGCGAGTGAAGCGGTACTGACAGGCTCGAATGCGCGTGCTGTCACAGAGCTGAGACGATACCCAGCCTTATTGCCAACCGTCTGACTGTCACGTGACGAGCAGGCAACCCGCGCGCATGTAGGAACGTGGGTGTCGTCAACCTGCTGCCGGGATGTGACGGGAACCACACTTTAGGACTTTAGAGTCCAGCCGACCAACACGAGGAGTCATGATGCGAACGCAAAAGTGGATGGCGACGGCGATGCTGCTCTCACTCGGAGCCTCAGCCTGCGCAGAAGTTTCTAAATCGGAAGACAGCTCGGCTGATTTGGAAGGAGCTGTCACGCTGGCGCTGGCCAAGGCCCCGGCGGATGCGAGCTGCTTGCGGGTAGACATCGAAAGCAGCGCGCGAAAGCTCACGCGTCTGCTTCCGCTCACCTCCGGCAAGGCCTCAACCTTCCGCCTCGAGGGGCTGCCTGTTGGGCGCGTCTCGTTTACTGGCGAGGCTTTCAACGCTCCCTGCAACGGCGTGTTTACGAACAGCATTCCCACCTGGTACAGCGAACCCACGGCGGCCCACGTCCAGGTCGTACAAGCGGCCCACGTTGTCCTAGAAATGATCCGCAACGGTCGCGCCCATGTGAGCGTGGACTTTGACGAAACCAACGGTTCATCCGATGCCGCTTCCGCGGATGATATCCCCGGCGTCACAAGCTCCCAAGCGAGCTACCTCTTGCCCTCTGCTCCGGGCGTGCAGGTGCGTGCTCTGTTGACCGTGGGCGACAGCACGAATCTCAAGCCCGATGGCGTAACGCCCTACCGCATGGTGGGCATTCCCGATGGTCTTGGCGCCTTCGACAATGGCGATGGCACCTTCACGATGTTGGCCAATCAAGAACTCGACAAGAACAACGGCATTCGCCGCGCGCACGGCGCTGCTGGCGCGTTCGTATCGAAGTGGCGCGTCCGCAAGTCCGACATGGCCGTCCTGCACGGCGAGGACTTGATCGAGCAGGTCACCCGCTGGAACCCCATGCTGAGCGTCTATGACGCGCCAGTGAAGGGCGAAGCCATGGGCCGCTTCTGTTCGGCAGATTTACCCGATGTGAGCGCTTTCTACGATGCGGTCACAGGCCTCGGCACCGAAGAGCGACTCTTCCTCAACGGCGAAGAGATTGGCGCCGAGGGCCGTGCATTTGCCCACGCACTCGACGGCAACAGCTACGAGCTTCCGCGTCTCGGCAAGTGCTCCTTCGAGAATGCCGTGGCAGCGCCCGGCACAGGTGAGCGTACCGTGGTCATCGGTCTCGACGACGGCGACGGCGGTCAGGTCTATGTCTACGCGGGCACCAAAACCCAAACCGGAAGCGTCATCGACCGCGCAGGCCTCACGAACGGCACACTCTTCGCGATCAGCGTACCCGGCTATCGCAACGAAAACCCCGCCACGGGCATCCCGACGGTGCCCTTCGAGGCGGCTGAGCTGGGCAACGTAGAAAACTGGACCGGCGCCCAACTCGAGCGCGCGAGCCGTGAAGTGCAAGCCACGTCGTTCCAGCGCCCAGAAGACGGCGCCTGGGATCCTCTCAACCCTAACGACTTCTACTTCGTGTCCACTGCCAGCGTCGCGGGCAACAGTCGCCTGTGGCGCCTGCGTTTTGCAGACGCTGCCAACCCTGAGCTTGGAGGCACCATCGAGATGCTGCTCGACGGCACCGAAGGTCAGCTCATGATGGACAACATCGCGATCGATCGTCGTGGACACATCATGATCGTGGAAGACGTGGGCGGAAACGACCACATCGGACGCGTTCTTCGCTACGACATCGAGACCGACACGTTGTCTGTAGTCGCGCATCACGATCCGGACCGCTTCGCTCCCGGCGCGCCAAACTTCCTCACGCGAGACGAAGAAGCCTCGGGCATCATCGACGCCTCTGACCTACTTGGCGATGGCTGGTTCTTGCTCGATGTGCAGGCCCACTTCGGCCTGGACTCTGAGCTCGTGCAAGGTGGACAGTTCCTCGCTCTCTTCGATCCCGGCTCGCTCTGAGCGTTTAGCCAGCAGAGGCCGTGAGGAAAATAGCAAGACTGCTCGAGGCGCTTTCGTTAGCTACGTTCTCTCCCACAGGCGAACGAGAGGCCGGTGGCAAGGGCGACCACGGCGCCCATGGCGACTGCGCCCCACGCACCCAGCGCGCCCACGGCGGCCGATGCTGCAGCAGCCAAGCTAAACTGGCCTGAGCCGAGCAGCGACGATGCCACGCCCGCGCGCGCACCATGTCGTTCGAGCGCGAGCGATGTGCTGTTTGGGCCGATGAAGCCCACGCACGAGACAAAGACAAATAGGCACGCCTCGAGTCCAAACGCGCCGCCCACGCCCTGCGTGGTCGTGAAGAGAAGCGCACTGCCCGCGCCAAAAGCGACGAAGCTCGCGCGTCGCAAGATAACCTTGGCGGACGTACGAAGCAGAAGTCGACGGTTGATCTGCGCGCACAGGATGAGGCCCGCGGCGTTGATGCCAAACGTCAGACTGTAGTGGCCAGGACTCAAACCGTGTTCGTCGATGAAGGCGAACGAAGAACCCGCGATGTACGCAAACATCGCAGCCTGCGCGAAGCCCCCAACCAGCGCAAAACGCACAAAGTCTCTCTCGGAAAGCAGTGCGCGCACGGCAAGGCCAAAGCCTTCGCGTGCTTTCGCGGCCGATGTGTAAGAGGGAAGCGACCGTAAAGACCAGAAAAACAGCCCGACACCGGCCAAAGCAAGCGCGAGGAAGATGGAACGCCAACCGTAGGCACTGAGTAGATATCCGCCTAACAACGGAGACAAAATGGGCCCAACTCCCATTACCAGCATCAAGCGCGACAGCATGCGCGCGCTCTCGATTCCGGAGTGGAGGTCACGCACCACAGCACGCGGTACCACGACTGCAATCGAGCCGCCCAATGCCTGCAAAAATCGAAACGCAATCAGCCACTCCGCGGAGTCCACGAGCGCGCAGCCCACGGAAGCCAAAGCGAAGAGCGCGAGTCCAACAAGCAGAGGGCGCTTGCGGCCAAACCTATCGATGAGTGGGCCCGTGCCGAACTGCCCTAGCGCAAAACCGACGAAGAACGCAGAGAGCGTGAGCTGCAGCAGCGTGGCAGAACTACCGAGCTCACGCGCAATCGTGGGCATCGCTGGCAGGTACATGTCGATGGAGATCGGCGCGACCGCATACAGCGCACCCAGGAGAAACTCGAGGCGTCCCGTCGAAATGGGGCGCACACTTTCTACGGCGGTCTCACTCATGGTGGGGCGAGCTTGGCAGCTGCAAGCAAATGCCGCATGCGGACTCGAGGCGAATGCACCTAAAACGCCGCTCACGATCCGTTGTTTAGCGAGTCCAGGTCGCAGCCGGTCGCCGAAAATCAGTAGACCAGGTCGCGACGCAGTTAGGTCACTTCGGCAAAGGCTCGGCCTCGCGCTCGCGGCCAAACACCTTGGATCCTGGCGGAACCGAGTGCACAAGCCACACGTTGCCCCCGATGATCGAGCCCGCACCTATTACGGTGTCGCCGCCGAGGATCGTGGCACCTGCGTAAATGGTTACGTCGTCTTCGATGGTCGGGTGGCGCTTGCCTGAGGGATCGCGCTTGGGGATGGAGAGCGCGCCCAGCGTAACGCCTTGATAGAGTTTTACGCGGTTGCCTATCACCGAGGTCTCACCCACCACAACACCTGTGCCGTGGTCGATGAACAAACGCTCACCGATGCGCGCACCGGGATTGATGTCGATGCCCGTGCGCGCGTGCGCCTGCTCTGTGATGATGCGCGGGATCATGGGCACGCCCATCTGCCACAGGCCGTGCGCGAGCCGGTAGGACGAGATGGCCTCGATCGAGGGGTAGCTGAAAACCACATCCTCGATGCTCTTGGCCGCGGGGTCACCCTCGTAAGCGGCAAGCACGTCTTCGTTGAGCACACGCCGCAATTCCGGGAAACCGCGTAAAAACGTGAGCACAAGATCTTCGGAGCAGCCCTTGGGCGGCACTTTCTCGCTGCGTCCCATCCAGTGATCGTAAGTAAGCGCACGTTCGATTTGCTCGACCAAGATTTGGTGGGCCACGCGCAGGTGCACAGCCACCGCCTCGCGCAAGTTGCTCGGGCCGAGCCTGTGCGTGCTGTAAAAACCCATGAAAAGTACGGGTTTTAGGTGCTCGACGGCCTCGATGACCGCCCGCTTATTCGGCAGCGCGGCGCTCTCGAGGTTGTCGATTTCGAGCTTCCCGGTGTAGCTTGCGACGACGTCGTCGATCGCGCCCTCGAGCTCACCAAACGTCCTGGGCTCTGTGTGCATGCGCTCCCAAACGTACTCTGCCTTGGGCGGTGCCGCGAGCCTCGGGTAAACTATCCGCGATGCAGCGAATTGTGGATGCTGTGGGCGTAACGCCACTGGTGGAAATCTCGACAGGCCTTGCGCCCTCCGTGGCGCGGCCGGGTGTGCGTTTGCTCGCCAAACTTGAGGGCAACAACCCCGGCGGCAGCGTCAAGGACAGGCCCGCGCTGGCCATGATTCTCGGCGCCGAGGCGCGGGGCGAACTCGGTCCTGGGATCCGCTTGATCGAACCCACCAGTGGCAACACGGGCATCGCCCTGGCCATGATCGCCGCGGCCCGCGGCTACCCCATCGAGCTCGTCATGCCCGAAAACTCTACGCTCGAGCGTGTGCGCGCGATGCGTGCCTTTGGCGCCACCGTGGTGCTCACGCCGGCAGCTGGCGGCATGGAAGCCACCATCGACTATGCGCGCGAGAAGGTCGCAAGCGGGGGCTATACAATGCTCGACCAATTCGCCAACGCCGACAACTGGCGCGCTCACTACGAATCGACCGGACCAGAGATCTGGCACGAAACCGCCGGGCAGATCACTCACTTCGTCAGCTCCATGGGTACCACGGGCACCATCATGGGCGTCTCGCGCTACCTCAAAGAGCAAGATCCTTCTATCATCATCGTCGGCTGCCAGCCCACGGATGGCTCGAGCATTCCAGGCATAAGGCGTTGGCCCACCGAGTATCTGCCGAAGATTTTCGATCCGTCGCGCGTGGACCGCATCATCGACATCGAGCAAAGCGACGCCGAAGCGACCACCCGCTTGCTCGCGCGCACGGAGGGCCTCTTTGCAGGCGCAAGCTCTGGTGGCGCAGTGTGGGCGGGACGCAAGCTGTGCGCCGAGCTCGCGGCTGAGGGGCGTGATGGCACCGTGGTCTGCATCATCTGTGATCGCGGCGACCGCTACCTGTCCACGACTCTATTCGATGCGGACTAAGCAGAGTAAAGAAAGCGGAGTAAGGAACGATAGCCATGAAGACCATGCACGTGAGCCTCAACCGCATCGGCACCGCCGCCTTTGAAGCCACAGCCGACTCTGGCGGCACCCTCATCGTCGACGGTTCACCTGACATCGGTGGTGAAGGCCGAGGCATGCGCCCGATGGAGCTGCTTCTCAGCGCGCTTTCGAGCTGTGCGGCCATGGACGTGGTGCACATTCTGCGGAAGCAAAAGGAGCCACTCGAGAATCTCCGCGTCGACGTCGAAGGCAAGCGCCCCGACACCGCCCCTGCCCCCTTCAGCACCATAAAACTCGTGTTCGTGGCGAACGTCGGCATCAGTGAGGCCAAGTTCCAGCGCGCGGTGAGCCTTTCCGTTTCAAAGTACTGCTCGGTTGGACTCACGCTCGATCCCAATGTCCCTGTGACCTGGGAAGCCCGGCTCGAGTAGAGCTTTGTGCGGTACGGTCGCACGCATGGCTTTGGCATGAAGCGAAGCTCTGACCGCGCCTGGCTCGTGTGCTGCTTGTGGACTCCCGGCTGTGACGACGCACCCAAACCACTCGCGACCCAAGCCGATGCAGGCCAATCTGACGATGCCGGCACAGCGACCGTCGTGTTTCAGCGCAAGGCAGCGCCAAAGAACCTGACTGCCACGTTCTGGCTCGCCCCGGGTGCAATCCACTGACGCTCGACCCGCTGCAAGCCTTCGATCTCGTGG
>CAZEWA010000103.1:0-17362 GCA_964515685.1 uncultured Polyangiales bacterium | reverse complement strand
TCCTGCGTGAGCTTGCCCTTCTTGAGCGAGTTCTCGTAGTTCTTGCGGATGATGCCCACGCCCTTTTCCAGCGCTTCGGGCTTCACTTCGAGCAGCACCACGGGAATGCCGGCGCTGAGGAAGTTCATGGCGATGCCGCCGCCCATGGTGCCGGCGCCGATGATGCCGACCTTGGCGATCTCGCGCACGGGCGTGTTCTCGGGCACGTCTGCAATCTTGGATGCCGCGCGCTCGGCGAAGAACGCGTGTCGCAGGGCCTTGGACTCGTCGCTCTGCACGAGCTCGGCAAACAAATCGCGCTCGATGCGCAAGCCCTCGTCGAAGGGCTTGTTCACAGCGGCTGCGACCGCGTCCACACACTTCTTCGGCGCGGGGAAGTTCTTGGCCATCGCGCCCACGGTGTTGCGCGCGAACTGGAAGTAGCCAGCGGCCTCGGGGTAGCTGATCTTGAGGTCGCGCACCTTCTTGAGCGGCAGCTTCTCGGCTACCACCTTGTCGGCGAAGGCCACCGCGCTGTCGAGCAGCTTCTCGCTGACCACCAGGTCGAAGAGCTTGGTTCCCTCGAGCTTCTTGGCAGGCACAATCTCGCCCGACACGATCATGTTGAGCGCAACTTCCACGCCCACCACGCGCGGCAAGCGCTGGGTGCCGCCTGCGCCAGGCAGGATGCCGAGCTTGACCTCGGGGAGAGCAATCTGCGCGTCAGCCAGTGAAACGCGGTAATGACAGCCGAGGGCGAGCTCGAGGCCCCCACCCATGCAGGCGCCGCCGATGGCTGCGACCACGGGCTTTTTGCTGCTCTCCACGGTCTCGATCACCGTGTGTAGGTTCGGCTCGGCAAAGGCCTTGGGGCTGCCGAATTCTTTGATGTCGGCGCCGCCCGAAAACGCGCGCTCGGAGCCCGTGAGAACGATGGCTTTGACCTTGTCGTCCGCCGCTGCTGCGTCGATTCCCGCCACGATTTGCGTGCGCAGGGCATGACTCAGGCCGTTGACCGGGGGATTGTTGAGCGTGATGACGGCCACGCTGCCTCGCAACTCATAGGGCGCTTGCATGCTGTCTCCTCATGGGCGAGCCGTAGCCGGATATGGGTGGCTCGCAAAACCGAACGTTCGTTCTAATGTGGATGCAAAGGTGGCCTCTTCCGGAGCCCCTTGCAACCTGGCGCGGGGGGCCGGGTGTCGATCTCGTGGCAGCTCCGCGCCGCGGGCCACAAACCTTGCCAAGCAGCTCAAGCCGTGAGCGCTGCAGCGAGTTTTCGTGGGCGTTTGGAGCCTAGGCTTCGACCCGGTGGCTGAGGCGCACGCTCTCGAGAGACAGCTCAGTCAGCGCGCAGCTGACATGACGCAGACGTATGTCGTCGAAGCGCAGGGAGGCGTCTTCGAGGCGGCCGAGGCGCAGGGTAAGGCCGAGCTCGCTCGTGCCGAGCGGGAGGGCTTGTAGCGTCGCTGTGACCCTGTCCGCGTCGGTGCGCAACAGACCGGCGCGACTCGGGGCTTCTGGGTCGTGGTGGACGGTGCCTTGGAGGTGCAGGCTCTGGAACACCAGCTCACTCAGCACCGCGTTCATGGGGAGAGGACGCGGGCCGAGCGAGAGGTCCGTGTGCACGTTGGCTACGCTCAGGCTGCGCAACGAGAAACGTGATGGGTTCGCGCCTGACTCTGGAGGCGGCGGCTCGCTTTGGCGCGCGCTCGCCAGACGCAGCTTGGGCAGCACAGCGAGGCGCACGCGCTTTTGCTCTGCCAGGCGGTAATCTTCGGGGCTGAGATCCCAGATTAGGATAGGCTTGCCTCGTCCGCGCGAGCCTATCAGAGGCAAGCCAAGCTCGAGCGCGAGCCCGCCATCGCGCACCGCGAAATCGAGCAAGGAGTCCTCGAGTCGCGACAGGCCCTTTTCCAGCGTGATGTAGTCGAGGCTGCCGTTTTCGACGGGCACGCGAAGCTCATGGGTCGCGCGGCGCCGGCCGAGAATGGGCACCGAGAGATCTACTTCGATGTCGGCGATGAGATTGCCCGCGAGCCGATCGAGCAGCGCCATGTCCCACAGCGGAAGCTTGGGCGTCGTGGCTTGTGGACGAGGCTCACTCGGGCGCCCGTGTGCAAACTCTGCGGAGCCTTCGACGTGCGCGAACCGCACTCGGTCTACGGAGACTTCGCTGCCACGCACGTGTACCTGGCTGAGTTCAAGTCCGCTCGCTCGCGCGGACCATGCGTCACGCTTGAAAGCGCATTCCTCGGCGCGTGCGGCGTCGCAATCTATGCGGAACTGAGGGTCCCCCCAGCCGATGGTCAGGTTCTCCACGTCGAGCGCGGGGCTCGTGATTGACAACTCGCCGGATTGCACGTGGAGCCCGCGAAACGTGGCCTTTTCGGCGCGAACTTGGCCGGCCGAACCCACGAGCTCGAGCGTGAGTGACTGCGCTTCCAGTTCGGCGCGGATGACCAGCGCCCCTACACGGACCTCGAGCTGCGTTGCACGCGTGTGCTGGGCGAAAATGCTGCCCGAGGCCTCTCCATGTTGCAGGCGAAGCTCGGTGCGCATGTGCTCGAACGCTGCGCCGGTGAGGGCCTCGAGCGTCACCTTGCCGAAGGTCAAGAGCAGAGCGTCCAAGCTGAGCGCGGTGCTTAAAACTTCCTCGAGCCGCACACCGCTTTGGTCTGTGAGGAGCCTCCCCGAGATGTTCTCGCCGTTCTGCACCGACAGGCGATCTTCGAGGTGGCCTTCGCGCGCGAGTGAGAGCTTGAGGCCTGCGATGGAAAGCTTTGCGAGGTCAAGAAGCATTCGCAAAAGCGTGGCACTGACGTGCGGTCGGGGCCAGCCTTTGGGTTGACACCCCCGCCCATTCGTGAAAATGGTGCCCCCGCAATCGTGTGGAGTCGATCTCCGTGCGGCTGCCCTACTTGCCTTGTCTAACGTAGCGCGCTCGCACAAGTGCGTCTTTTTTGGGTGAGGCTCGCGTGAAGCGTGTGTTAACCGCTTCTGGCTTCGCCGAGAGAACACACATGGAAAAAGCGGTTTGGGGGACCTTTGCCTTGGCGTTCCTACTGGGAGCGGGATGCGTCGGGGAAAAGGAGCAGGAAGCAGCGCAGCAGACCTGTGCGTATACTTACGAATGCCCGACGGGGTTCGTCTGTGAGGCGGGGCGCTGCCTGCTGGCTGAGTGGGACGCGTCGTACGGTTCTTTGCTCGATGCGCAGAGTCCGGATGCAACCCTGCCTGCAGATGCTCAGGTCGAAGAGGATGCGTCGAGCCGCGAGCCTATCCGGGTCC
Source organism: uncultured Polyangiales bacterium (assembly GCA_964515685.1). Taxonomy (GTDB): domain Bacteria; phylum Myxococcota_A; class Polyangia; order Polyangiales; family DASUME01; genus DASUME01. Next base: position 14,092 of record CAZEWA010000103.1, on the reverse strand, counting down.
CCTTCGCGCCTTCGTCCTACAGGCTCTGTCGTGATGACTTAGAATGCGCGGTCTTTGGTGGGAACTGCTTGATTGAGGTTTACTTCAATCGTCCAGACACCTCTGGAGCCGATCGCATCGCGCTCTCCGAGATCCAGCCGTCGCTCGCGCAAGGTCAGGGCATTTGTACGCTCCCCTGCACCACCGATCCCCGAGTCTGCGAAACGCTCGTGGTCGATCGCCCGGGTGGGGCCAGCGTTCCGTTCACGTGTCAGCTCATCTATGCGGCAGAGAGCCCTTACCCGGCCGCTCCCCCAGCGTTTCCCTTCGCGGCTCAGCTCGACGAGATAGCGCTCGGCCGCGGCGTGCCGTTTGCGTCGATTTGTCGGCCGCCATTTCAGTACGCGGAAGGGCACTCGGCCAAGTTCTGCGAGCCGTGCGTCGACGACGACTCCTGCGCTGAGGGGGACCGTTGTCTGATGGAGCGCGCCCACGCCACGCCTGCCTCAGGAAGTTGTGTTCAGGGCTGTGCTGAACAAGCAGAGTGCCCGGTTGGCTTCGCCTGCGAGGCGCTCGAACAGAATGCTCCCGAAGCGGCGCAGAAGTACTGCGTGCCGCTCGAGGGCACCTGCGGACGTTGTCTGGATGCGGACGGGGACCTGCGCGGTATCGGTCGCTGCGGGCCGCTCGGCGAGCCGAACACAGACGTCGACTGCGACGACAGCAATCCACAGGCCTTCCACGACACGCGCGCGCCGAATCATCCCTTTCCTCGCACCTGCGGCGAGCAGGATTTCAACTGCAACGGCCTCTCGGATCGGGCCGAACAGCTCGGTTCCGAGCAGCATTGCAGCACCTGCAACGACGTCTGCTTGGGGCGCGCGGGAGATATCGCGAACAGTCACCGCGCATGCCAAGAAAGCAACAATGCGTTTCAGTGCCTGGTGATCTGTGATGAGGGATACGGCGATTGCGACGGCCAGGCGCAGACTGGATGTGAGGCGCGCTTCGGAGAAGATCAACGCTGGGCGAGCGACCAGGATGGCGATGGCCGCGGATCACGCACGGAAACACGATATTTCTGCGATGGCGCGGTGCCGGCGTCGTGGGTGAAGAATCGCTTTGACTGCGATGACAATCACGCTGGCGTATACGGTGGCGGAAGCATCGGTGAAGGGAATGTGCTCAGCGCAGCGCCCGAGCTTTGCGATGGTCTCGACAACGACTGCAACGGCATTGCCGATGACCCGGGCAGTGTGGTGGGAGAGGGCGCCGTCTGCGTCAGTGGTTTGCATGGCGTGTGCGCTGCGGGGCGACAGTTTTGCGCGAGCCTTTCGGACGCTCCACCTGCCATCGTCTGCGTGCCTGATCTGACACTCGAGCAGCAGGCGGACGCCATCGAGCTCTGCGATGGTATCGACAACAACTGCAATGGCCTCGTGGACGATGGCGCCGACTACTTCGCGGAGCACGGTGAGACCAATCCGAATGGCCCAGGCGCCGCGGCTCCGTGCCAAATCGAAGGGGGCTTGGGCGTCTGCAGTCAGGGCGTCTGGACATGCGGCCAGGCCGGCTGGTCCTGCGTGGGCACCGTCGCTGCGGGCGAGGATGTGATCGACGCCGACGGCGAGGACGAAAACTGCGACGGCAGCGACGGCAATCTGTCTGCGGCGGTGTTCGTGCGTCTCCCAGGAGCTGGCACCCTCGATGGCAACGACAACAACGACGGGACCGCGCAGCGGCCTGTGGCGACCCTCGCGCGCGCCCTAGCCGTAGCCTGCGCGGGCAACGGGATTTGTCGCGACATCTACTTGCAGGATGGTGCTTTTGCCTCCAACCAAGCAGTGCGCGTTCCGCCCATGATCATGAGCAACGAGCTGCCGCATGTACGTGTGTACGGTGGCTTCTCGGCCACGGTGATCTGCGATGAGGCGTCGTGCAACACGCGCTGGGTTCGCGGTGCGAAGCGCTCTGCCATCGTGCGTGAGGCCCCCGACCGAGCGGATGCACCCTATCCGTACGGCGAGTCCTACGCCGGAATCGAGGCACGCTCTGCGGGGACGCTGTCGCTGCTTCTGGATCAGGTCGATCTCTCTGTGCGAGCGCCCGAGGGGGCGCTGCTTCAAAACGGCGACAGCGCGCCCGCGCAGGTCGGGATTCAGTGTCCGGCCCTGGGCTGCAGCCAGCTACGCTTCCGCAACGTGAACATCGAGGTCGAACGCGCGCTCGACGGTGGCACGGGCGGCGCCGCGGAAACGCCGCGCTACGGCCTCGTGGACGGGCGTGATGGCTGCACAGCGAACACGAACTGCACCCCGACGAACTATCCCTTCAGAGACAACGAGTGGATGGAGTTTTGGAGTGAGGGCGATGTGAGCGGCCTGAACTCATTTGGAGGGCGCGGTGAGGTTTGCGCGACGGGGCGAGCGCCCGACGGGGGGAATTCTGGCGGCTACCGCTGGCGTCCGCCCGCAGGGGGCGATCGGCTCTACCAGTTCTGCCTTAACAGCGGAGGCTGCCGAGCCTGGGACGACGACAACAACCTGCTCTATCCGATAGCACAGGCCGTTCGCGGGAGAGACGGCTTTGGGGGCAACGGTGGGAGTTACTCGGGCAATGGGCGATTCTATTTGAATCCCGGCACCGCAGTCTCGTGGTCCCCGGGCTTCGGGTATACGTATCAATATCCAGGCAACGGCTGGAACGGCGGCGGCGGCGGTGGCGGCGGTGGCTGCATCAATCGTGACGGCTATTTTAGCTGCCAAGGTGCGAGCGTGCGCGGCGGTGGTGGCGGAGCAGGAGGCTGCGCAGGGCTTGCGGGAGCCAACGGTGGCCGCGGCGGCCACGCAATCGGCATGATCCTCGTCGCCCCCCCGGACGCGGACCTGCGCCTCGGAGACGCGTACGACCTGGCTGCACCGCCCACCGGATTTGCGATCGGGGTCGGGGACGGTGGGCGCGGTGGAGACGGCAGTCCTGGTAGCAACGCGGCACCCGGCGGTTACGGCGGACGCGTCGGCAGCGACGGCACGTATCGGCCTGAATATCAGGGCGCCAACGGCGGCAATGGCGGCGGTGGCGGTGGCGGAGCTGGAGGCGCTGGGGGCGTGAGCCTTGGGCTCGTGCGTCAATGCACGCGTGCCGATGGGAATCTCGAGAACGGCTGCTTCATGCGCCTCCCTCCGCGCTTCTTGGCCGAGCCCGCTGCCTATATCAGCGTGGGTGAGGCAGGCGGCGGAGGCAACGGCGGAGCTGGGGGCCAAGGGGGCATCAAGCCTGTGAATCCCAACCTGTCGGATAACCCCACGCCAAACGTCAACGCGGCGGGTGCAGATGGCACAGGCGGCGCGGATGCCTTCGCGCAAACCATCTTCTTCTTGGGCAATTGAGGCCGGCCGTGAATACACCTAACACGAAGCGCGCGTCGCTCGTCGCAGCGCTCATACTGAGTGCCGTTCCGCTTTTCGGCTGCGAGGTGGAGCTCTCGGTCCAACAAGCGGGCACGCGGCCCGAGGTGCCGCTCACCGCAATCGGCTTGGCATCGAAGCTCGGCTGCCTTCTCGACTCTGACTGTCAAGCAGGGCGCTTCTGCTTTCAGCAATCTTGCACGCAAGAGTGCAGCGACGAAAATCCGTGCTCAGGCGGCGCGCATTGCTCAGGTAGCGGGCGCTGCATGGCCTCCGTTCCCGACGATGGAAGTCGCCCTGCATTGGACGAGGAGCTCCTCGCCACGCTGCCAACACAAGTATCAGACATCAAGGTGCTCGAGGCGCCCGCTCAGCAGCTCGAGATCGATCCCGGGCAACCGTTTGCGGAGCTTCGGCTGACTACGGCGACCGACGTTCCGGGCGGCGCGTTGCTCTATCGCGTCCAGTTGGAGGGGCAGCAGCGAACGACGCAGGAGACCCGCCGTGTCGAGGGGAAACGTGAGTTCAAGCTGCTTGTGCCCACCGGTAAGGCGGGCGGCTTAGCAGGCGAGGCCGAGGTTCAGCGCGTTTCGCTCGTCACGGCGCTCGGCGGCTTCAGCGTCATGCTTGTGCCGCGTATCCAGGTCGACGGCCTCTATGCAGGCGAGATTCGGATACGGCAGTTCGGTGGACCCGGTATTCCTCTACGTTTCGGGCTACGGGTGGTGCCGAGCGGCGCGAGCTTCGCAGAAGCCACCGAGCGCTTCATCGTGCTTCCTGCTTCGGCGCAAGATGTGTTCTCACCCATCAGTCCCAAGGGCGATGTCGAGGTGGAATGGGTCGAGCGTCCGCTGAGCTTCGATAGCGAAGCTGGTGTGTATTTTGCGCGCGTCGCCCATCCGTTCGCAATCGCGTCTACATCGCTGTTTCGTGATAGCGGTGAGGTGACACGCGCCCTGCGCATCGAGATCAGCGCGGTCGAAGGGAAGCGCGTGCACGGTGCGGTCGCCGATCGTTGGCTTGGGCTATTCGATGCGCGCACGGCCGATGGCATCGTGATGCCTGGGCAGGTCGCGCTCGCGGGGCAAATGGAGGCCGTGCGCGTCTCGCGCTTGCCTGCGGATGCCGCGCAGCCCAGCCAAGGCGAGGATACGGTAGGGACACCCGAGATCGCCGCGCCCGTCGCCCTCAAGGCGTGCTCTCAGGCGACCTTCGCTACGCTGCTCGAAGAACTGCGCGCTTCGTTTCTCCCGGTTCCTCCGGTCGACGAGCCCTGCCAGGGCGTGAACAGCGTGGCCAACTTCGGCGCAAGCGAGAGTGAGTCGCGTGCGATGTGCGCGCTCGCGATAGCGGAGCAGGCGCTCTCCGGGCCATCTACCGCAGCGCAGGTTCGCGGCTTCTTGGACGACTCGCAGCCGAATCCAGGCGGGCTACCGTTCTCGGAGTTTCTTGAAAAGTGTGCGGCGCAGCAAGGGTACTGCGTTGCTTCGCCGGAGATGCGCTGCGCCGAGGAGCTGGTTGCGTACGCGTACCAGACGCAGACCCATGAGCTCAAGCAAGCAGGAGCGCTGCTCGACGCCTACCAGCGCGTTGCGCGTGAGGGGTATCTCGGACGTCAGCTCGCGGCGTTTCAGGTCGACACCCAGACGCGCCTCGAGTGGCTGCGCACGTCCGTTGCGCCGGCATTTCTTGCAAGCGAGCTGCGTGCCTACAACGAAGACATCCTCGCGCGCTGGGAGACGCAGGTGCTCGACGCACACTTCGATGTGCTTGCGCGCCAGCTTGCGCCGGAGGGGCTCGAGGTCCTTGCGCGCACGCCGACTGATGCGGAGGCTCAGGCCGTGCGCAAGGAGATCTTGCTCGACTACACCCAGACGTGGCAGGGCGCCATGGAGGCTTTGCAGCTCGCTGCCCAGCGCTGGAACGCGCTGCACCAAAACGATATCAAGCGCGTCCAGGCTCGCGACGCAGTGCGCCGCCGCATGTTCGACCTCTATCTCTCGGCGGCGATCCTCGCCGAGCTGAATCGAAGCAGCGGCTCAGCGGGCAGCAGCGCAGCCTTCGGTAGCGGCTTCTCTGCGCTCATGCGTTCACTCGAGGCGCTCTCGCTTCCCTTCAACGAGCTTGTCTTCATGCGCGACGCGGAGGTCGTGGTGTCGCGCTCGGTGGACCCAGAGAGCGACAGTCGCACCTTGCTCGGCGACCTCGAGGAGCTCGCACGCCGCGCCGTCGCCGACGCTCAGCAATCGGTGGACCTCGTGCTCGCGGAGGCAAGTCGTGCCGAGATCGATCCGATCGTTCTGACGGAGCGTATGCGCGCCCAAATCGATGAACTGCGCGCTGAGCTCATTGAGCTGTGCGGTCTCCCACTGGGCTGCGAGGTGCGCGATGTCGACGTTCGCGCGGAGTGTCGTGTTTCGGTGGAGGCAGGGCGCTGTGGATTCATCTCGGACACGCGCACGGGCGATCTAGCATCCTTCGAAACCCTTGCGGCGCAGGAGAACGTGTCGGAGGCGGGTCGCGCCATTCTGAGTATTCGGCAGGCCATACTCGATCACCGCGTCGCAGAAGAAGAGCTGCGCGCCAACACAGAGCGCGCGCAGATCGAGTATGAGAGCGCAGAAGCGTTCGCACAAAAGGTGAGGGAATGGGACCGGAACCGCCGCAAGGTGTGGTCCGAGACCGAGCGGCTCCTCAACGAAATGTGGAACATTCAGGAAGCCGCGCTCAGGGCGGAGCTGCGCACGATAGGCGAGACACAGCAGATTCGAGAGCGAGCCTACGTGCGCCAAGCGGCCAACGTGTCCGCTTGGTCCAGCATCCGCTACAAAGGCGTCGACGCCGATCTCGCGCTCATGGGAGCGAGCACTGGCCTGAAGCAGGCTGGTGCTGCGTTGACTCTGGCGGGGGACGAAGTGGACCGTATCGCCGAGGTATGGGCTGATGGCATGCCCAAGGCGCTCGGCTTGAGCAACGATACCGCAGCTCCGGCGCGCCTCGCGATAGGCATGAGCGCCTTCGGAGTGACGACCGGAATGCGCGCGGTTGCGTTCGCCCTGGATGCGTCGGCGGCTGGAATCGAGGTGGCACTCGAGGAGCAGCGCGCGCGGCGCGAGGCCGAGCTCAGTGAGCTATCTGACCTGGCGGAGCTCGAGGCCCTGCAATCGGAGAACGCTCTCTCGGCGCTCGCCGAGCGCTTGAGAGGCTTTCAGCTTCAGTACGATTGGGAGGCTGGAAGTCGTGAGGCGCTCATCGACGCGCTACGTCGAAACTTGGAGCTCGATCTGGCGTACGACCGAGACCTCGTTGAGCTGCGCGACCGCCGAGAGAAGGTCCTCCTGCGGCTCGCCGACACAGAAGGCCTTCGGGCCAAGATCCTGCGGGTCGAGGTGACGGCTTCGCAGCGTCAGCACGAGTACATGCAGGTCACGCAGCGTGCTCAGCTCTTGAGCGGTCGCTACGAAGCGCTGCGTGAGCGTCTCGACAGCCTCGATGTCCTGATGGCGAGTCCGTCTGTGATCTTTGCCTTTGCAAACCGTCTCGCTCGCGCAGAATCCCGACTCGATCGCGCAAAGCAGCTTCTGTACGACTGGCTGGTGGCGCTCGAATACTACGCAGTGCGCCCTTTCTTGGATCAGCGGCTCGCCATCCTGCTCGCGAGAAACCCGTCGCAGCTCGAAGCCATCGCCAACGAGCTCCTGCGTTTGGAGCGCGCGTGCGGTGGCCGAGTGAACTACGAGGTCGCCGAGCTTTCTCTGCGCGACGACCTGTTGCGCGTCGGCTTCGACGTAGCGGGAGAGCTCGGAGAAACACAGACAGTCGTTTCCGCAGCGGAGCGCTTTCGGGCCATCCTGCGTCGCGGCAATGTCCCTGTGGATACGCAGGTGCGCTACAGCGCGGACGAAAGGGTGGGGGACCTGATCGGATCTCGCGACGTTCTTGCCGCCACCTTCGACATTCGTCTCGAAGACTTCGCGAATCTCCCGCTCTCCTGCAACGCCAAGATTGCCTCGCTCGGGGTGCAACTCGTGGGAGAAAAACTCGGCGCGCATGTGCGCCCCACGGTGAGCGTCCTCTACGACGGAACGAGCTATCTCCGATCGTGTCAGGCCAACATCGAGGACGTGGTCTCGGTGTTGCCACCTGGTACGACCGCATTCGGCCCGATTGCGGCGTTACGCACGAGTGGTCGCAGCGTCTCTCCCGTAGCTGCTCTAAATGCCTTCGGGAGCGACGGCTCCGATAACCGCGGCCTCGAGGGCTTGCCTCTCGCGTCGACCTACACCGTGCTCATCGACGCCATCGCGAGCGAGAACGGCAACGTGAACTGGGAAGCGCTCGATGACATACGCTTGCGGTTCACCTACGCCTACCAGGATCTCTTTCCGGCGGGGCAATGCGAATGAGAACGCTGCCCTTTTGGCTCGGGCTTTCTGTGCTCGCGGCCTGTGGTGAATCGTCCTTGAAGATCTCGGTCGCGCTCCCGCCGGTCGCTTCCAGCACGGCGGTTGCGCTCGCCTCTACAAACGGTTGTCGCCTCGACGACGACTGTCAGGCGGGCCTCTTTTGCTTTCAGCAGAAGTGCGTGTGGGAGTGCACTGCGGACAGCGATTGCTTCGTAAGCGAAGTCTGCTCGGCGCGCGCGCGCTGCATCGATCCGTCTTCCATGAATGGCGACGACGGGCGTGCGGATGCAGGCACTCCCGAGCCCACCTCGACCGAGGAGACGTTTGCGGTAGAGCTTGCCTCAGGCGGCATCGAGATCCTCGAATGGCCTGCCTTGGCGCTGGAAGTCCCGAGCGGAGCGCCCTTCGTGGAGGCCACACTGCGCACAGCGAGGCCGCTTCCCTCGGGTGTGCTCCGGTACTATTTCGAGGTTCCAGATAGCGAGGTCAGGGAGCCGCCGCGCGTTCAGCGTGCGCAGGGCTCCACGGAGTTCGTGGTAAGCATCCCGACAGGCAGAGCCTCCGCCGACGTTCCTGAGGCGAGTGCGATTCAGCTCGTGACGCCGATGGGAAGCCGTACGCACTACCTGGTGCCGAGAAGTCCACGCGGCGGCGCCTACGCAGGCACGTTCGTTCCGCGTAGCTTTGGCGGCGGTGGCCTGCCCCTCGAGCTTGTGATCGAGACGGTTCCGCGCGATGTCTTGAGCTTGGCCGAGGCCGATGAGATCTACCTATGGGTGCCCACGACGGTGAGCTCCTTGGTCTCGCTTTCGGGCCAGCAGGAGCAGGCTGATTATGTCCGAGAGCCACTCACGCGAGACGAATCCATCCATGCTTGGGTTGCGACCTTCTCGCAGGCGATCGACGCGAAGCGATACTTAGGTCAGGACCTCTACCCGGATGCGGGACGAGCCCTGCGCGTCGAGTTGTTTGAAGAGGATGGCGATAGCCTGCGAGGAGCGCTCTCGGATCGCTTCTTGGGGCTGTTCGAGCGCAGATCTGCAGACGGTGTGGTCGAGCCAGGGATAACGCTCGTGTCGGGTGAGTTCACGCTGTCGCGCATCGGTTCCGTCCCCTACGGGAAGGAAGTTCGGGAAGCGCAGGATCTCGACTTCCTGGCGCGCCCTATCGACCGGCCGACGTTCTCGAGCTGTGACGCGCAACTCTTCGCGTCGGTGGAGGGAGCAGGAGAGGAAGCCTCTCCCTGCGCTGGCATTCAGAGTGCCGACCAATTCCGCAGGGCCGCCCTGAGTGTGCGCAGCGCCTGTGCGCTCGGCGTGGCAAACAAGGTTCTCGAGGGAGAGACCATCGCCGAGATGGTGCGCGCTCTGCTCGATCCGGATCTTCCCAATCCGGGTGGAATGAGCTTTCAGGAATTCTTGGAGGCGTGCGCGTCGGAGAGTAAGCCGTTGTGTCGGCCGAGCCCTGTGCTGTTTTGTGCGCGCGAGCTTGCGGCAGATGCGTATCGGGATGCGGATGCCTCAGGAAGCGCCATGGCCGCCCTGTCGGAGGCCTACGAGCGCACGACGCGTGAGGCGTTCGTGGGCCGAAAGCTCGCGGCCTTTCAGGTCGACACGCAAAGTCGGCTGCGCTGGTTGCAGAGCGCCGAGGCGCCGCCGTTCTTGGCCTCAACCCTTCGAGAATACAACGAGCAGATCCTCGAAGCGTGGAAAACCGGCGTGCTCGCCGCGCATCTCGAGGGTGTGTTCGGCCAGCTAGACCGCGCCGGTCTGAGCGTGCTCACGCGCGCGACCACCGATCCGCTCGCGCTTTCGCGGCGGCGCGACCTCTTGCTCGAGCTAGCGAGCTCGTGGCGGGCGGCCATGGATGCGCTGGTGCTCCTGAGCGCTCGCTGGAATGTGCTGCTGCAAAACGAAGTACGGCGCGCGGAAGGCGCAGAGTTTGTCCGCTCGCACGCCTTTCGCCTGTACGTTGTGGCTGCCGTGTTGCAGGAGCTGAACCGCGAGACCGGCTCGTCCCATGTGGGCAGCACGTTTGGCGCGGGCTTCTCGGTCTTGATGCGCGAGCTCGCGCGCCTCTCCCTTCCCTTCGACAAGCTTATTTTCGCGCGTGACGCGGAGGTGGTCGCTTCGCGCTCCATCAACCCAGAGCGCACGGCTCGCTCGATGTTACGGGAGCTCGAGGACGCTGCGCGCAAGGCGGTCGCGGACTCGGCGGCGAGCGTCGACCGCGTGCTCGAAGAAGCACAGAACACGAAGGTGGACGGGGCGGTGTTGGCCTCGCGCTTCGAAGATCAGCTGCTTTCCCTGCGCAATGAGCTCATCGCGTTGTGCGGCCTTCCGAGCGGCTGCTCGCCGGCAGACGTAGGTATTCAGGCAGGATGCGATGTGCCGGTGGACGCCGGTCGCTGCGGCTTTCTCACGCTGCGCGGAGGCGTGGCCGACGTTCGCGTGCCCACGGGCGCGGAGTCCGTGTCCGAGGCGGGCATCGCCTTGCTTTCCTTGCAGGAGGCGGGCTACGCGAAGCTCGAAGCCGAGGAGAAGCTGCGCGCTCACGTGCAGCAGGCGAGCCTCACGGGAGCGACGCTCGAAGCCTTTGCAAACAAAGTGCGCGAATGGGACGGCCAGCGGCGCTCGGTGAACCGCGAAGTGGAGGCGCTGCTGCGCGAGGCACGGGCTATCAAGGATGCGAGCATCGAGGCTGAGGTCCGGCAGCTACAGACTGACCTTACCTTAAGGCAGCAGGCCTACGAGAGGCAGCGCGCGGCCGTCGAGTCGTGGAATGATATCCGGATCGCTGGCGTCGAGAAGGATCTCTCGAAGCTACAAGCCGTCAATGCCTTGAACGTCACCTCGCAGGCCGTCGGATTCGCGGCCGATCGCGTCGATCTCTTCGCCAAGATCTTTCGAGACGCAACGCCCAAGGTGGTCGGCGCCACGACGGACCCGTCGTTCGTCTCGCGCTTGTCCATACGTTTTCCGGCCGCCATCGCGAGCAGCGTTCTCGGAGCCCTCGCGTTCGCCACGAACACGGCGGCAGCGTCTCTCGATGTCACATTGGCGGGTCAACAGGCTCTGCGTGAGGCCGAGCTTACGCATCTGAGTGATCTCGCCGAGCTTGGCGCGCAGTTCGACGAGAACCAAATCAGTCGGCTCGAGGCTGCAGCGTCGCTCACGAATCTGCAATCCGATCGTGCAACGGCCACGATCGAAGCGCTGATCGACGCGCTCGATCGCAATCTTGAGCTCGACCTCGCGCACGATCGTGATCTTCAGGAGCTGCGCGATAGGCGCGACGCTTTTCGCAGCATGCTCGCGGACGCGACCCGTCTCGAATACGAGGCGACTCAAGCGGACCTGACTGGACGGCAGCGCGAGCTCGCCTATTTCGAGGTGGTCCAGCGCGCGCAGCTTCTCGAGGGACGCTTTCGCAATATGCAGTTGCGCTGGCAAGACCTCGAAGGTCTGCTCGGCAGTCCTGACGCGATGTTCTCGTTTGCCAACCGCATGGCGCTCGCAGAGAGTCGTCTCGACCGCGCGCGCCGGGCGCTAGAGGACTGGCTCGTCGCCCTCGAGTACTACGCGGTGCGGCCTTTCGTCGATCAGCGCGTGGCCATCTTGCTCGCCCGCAATCCGTCGCAGCTCGAGGCGATAGCCAACGAGATGCTGCGTCTTCAGCGCGTCTGTGGCGGGCCTGTGACGACCGAGACCTTGACCGTGTCGCTGCGCGATGACCTGCTGAAGATGGGGTTTGCGGTGGAGGACACTGGTAACGCTGCCCGTACCGCTGCCGCCCGCTTTCAAGCGCTGCTGAGGCGCACGGAGGCCCCCGTGCGACGCAAGATGGCCTACTCGGCGCGCGAGACCCTGGGGCAACGCATGGACCGCGGCCAGATGCTCTCGGCCACATTCGATCTGCAAGTCGGCTCTTTCGCGAATCTCTCGCGGACCTGCAATGCCAAGCTCGAGTCTGTTGCGGTGGAGCTCGTGGGAAGCGAGCTCGGTCGCGGACGACCCGTGGTGTCGATTGCCTACGACGGGGTAGGGCAACTGCGCTCCTGCCAACCCGACATCGCGGCGTACGTCGGGCAGTTCGGGAAAGACGCGACGGCCTTTGCGCCGACGACCGGATTTCGCACGGCGGGCCGCGTGATAGCGCCGGTGGCAGGCATCGGGGAGTTTGGGCCTGAGAAGACGTGGAATGCGAGCCTTGAAGGCTTGCCTCTGGCTTCTCAGTACACCGTCCTTGTCGATCTGTTGCATCCCTCCAATGCCGCCATCGATTGGAGTCGAGTCGAAGATGTAAGGCTCAAGCTTCGCTACGGCTACCAGGATGTGTTTCCGAGGGGACAGTGCGAGTGAGTACCCCGTGCGTGTGGCTTTCTGCTGAGCTGGTGTCGAGGGACGCTGGTTCTTACATGACTGGACAAGTTTAATGAAGCAAAGAACCTATTTGCTTGGCTCGCTTTTGGGCGTGTTCCTCGCAGGAAGTACGACTGTTGAAGCACAGCACGTCGATACCTTCTCTGGAAGGCTTTCGGGTGCACGCTCGGAGGGCGGTGCGCTCTTGCCTTCGGCTCGACTTCTCCCTCGTGGATCATGGGAGGCTTCGTGGAGCTACGGTCATGATGGGACCGTTGCGAAAGTCGATGTTCCCACAGGCGAAGTGAGGGGGCCGGGGCGCTCGCGCAGCATAGATTGGCTCGGCTCACGAGACTATGGGTACCTACAGGTCGCCGCTGGAGTTTCTCCCCAGGTAGAAGTGACCGCGGGCCTACCCCTTCTGCTGCATCAGCAAGTTCAAGGCACAAACGGCGTGCCGGCTCCGCGCGCAGGCTCGGCGGCCGTGGGCGATGCAGACCTCACGCTGCGCTACGCACTGATTGCGCCAAGTGAGGGGCGCTTTGCATGGAGCGCGCAGACGGGCTTGCTGTTGCCGACAGGCAGCGATGCCTTTGCGTTTGGCGATCCCGGCGTGCGCTTTCGCATCGCCACCACATTTGGCGTTGATGTTGGCGCGGGCTTCTCGATCCGCGCTCACGCAGGCTACCAGACAGGTGAGACCCACGTCGTAGGCAACCAGATTTTTGGAGACACACTGCTCGCAGGTCTCGGGCCTGTGTGGAAGCGGGGGCCGTTTCAAGTGCACCTCGAGGGTGTGACCCGCGCCGTGATGTCTGACCGCAACGCGGTGACAGCGAAGGAGCGCGTGGGGGTTGAAGGGCTGCTCGGCGGTCGCTACGTGCACGAGGCTTTCTTCGTCGATGTAGCGGGAGCGTACGGCTTTGTGGACGAGGGGCTGACGCCGGTTTACCGAGCCCAACTCAGCGCGGGTGTACGCGGATCGCTGATCAAGAAGGAGCCCGTTTCCCAGGCACGCGTGGTGGAGGCCGATCACGATCAAGACGGCATTCCAGACGAGCGCGATGCGTGTCCCACGCTGGCCGAAGATCATGACGGCTATCAAGACGAGGACGGTTGCCCCGAGACCGACAACGATGGCGACGGAGTGCTGGACGCGGTGGATCGTTGCCCGAATCGAGCGGAAGACCTCGACGGCATCGCGGATGAAGATGGCTGCCCGGAGGAGGATGCGGACGCCGATGGCATTCCCGACGCAGCTGACCGCTGCCCGCTCGCGAGTGAGGATTACGACGGCTACGAAGACGCTGATGGCTGCCCGGAGCCAGGTTCGCCTGACCCGCGCGCGAACTGGCGCGCCGTGGCCCTGGAGGCGCAGGTCGTGCACTTTCAGACCGGCAGCAATGCCCTAGACGAGATCGGCCAGCACGTGCTGCGCGACGTCGCCTTTCTGCTCAAGCAACAGGAGGGCTCCGTGGTGCTCGTCGGTCACGCGGATGAGCGCGGCTCGGTGGAACTCAATGAGGAGCTCAGCGTAAAGCGTGCGGAGAGCGTGCGTGAGCGCCTGATTCAGGCGGGCATTGCGGCTGAACGTCTGCAAGTGCGCGGGGTAGGGCCGAGCGCGCCCACGGCGCCGGGAACGGATTTCGGCAACTCACTCAACCGCCGCGTCACCTTCGTGTGGGCCGAGGCCAAGTGACGTAGAGGGCGCTTCAGCGCGCCGCGCAGAAACCGCTTCGCACAAAACGAAAGAAGGCGGCGTCAGGGAGAGAGTCCCGACGCCGCCTGTTTTTTTGCCGGGACCGACCTCAGTCCTTGACGTCACCGCGCGCGAAGATGCTCGCCACGAAGGCGAGTACGTCGGTGGCGCTGGCTTCGTTGTAACCGTAGTTCTTGATCAGGCGGCCCTTGATGATGTCGATCTTGTCCTGCGTCTCCT